>DURQ01000073.1 GCA_012840725.1 Bacillota bacterium
CGCTCCCGGTTGATAATATCTATCATCGACGCAAGGGTCGTTGATTTGCCGCTTCCGGTAGGTCCTGTGACCAAAATCAATCCGTCCCGCAGGTGGGCCAAGTCGTGGAGGATCTCGGGCAGGCCCAGTTCCTCCAGGGGCTTGATCGTTGAGCTGATCACCCGCATGGCAAGCGCCCAAGAACCCCGCTGTTTCGGAATATTGCAGCGGTAGCGGCCCACACCGCGTATGCCAAAGGAGAAGTCGATCTGGCCACGCTCCTCAAGTTCCGCCTTTTGTGCCGAAGTGAGCAGCGGCTCAACCATTTCCTGGATCTCATCAGGCATTAGCCTGTCCCAACCTTCAACGGGGCGGATGGCCCCGAAGACCCTCAGAATGGGAGGCACGCCAGCGGATAGATGCAGATCTGAAGCCTGGCTGGCCGTGGCTATCTCCACTAGGCTCTGAATCTGGGCAGGGATGGGCACTACAGATCACCCTCCATTTCAACGCTGTACACTGTTCTGATGATTTCCTCAGTGGTAGTAACGCCTTCTGCAAGCTTGGAGACTGCTGCATGCTGCAGGGTGTTCATACCTGATCGCAGGGCGATCTCCATAAGCTCATCCTCCCCTGCCCGACGTTCCACGGCCTGGCGCAGTTCCTTGTTGAACACCAAGACTTCGCCAATGGCCGTCCGTCCCCTGTAGCCAGTGTTCCCGCAGAGGGGGCATCCCTTGCCCCGGTACACCCGGCGCGGGGGTTCGAGATTGAGCGATCTGATGAACCTTATGATCAAAGGATCCGTGAGTTCAACTTCTTCCCGGCAGTCGGGGCAGATCCGGCGCACCAGGCGCTGGGCCACTATACCGATGATGGTTGAGCTCAAGATATACGGCTCCAGACCCATGTTGAACAGCCTGGAAACCGTGGCCACCGCTCCGTTGGTATGAAGGGTCGAGAGAACTAGGTGGCCTGTCAAGGCCGACCGGACCGCGATCTCGGCCGTTTCCTCATCGCGGATCTCACCCACCATGATCACATCGGGGTCCTGCCTGAGGACGGTCCTCAGCCCAGTGGCAAAAGTCAGCCCGACCCTCGGGTTGACCTGGACGTGGTTAACGCCATCGAGCAGGTACTCAACGGGGTCCTCTACCGTCATCACGTTCTTATCTGGCGAGTTGAGCTTGTTCAGGAAAGCATACAAGGTTGTGGTCTTGCCGCTGCCTGTCGGGCCCGTAACCAGGATCAGACCCTGGCTCAAGCGCAGCATGCGCTCGATCTTCTCCAGATCAGCGTGGCTGAAGCCGAACTCATCAAGATCCATGAGGTGGCTCGCCTTCTGGAGCACCCTGGCCACGATCTTCTCTCCGTAAACGGTGGGCAGAGTAGATATGCGCAGATCCACATCGTAACCGTTGAAGTTGAGCTGGATCCTGCCGTCCTGAGGCTTGCGGCGTTCAGTGATGTCCATGCCGGCCATGACCTTGAGGCGGGAATTGATATCGCCCTGGAGGTGTTTGGGGATCTCCATAATATCCCGCAGCAGGCCGTCGATGCGGTAACGCACCTTCATCCTGGTTTCGTGGGGTTCCAGGTGAATGTCGCTGGCCTTCTGCATGATCGCCTGTTCCAGGATGAGGTTGGCCAGGCGTACCCCGGGCGCATCGCCCAGGTATTGGGGGGTGCGTTCTTCCTGCTGTTCCTCTTCTTCCCTGTCACGGCAATCATCGAGAAGCTCCCGGGCGCTCTGTGCGATGTTCCTGGTGCGCTGGAAGGCTTCCATGATCTCATCTTCCGTGGCCACCATCGGCCGGATGATCTTGCCGGTGAGGCGCTGAAGGTCATCGATGACGTTGATGTCCAGAGGGTCGGCCATGGCCACGAAAAGGATCCCGTCTTCGATCTCCAGCGGAAGCACGTACTTTGAGGTGATAACACTGGAAGGAACTAGTTCAACGACTTCTGGGGCGAGATAGCGTCTGGAGAAGTCCACCCGCTCGAGGCGCAGGTGCTCGCTCAAGGCATCGGCCACTTGATCATCTGTAACGAATCCTAACCTGACCAGACATTCGCCCAAGCGGTCTCCAGTCCTGCGCTGTTCTTCCAGGGCTGAAGCCAGCTGTTCCTGGCTGATCAGACCCCGTTCCAGCAAGATATCGCCGAGCCGCTTGCGCATAGACCACATCATCCCCTTTTAAAAAAACCGGCTGAAAGCCAAGCTTCCAGCCGGTTGCACTACCTACTCCAAACAAGCCAAGTGCCCACGTAAAGCCTGTTTTTCATCGTTTTCTGAGGAGCGTTAATATATGTGATTATTCCCACTGGTAGCTGGTCTGAGAACAAGCTTGAATGTAAAATGCACACTCTAAACGCTTTTTCTCTAAGTTACAAGACAATTCGTCGACACCCTGGAAAGATGCTGCCGCCTCCAGGTTGTTTTTTACGCATCCTCCGCTGCAGTAATACTTGGCCCAACATTCCCTGCAGATAGGGCTGTTCAGCACATGGGCGTCCTTGAACTTGGGCGGCAGGCCCTGGTTCGTCACCCCATCCCAAACACTGCCCAACAGGAAGTCTTCTCTGCCCACGAACTGGTGGCATGGATAGAGCTCGCCTTTTGGCGTCACAGCCAGGTACTCATAGCCCGCACCGCAGCCAGACAGCCGCTTGTACAAGCAGGGGCCTTTCTTCAGTTCCACGTTGAAGTGAAAGAAGCTGAAGGGCCGGTCTGTCCGGCGGCGTTCCAGAAAGAGCTCGGCCAGGCGTTCATACTCTTTGAGGATCTCCGGCAGATGTTCCTCACGCAGTGCCCAGCCGCTGTCCTCAGAAGTGACCACGGGCTCGATGGAGATCTGCGTGAAGCCCAGGTCGGCCAGGTGGGCAACGTCCTCGGAGAAATCGAGGTTGTCTGCGGTAAAGGTGCCCCGTACGTAATAGCTTTTCCCCTGGCGGCCCTCTACCAGCCGCTGGAACTTTGGCACTACGATGTCGTACACCGATCCACGTCCGCTTGCCGTCTGGCGCAGACCGTCGTTGACTTCCCTGCGACCATCAAGGCTGAGCACCACGTTATACATGTTCTCATTGATAAAGTCCGCTATGGCCGGCGTCAGACCCAGGCCGTTGGTGGTGATCGTAAAGCGGAAGCTCTTGCCGTGTTTCTCGGCCTGCTCTTTCGCATACTCCACAGTACGCTCCACCACGGGCCAGTTCAAGAGCGGCTCTCCGCCAAAGAAGTCTATCTCCAGCTGCCGGCGGTGCTTTGAGGACTTAATCAGGAAGTCCGCGGCGGCCTTGGCCACTTCCCAGGGCATCAGCTCCCGCTCGCCCTGGAAATCTCCGGTGGAGGCGAAGCAGTAAGCGCAGCGCAGGTTGCAGTCATGGGCCACGTTCAGACAGAGGGCCTTCACCACCGACTCAGGCCTGGGCGGGACCTCTGTCAGGTCCGCACTGAACAGCAGGCCTGCATCAACCAGCTCCAGCACCTCTGCACCCACTTCTTCGAAAGCGGGGTGCAGCTTGAGATACTGAACTATGTCCTCCCGGCTCGCGATCTTATCGCTCTCCAGGATGGAAGTGATCAGTTCCAGGGCGGTGTCATCGAGAACGTGCACCGCTCCGGAGTTTCCGTCGACAGCAAAGTGCAGGCCGCCTTGGCTGAAGACGTGCACACAGGTTTTATCAAGCAAAGGTTTCACTCCTAAAAAGCCATTGGAAATCCAAAAGCAACCTCCTGTGCCTTAGAAGGTTGCTTGGATCCTTACCGCTCGCAGGCTTGGTTGCCAACGGTGCAAGAAGTCTTGCAGGCCGATTGGCACGATGTCTGACACTCACCGCAGCCCCCCGTTGCCAGGGTGCTCTGCAGAGGGGTCCCGCTGAGCGTCTTGATGTGCTTGTTCATTCTCCCGCCTCCCCACAACGCTTTAACTGCATTTTACCACAAAAAGGGCCAGATGGCAAAGCAAACGATTTTTCCCAATGCTGGAAGGAGAATGTGCTGTGGAAGCGGAATAAAAAGACATTTTAGTGGTAGAGGAGTGACACCATGGCCCGTCGTGAAAGAAACGCAGCCGAAAAAACGAAACCCAAAAGGAAGTTCAGCCTGAGGCTGAAGGCGCGGCTGATTACGGCCTTCATTCTGCTCGCACTCGTACCCCTTATCCTGCTCACGCTCGTGGTCATCTCCCAGACTCGAAGCACGATCACTGCCATGGTGGAAGACACCCTATCTGATCAGGCTCGCCGAGTCGCAGAGTCCCTGGCCAGCTCGATCCAGCAGCTCACCTATGATCTGGACAACCTGGCCGTCAACCCTTCCCTCGAGCAGATGGCAGTGATCCGGCCGACCACCGCAATGCGTGAGTTAGGCCTGGAAAACAAGACTATCGAAGAAATGGAAGCCATCATGGCGGAAACCAGGAACCTCGAGGCTAACACTCGCACGCAGGAGTTCTTGGTCAGCAACGTCACAGACTTTCAGCGCTTCAGCCAGCTGATCGTGGTCAACACGGATGGCATGGTTCTGGGAGCCACCGAGCGTCCGGACCGCTTTATGCACCCAGATGAACTCTGGTTCAAGGCGGCGCTGGAAAACGGCAAGTACATCAGCGACCTGCAGCAGCTGCCTGACAAAGACGAGGTCGGACTGGTCATGGCAGCTGTGATCTACAGGTCTTCTTCCCTGTCCAGCGGCACACCGAGGCCTGCAGGTGCCATCCGCGGCCTTGTGCCCGTCAGCTACTTCTCCAAGGCGATCGCTCCCATCGTGGCCGAGATCGAAGCCGGCGAGCTGCAGCTGTTGAGCTCCGGGCAGGTCGTGCTTGGTATCCAAAACACTCCACAGGGAACGGAGGTCAGCGTCTTCTCAGCAGGCACCGCTCCCCGGGCCATCGCTCTCGCCACGGATGCTGAACAGGTCGGGCAGACCAGCATCGGGGCGGAAGCGATCACCGCCTCGGCGCAGGTAGACCTAAGCATGGTGCCCGCCTTTGGAAGCAGCTGGGAGATCCGCATCGCCCAGCCCACGGAACAGGCCTTGACTCTTGTACAGAGGTTGAGCACGCTTGGCTACGCCGGCATCGCTCTCACAGGACTGGTGGTTGTGATCGTCGCCATCCTCCTCGCCCGGGGCATCACCCAGCCTCTGATCCAGCTCACTGCCCACGCCCGAGACGTTGCCAAGGGGCGCCTGCGCCAGTACAAACCCAAACGCCTGCGCAGAGACGAGACAGGCGATCTCACCCTTGCCTTTAACGAGATGACCACCCAGCTGGCCCGCATGCTGCACCGCATCCGGAGCGCCAGCGAGGCGCTGGCCGCTTCCAGTCAGGAGATCAGCGCGGGCATGGAAGAGATGGCCGCCGGAGCCCAGAACCAGAGCGAAGACGTTCATGCCGGCACCAAGCAGGTCGAAGAGATGAACGAGGCCATGCTGAACATGGAGAAACGAGCTGAAGAAGCGGTCAGCCTTTCCCAGAATGCAACCACGGCAGCGGCCCAGGGCGAAGTCCAGGCTGCGGAAGCGGTCCAGGGCATGGAGGTCATCAAGCAGTCCGTGGACAGCCTGAGCAAGCAGACTGGCGAGATCGGCAAGATCCTCGGCCTGATCCGAGACATCGCCGAGCAGACCAACCTCCTGTCCTTGAACGCCGCCATCGAGGCTGCCCGCGCAGGAGAACAAGGCCGCAGCTTCGCAGTGGTTGCGGAAGAAGTGCGCGATCTGGCGATCCGGTCCCAGAAGGCTACCGAGGAGATCGAGCAGGTCCTCAGAAGGATCCAGAGCGAGACTGCCCGTTCTCTGGAGAGCGTGGCAAAAGGCCAGCTGGAAGTCGGGGACGTGCGGGAAGCACTCAAGCAGATCACCAAGGCCGCCAAGGAGACGGAAGCCCTGGTGCAGCAGATCGCTGCCGAATGCCAAGCCCAGACGGCACGCAGCCGTGAGGCAGTTGCCCTCTTCCAGTCCATCGGCGATGTTACTGAACAGACAGCCGCGGGCACAGAAGAGACGGCAGCGTCCGCACAGAACCTGGCAGACCTTGCTCAGAAGCTGCAGGAGATTATCTCCGCCTTCCAGGAGCAGGCTGACGAGTAAATTCCACCCGACGGAAAAAGGTCCCCCACCGGAGGACCTTTTCTTTTTGCCTTGGTTTATGCACCCTTTTCTTCCGCCGCCGGAACCAGGTGGCAGGCCACCATGTGACCGCCGCCCGTGTCCACAAGCGGGGGCTCTTGAGTCCGGCAGATATCCATCACCTTCGGGCACCTTGTGTGGAAGCGGCAGCCCTTTGGCGGGTTGATCGGACTCGGTACATCTCCCTTGAGGATGATCCTTTCCTTCTTGATGGTCGGATCAGCCTCAGGGATCGCAGAGAGCAGCGCTTGAGTGTACGGATGTTTCGGGTTCTGGTAAAGCTCCGTCTTGCCCGTGAGCTCCACGATCTTACCCAGGTACATCACGGCAACCCGATCGGAGATGTGTTTGACCACGCTCAGATCGTGTGCGATGAAGATGTAAGTGAGATCGAAGTCCCGCTGCAGATCCTGCAGGAGGTTGATCACCTGGGCCTGAATGGAAACGTCCAGTGCGGAAACGGGCTCGTCACAGATGATCAGTTTCGGCCGCACGGCAAGGGCCCGGGCGATGCCGATCCTCTGCCTCTGCCCTCCAGAAAACTCGTGGGGGAACCTCCTGGCGTGGAATGCGCTGAGGCCCACCACTTCCAGCAGCTCCCGTACGCGCTTCTCCCGCTCTGCTCCCCTGGCCAGTTTGTGGATGTGCAGGGGCTCGCCGATGATGTCGCCCACCGTCATGCGGGGATTGAGCGAACCGTAGGGATCCTGGAAGATGATCTGCATATCCTTGCGGAGCTCCCGCAGCTCATCCTTGGGCAGTTGGGGGATGTTCTTCCCTTGGAAGATAACATCGCCCGAAGTCGGCTCGATCAGGCGCAGGATCAGCCGGCCTGTGGTAGTCTTACCGCAGCCGCTTTCTCCCACAAGGCCCAAGGTTTCTCCTTTGAACACGGTAAAACTGATATCATCCACCGCCTGCACGGCACCGACCTGGCGGGAGAATATGATGCCCTGGCGGATGGGAAAATGTTTGACCAGATGCTTGACATCAAGCAGGACTTCCTGCCCTGCCTTGGCTGCTGCTTCTCTTGCCATCTTCTAGCCCACCTCCCGTTGGTCTATGCCAGCATTCTCATCGTAGTCCACCAGCCGCCAGCAGGCGACATGGTGGTCGTTGCCCATATCAAAGGATGGCGGGCTCTTGCGAGCGCACAGCTCGGTCGCGAAGGCGCAGCGGGGATGGAAACCGCAGCCCGTCGGGAAGTTCCCCGGCGTGGGCACCGTGCCGGGGATGGCCTTGAGCCGCGAACCGTCGCTGTCCAAGCGGGGGATTGAAGCAAGCAGGCCGATGGTGTACGGATGCTTGGGGTTTTTGAAGATGGTGTAGGTATCCGCAGACTCCACGATACGGCCGGTGTACATGACCACGACCTTTTCCACCAGCTCGGCAATGACGCCGAGGTCGTGGGTGATCATCATGATCGCCGTACCCAGCTCCCGGCGGAGCTCCCGCATTAGATCGAGGATCTGGGCTTGGATAGTTACGTCCAGAGCCGTTGTGGGCTCGTCGGCGATGAGCAGCTTCGGATTACAGGACAGCGCCATGGCGATCATCACCCTCTGGCGCATACCGCCGCTCATCTGGTGCGGGAAGTCGTCGATGCGCTGTTCTGGCGAGGGAATGCCCACCAGGCGCAGCATCTCAATGGCCTTCTCCCGTGCCTCGGCCTTACCGACTTTCTGGTGCAGCATGATCGCTTCCATGATCTGGTTGCCAACCGTGAACACGGGGTTGAGCGAGGTCATGGGCTCCTGGAAGATCATGGATATCTCATTGCCCCGGATGTGGCGCATTTCGGCCTCGGACAGTTTGAGAAGGTCTTTCCCCTCAAACTCGATCACGCCGCCTTCGATCTTGCCCGGCGGCTGCGGGATCAGGCCCATGATCGTCAGGGAGGTTACGCTCTTGCCGCAGCCCGATTCTCCCACGATGCCGAGAGTACCCCCGCGCTCAAGATCAAAGCTTACGCCGTCGACCGCGGGAACGACTCCATCATCTGTATAGAAATAGGTCTTGAGATCTCTAACTGACAACAGTTTGTCTGCCATAACATCCTCCCTTTCTCGCTTCCCTCACCGGAAAGCAGAGGATTTCGCCGCAATCCATAATAATCTAATGTAGTTCTATACGACTTGCTGAAATCCTTCTGAAAAGCCTTTGGAGATATGGGATAGTCGCGGGAACCGTTAGATGACCCGTTTCAGGCGCGGGTTTGGAATAAGCCCCGGGATGCGCCCCCGCATGCTGGTGGCCTGTCCGTCAACAATCTTAAGATCCATCGTCATATCGATGGCCGGTGCTCCAGAAATGTAGCTGCCCACGCCAAAGGCATCTGCTCCAGCAGCGGACAGCAGCTTGATGCGCTCGGGGTCGAGGCCTCCAGAAACGAATATCTTGATGTTCTGGAAACCGGCCTGATCGAGCCTAGCTCGCAGCTCTTCCACAAGGCCGGGGGTAACGCCTCCCCGCTCACTTGGGGTATCCAGGCGAACCGCCTCCAAACCCGTCTCCGGGCAGGCAGCCAGGCGCAGGCTCTCTTCCACTTCATCTTTGAAGGTATCCACAAGCATGGAGCGGGCCGATTCGGGGGGCATGAACTTGTTGTAGGCTTTGGCCGCCTCAAGAGTGTCGCCCATGATCAAGAACAGGGCGTGGGGAACGGTACCGTTGGGCTCGAGGCCGGCAAGTTTAGCGCCAAGGATGCAGGAGGCACCATCTGCCCCACCGACCACTGCTGCCCGTTCCATCACCGGAGCCACGGCTGGATGGACATGCCTTGCGCCGAAGCAGAGCACAGGTTTGCCGTCGGCGGCTTCTTTGGCCGCGCGGGCCGCGGTCGCCCAACCGCTGGAACTGGCCAGTATTCCTAAGATGGCCGTCTCGTATATACCGAAAAGGCTGTACCGCCCATGAATGCGCATGACCACTTCCTTGGCCGAAAAGGTCTCCCCTTCCTCCAGGCTCCAGACCTCAAGTCCCAAATCCTTCAGCAGAACCTGCACTTCAGCTAGCCCGGCGAAGACGCCCGAGCGCCGGCCGAAGATCTCCGCCACTACCTCCGCATCGTCTCTACCTGCCTTTTTCAGGATTTCCTTTGTTTTGACGAAGTAGATATCTGTCGTCAGACCCTGCTTAATCTCTTCGTGTGTGGCGGAAAAGAACCTTTCCTTTTCCACCTTCAGATCTGTCACCTGCTGAACAGTCTCAACCTGCTTGACCATGCTCCTTGGCTCCTCTCAATGCTCCAACTCCTGAATTCCCTGAGGATAGATAAAGCGATAAAGACTGCGCATAAAAAGAACTTTGCGCACATAAGACCGGGTTTCGGCAAAAGGTATGCGGTGGGACTGCTCATAGGTGCCATCCCAGGTTCCTTCTTCCAGCCAGCGGGCCACGTTACTCGGGCCTCCGTTGTAGGCCGCCAGAGCTGCCTGCTCGGAGGAGAAGCGATCTAAGAGGTAGCGCAGGTAGTAGGTGCCCAGCTGGATGTTCACTTCTGGATCGAGGAGATCTTCCCTCGCCACCTGTTTCCCGAGGCGAGAACTCACCCAAGCCGCCGTCTCCGGCATCACCTGCATCAGCCCCACCGCTCCTTTCTTGGAGACCGCCGAAGGGCTGTAGCTGCTCTCTACCTGGATGATCGCGGCGATGAGTGCCCAATCTACCTCGTGGTGCTCTCCAGCGGCCTGGATCAACTCAGCGAAGCTGACTGGGAAAAACTCCTGCAAGATCTGCGGCAGAAGGATCAAGCCCACCACAACCACGCCCAAAAGCAGCAGGGCGAGGATGCGCACTGGGATCATCCCTCGCTTCCTGTGGCGCGGCGGATGCGCACGAGAGCCATCACCAGTTCGGCGGTGGCTTCGTTGGTTGCCAGAGGGATGTTGTGCACATCGCATACCCTGAGCAGCGCGGTGATGTCCGGTTCATGGGGCTGCGCGGTAAGGGGATCGCGCAGGAAGATAACGGCATCCACCTCCCCGCTCGCGACCAGCGCCCCGATCTGCTGGTCACCACCGAGCGGTCCAGACAGCACCCGCTGCACTTCCAGCCCGGTTGCTTCCTGGATCAGGCGGCCGGTGGTGCCGGTGGCGTACAGTTCATTACCCCTGAGGTCGGCTATATGGCGCTGCACAAAAGCGATCATGGCCTTCTTTTTCTGATCATGGGCAATTAAGGCGATTCTCACGCTCCAGCTCCTTCCAGAGAGCATCTACCTGCTCCCATGTGTTCTCCAGCGGCCCGTTATTGTCTATCACCTTGTCTGCCAGCCGCTTCTTTTCCTCCAGCGGCAGCTGGCTGGCGATCATGCGCTCCGCCTGGTCCCGGCTGAGAGACCCGCGAGCCATCAGGCGCTGAAGCTGGACTTCGGGCCGCACATAGACCACCCAGACTTCCTGCATCATGGGGTCCCAACCCACTTCATAAAGCAGCGGAACCTCAGCAAAGACTCTTCGCCCATCCTTTCCTGCCTGCTCAGCTTCTTGAAGCATTCTATTCAGCACATAGGGATGGATTATGCCTTCCAGGAGTCGGCGCTTCTGTTCATCGGCGAAGACGATCTCTCCCAGCAGGCGCCGGTCGATGGTCTGATCAGCTCGGATCACCGAGGGAAACGCTTCCTTCACTTGGTGCCAGCAGGGGCCGTACGGCTCCACAGCCTCTCGGGAAAACAGATCGGCATCCAGAACAACCGCTCCGAGGAGGCGCAGGCGGTCAGCCACGGCCGACTTGCCGCTGGCGATTCCGCCAGTGAGGCCGATCATGGTTCTTCCTTCTGGCAGGTCGGACAGAAATGGCTC
>DURQ01000074.1 GCA_012840725.1 Bacillota bacterium
CGCTACGAAGCCCATCACCGGGTGAAAATCCAAGATGAGGCAATTGTCGCCGCTGCCCGCCTGTCAGACCGCTACATCAGCGACCGTTTCCTGCCGGACAAGGCCATCGACTTGATGGACGAAGCTGGCTCCCAGGTGCGCCTGCGGGGTTTGACTCCGCCCCCTGCCCTGAAGGCGCTTGAGGCCAAGATCGAAGAGACGATCGTGGAGAAGGAAGCCGCCATCAAGAATGAGCAGTTTGAACAGGCTGCCCGCCTGCGCGACGAAGAGCAGAGACTCCAGGCCGAACTGGAGGAGAAGCGCCAGGAGTGGCGCAAGAGCCACGGCCGCAAAGAAGCGGTGGTTACTCCCGAAGATATCGCTGCCGTGGTGGCCAGCTGGACAGGCATCCCGGTGACGGAGATCGCCGCGGAAGAGGCAGTGCGCCTGCTCAACCTGGAAGAGGTGCTCCACCAGAGGGTCGTTGGCCAGGACGAAGCGGTCAGCGTGGTTTCCCAGGCCATGCGCCGAGCCCACGCGGGTCTCAAGGATCCCAAGCGGCCCATCGGTTCCTTCATCTTCCTGGGGCCTACTGGGGTAGGCAAGACTGAATTGGCCAGAGCGCTAGCCGAGGCGCTGTTTGGTGATGAGGATGCTGTCATCCGCCTGGATATGTCTGAGTACATGGAACGCCATGCAGTGGCCCGCTTGATCGGTTCCCCTCCGGGTTATGTGGGGTATGAAGAAGGCGGTCAGCTCACGGAGCAGGTGCGCCGCAAGCCCTATTCCGTCGTGCTCTTTGATGAGATCGAGAAGGCCCATCCAGAGGTATTCAACATCCTGCTCCAGGTTCTGGAAGACGGCCGGCTCACCGATTCCAAAGGCAGGCTGGTGGATTTCCGCAACACGGTGATCGTCATGACCTCCAACGTCGGCGCCGAGCAGATCAGGCGGGAGTCGGGGATCGGCTTCCGGGCAGTGGTGGACGAGCGCAGCGACTACCTGGCCATGAAGGAGAAGGTAACGGAGCAGCTCAAGCGCACCTTCCGCCCCGAGTTCCTCAACCGCATCGATGAAGTAGTAGTATTCCATGCCCTGAACAAGGTGCATATCTCCCAGATCGCTGAGATTATGCTCAAGGAACTGCGCCTGCAGCTTTCTGAGATGGACATCAAGCTGGTCGTTACCGATCAGGCCAAGGAGCTATTGGCCAACAAGGGCTTCGACCCCGATTTCGGAGCGCGGCCGCTGCGCAGGGCGATCCAGAGGTATATTGAAAACCCGCTTGCTGAAGAGATCCTCAAGGGAACCTTCGGGCAGGGAGGTACGATCACAGTGGATGCAAAAGAAGGCGAATTTGTGTTCTATTAAAGCCGGCAGCCGCTGTGACCGCGCAGCATTTCAACAGCTAGAAAGGGAGCGCGCTCCGGTGGAGAGCAGTTGTGCGCTCCCTTTTCTGATGGTATAATAAAAAAAGAAGTAAAAATTTGGGATATTAGAAAGGGCAGTACGTGGCTAGGAAGACTACCGTTTTTGTCTGTCAGTCGTGCGGAGCAGAGAGTCCCCGCTGGATGGGGCGGTGTTCTGTGTGCGGCGAGTGGAATACCTTGGTGGAAGAGACGGCGGGGCCCGCGAACAAGCAGGCTGGCCGTTGGGGCGATCAGCAGAACTGGGTGTCTTCGAGCAAGCCAGTTCCCCTTACCCAGGTGGAAGACAGCAGCCACGCGCGGATCAGCACCGGCCTGGAAGAGCTGGATCGGGTGCTGGGAGGCGGCCTCGTTCCCGGCTGCTTGGGCCTGATCGGCGGTGATCCAGGCATCGGTAAGTCCACTCTCCTGCTCCAGGTGGCCAGCAGTGTAGCCCGGCAGGCTGGCAAGGTACTGTACGTCACGGGCGAGGAGTCTCTCGGGCAGCTCAAGCTGCGTGCAGTGCGCCTGGGGGCCATGGAAGAGAGGTTGATCGCCGTCAGCGAGGCCGACAGCGAGGTGATCAGCCGCATCATCGCTGAAGAAAAGCCGCTGTTAGTTATCGTTGATTCCATCCAGACTATGTATGTTCAAGAAGTGGCTTCACCGCCGGGCAGCGTGGCCCAAGTGCGGGAGACAGCCGGGCGTTTCCTGCAGATCGCCAAAGGCGGCGGCATCTCCGTTCTGCTCGTCGGGCATGTGACCAAGGGCGGAGCGCTGGCCGGGCCGAAGGTGCTCGAACACGCCGTGGATTTCGTCCTGTACTTCGAGGGCGATGTACATACCTCGTTCCGCATCCTTCGGTCGGTGAAGAATAGATTCGGCTCCACCAATGAAGTGGGCATCTTCGAGATGACCGGGCAGGGCTTGACCCCGGTGGCCAACCCTTCTGAGTTCCTCTTATCCCAGCGGCCCGTGGATAGTCCGGGCTCTGTGGTGGTGCCTTACATGGAAGGCACCCGCCCCCTCCTTGTGGAAGTTCAGGCTTTGGTGACCCCCACCCCCTATGGGGGCAATCCCCGCAGGCAGACCACGGGGGTTGACTATCAGAGGTTTTCCATGGTTCTGGCGGTGCTTGAAAAAAGGCAGGGGTATCCCCTGCAGACTCAAGACGTGTTTCTCAATGCTGCGGGCGGGCTGAAGCTGCAGGAACCTGCCCTAGATTTGGGCATGGCTGTTGCCGTGGCCAGCAGTCACTCGAACGCGGGAGTCGATCCTCTCTGCGCCGTACTGGGGGAAGTGGGGCTGGCTGGTGAAATCAGGGCAGTGAGGGGCGTAGAGCAGCGCTTGAGGGAGCTTCACCGCTTGGGCTTTGAACGGTGCATCATTCCCAAAAGCAACGTGCAGGGGAATGAGCCTCTCCAGGTTCATGGCGTACGGACGATTCAAGAAGCTCTAGAAATAGCTCTGAGGAAGAGAAGGTGAGTCAATGCGCGACGAGGAAGCCATGTACAAGTATCTGCAGATGATCGCACCAGGCAGCCAGCTTTACGAGGGGCTGGAAAACATCTTAAAGGCCAAGACGGGGGCGCTGATCGTTATCGGCGACACTCCCGAAGTTCTGGCGTTGTGCAACGGCGGATTCCGGATCGATGCCGAAATGCATCCTGAGGCCCTGTACGAACTGGCCAAGATGGACGGCGCCATCGTTCTCTCCGGGGATACCAAGCGGATCCTCTTCGCCAATACGCACCTGACTCCCGACCCCATGATCCCCACCCACGAAACGGGCACGCGCCACAAGACGGCGGAACGGGTGGCCAAGCAGACCGGCCAGATCGTGATCTCCATCTCCCAGCGCCGCAACGTGATCACAATTTACAAGGATAACTGGAAGCACGTTGTCCGGGAAGTGAGCGTAATCCTTTCCAAGGCTAACCAGGCCCTATCAACCTTAGAGAAGTACCGCAGCGTGTTCCAGCAGTCCCTCGCCAACCTGAGCGCTTTAGAATTCGAAGGTTTGGTTACTCTATCAGACGTAACCACTGTTCTCCAGCGCAGCCAGATGGTGAACAGAATTGCCACCGAAATCGAGCGCTACGTCATCCAGCTCGGCTCGGAAGGGCGCCTGGTGGGAATGCAGCTCGATGAGCTCGTGGCAGATGTAAAAGACCAGGGGCTGCTGGTCTTCAAGGATTACTATGTGGGCGACAATCTAACGGACGCCTGGAATCAGATGCAGGAGTGGGATGCCGACGACTTCCTCAACGTGGGTATGCTGTCCAAGACGCTTGGTTACAGCAGCAGTGTGGGAAGTCTGGAACAGCCAGCCGCAGCTCGGGGTTACCGTATCCTGGCTAAGATACCCCGTCTGCCCATGCCTGTAATTGAGAATCTGGTGGAAGCATTTGGCAGCCTATCGGCGATCATGGAGGCTACCATCGAAGAACTGGATGATGTGGAAGGAATTGGAGAAGTGCGGGCGAAGGCCATCCGCGATGGTCTGCGGCGCCTTCGTGAGCAGGCCTTGGTTGACAGTCACATCTAGCTCAGCGGAGGTGGAAGATGCCCAAGGTGGCCACACGCTGGCTTTCCTTGTTGATGATCTCCTCCAGGTTGAGATTCAGGGCATTGCACATTCCGGCAAGGTAGAACAGGTTTTGGCCGACTTCGGCTTCGAGAACATCCCTGCAGTTTTCGCAGAGCTGCCCCTCCAGGTGGGATCGGACGTGATTCCTGATATCTTCGAAGGAACAGTCATCGGGCAGTACCTGCTTGGAGGCGTTGATCTTGATGCAGCCGCAATCGGTCACCGCTCTAAACAGGGCTCTGTTCACCCGCGCATTGGTCTCCTGGAACTTAGAAACGATGTCCAGGATGCTGTAGTGCCTGACCAAGTTCTCTTCTACGTTTTTCTGAAAGTCATGACAAGTGTTTGACGGCTTCGTCACGTTGGTCACGTCCTCTCGCCAGCTTATCGGCTCAACTCTGAGTCAATTATAAGGCTTGTGAAAAACGATTGTCAAGTTTGGGCAAATCCTAGGCGGCAGCGGGCCGACTGCCCCCTCGTTTGACTTTACTCGCCCAGAGTGGTAAATTTATCGTAAGGAGATAGTTGGGTTTCCGAAGGGGGTGTTGCTTTGTATAACGTGGGCGATCACGTTGTCTACCCCATGCATGGCGCGGGCGTGATTGTGGCCATCGAAGAGCGGGAAGTGCTCGGTGAGAGGCAGAAGTATTACATCATGCAGCTTCCAATCGGCGATATGAAGGTAATGATTCCCATGAATTCCGTGGAAGAGCTGGGCCTGCGCCAGGTAATCAGCGAGGACGAAGTGGAGCGCGTCTACCAGGTGCTTCAGGGCGAAGAAACGGCCATGTCTTCCAACTGGAACCGCCGTTACCGTGCCAATATGGAGAAGATCAAGAGCGGAGACATCTATGAAGTGGCGGAGGTAGTGCGCAACCTCACGATCAGAGATGCGGAGAAAGGCCTGTCAACTGGCGAAAGGAAGATGCTGGATACAGCCAGGCAGATCCTCGTCAGTGAGTTAGTAATAGCACAGAATTCCACGAAAGAGGAGGTGGAAGACGCGATTCAGAGCATTTTCCAGACATAGGAGGTGAGGCGGGACATTTTGGACCGAGAGAGAATACTCGCCAGGGAACAGGAAATACTAGGACTAGAAAAGGCAGGCTGCCGCAAGCAATTGACGAGGCGGGAGGTGAAAGAAAGTTTGGTCCTGGTTGCTAGGGTCGTTTTTGCATTTATAGGCGCGCTCTTAGGTTATTCGGGATCGTTGATGCTGGTTGATGCAGGAGTATTGGTTGGAGTCATGGCAAGTGGTTACTTAGTTGGTCTGTTCGTTTTTGCCGGGGTTTTGATCGGACTGCTAGTCGGTCCGCCAGTAGTAAGGGGCTTGATGCTCGGCACCAAGGCTGCAACTCATTTCGTACTGAAGACTCCGACTCATGAATTAGTGGGCGGTATCATTGGATTAGTCAGCGGCTGGGTTATTGCTCTGGTTATCTCCATTCCTTTGCTGCGTATCCCCGTGTTGGGGGAATATGTCCCCGTCGTGTTGGGGATTCTCCTGGGTTATCTCGGAGTTGTGGTGGGTCTGCGCAAGACCGATGAGTTTTCCGGAGTGTTTTCCCGCTCCGATCGAGTCCGCCGTTCCTTGAAGACCGGCTCGGAGGCCAGTCCAAAAATACTTGATACCAGTGTTATCATTGACGGCAGGATTGCAGATATCACCAAGTCTGGTTTTCTTGAAGGAGATTTGATCGTTCCCTCCTTCGTGCTGGAGGAGCTGCAGCACATCGCCGATTCATCCGATGTGTTGAAGCGCAACCGCGGCCGCAGGGGGTTGGATATCCTCAACCGCATTCAAAAAGAACCTTACTGTTCCGTGCGCATAATAGAGGACACCTACGGCGAGCTGAGTGAGGTTGACACAAAGCTGGTGAAGCTGGCTAAGGACATCAAAGGCAAAGTGGTCACCAACGATTACAACCTCAACAAGGTCTGTGAGCTGCACGGTGTGCCGGTGCTCAACATCAACGAACTAGCGAATTCCGTGAAACCTGTGGTTCTGCCTGGAGAAGAACTGAAGGTGCACGTGATCAAAGACGGTAAGGAGCAGGGTCAGGGCGTCGGCTACCTAGATGATGGCACCATGATTGTGGTGGACGGGGGGCGCCGCTACATCGGGCAGACAGTGGCGGTTTTGGTCACCAGCGTCCTTCAAACTGCCGCCGGGCGCATGATCTTTGCGAAACCCAAGGGTATGGAGCGGGCATTATAGGTTCTTATGTTTGGCAAGGCCCGGTGCTGAGACATCGGGCCGTTTTTTGATCAAGAGGCAGGAGGCAAGAGGCAGGAGGCAGGAGGCACGATGCAGGAGGCGGTGCATATGCGGGTAGGAGTCGTCATTGCTGCGGCTGGGGAAGGGAAGCGCATGGGGGCAGAGGGCAACAAGGTGCTGCTCCCGCTGCGGGGCAGACCCATGCTGCAGTACAGCATAGAGTGTTTCGCAGCTATGGAGGAAGTCACTGACCTGGTGGTGGTGACCAGGGCTGTCGATCTGGAGCTGGTGCGGGAGCTGGCACGGCAGGCAGCACCCAGCCGGTCTGTGCAGGTAGTGGCCGGCGGAGCGGAAAGGCAGGAAAGCGTGTACCTGGGGCTGAAGGTGCTGCCGCTGGATACGGACTGGGTGATCATCCACGACGGAGCCCGGCCTTTCATCAACCCAGAGCTCGTCCGCCGCGGGCTTGAGGCCGCCTTTGTGCACAAGGCAGTGGGGCTGGCTGTGCCCGTAAAAGACACCATCAAGCGGGTGCAGGAAGGCTTTGTGGTGGATACACTGAACCGCGCTGAACTGTGGGCGATGCAGACGCCGCAGATCTTCAGCTTCGAGCTCATCTTGGCAGCCCACGAAAGGGCGCGGGAACTAGGCCTGCAGGCCACCGATGACTGCGCCCTCGTTGAGAAGCTGGGCCATCCCGTCTATATCGCGGCAGGAGAATACGGCAACATCAAGATCACCACGCCTGACGATCTGCCGCGGCGGGAAGAGGTCTCTGTAGGCTTCGGGTATGATGTGCACCGTCTTGTGGCGGACAGGCCCCTGGTTTTGGGGGGCGTCACAATCCCCTATGAAAAAGGCCTTCTAGGGCACTCCGATGCGGATGTGCTCACCCATGCGATCATGGATGCCCTGCTGGGCGCCATGGGCGAGGGGGATATTGGCGAGCACTTCCCCGACACCGATCAGCGCTATGCCGGTATCTCCAGCATGCTGCTGCTGAGGCATGTCATGGACCTGGTGAACGCAGGCGGCTGGGAAATCTGCAGCGTGGACGCGGTGATCATGGCCCAGCAGCCCAAACTCTCCCCCTGGAAGGCGGCGATCAGGGCCAGCCTTGCGCAGGCGTTGGGGATCGCGGAGCGGCACGTCAGCGTCAAGGCGACAACCACAGAAGGCCTGGGTTTCGTTGGCCGCGAAGAAGGGATCGCTGTTCAGGCCGTGGCTGCCCTGCGCACCCGGCAGTGTTGACTTGCCCTGCGGGCTTGCATATAATAAGGGTATTATCACGCACCGGACATGATGGGGAGAGTAATTGCCCAGGCCGCCCAGAGAGGGATGCACTTGGTGGAAGCATCCTGCGGCTGACCCAATGAAGTGCACCCCGGATCCTCCAACCGAAACCGCTTGACGGGAGTAGGCCTGGACGGCTGCACCCGTTACCGTGCTGAGAGTGCTGGCATGCAGGCGACGTGGCCGCATGCTGGAAGCAGAGTGGAACCGCGGCCCTCGTCTCTGTGAGAGAAGAGGGCCGTATTGTTCAAGTGCAGGAGCAAGAGGAAGGAAGCAGGAGGGGATTATTGTGAAGCGGGAGGTAAGGGTGTACAACACCCTGACGCAGGAGAAAGAGGTCTTTGTGCCGAGGGAGCCGGGTAAGGTGAGCGTTTACGTCTGTGGAGTTACGCCCTATTCCGACACCCACCTGGGCCATGCCAGGCCAAGCGTAGTCTGGGATGTGATCATCCGCTTCTTTGATTGGCTGGGCTTCGAAACCCTCCAGGTGCAGAACTTCACCGACGTGGACGACAAGATCATCCAGAGGGCACTCAAAGAAGGGGTACCGGCCCTGGAGATCTCCAAACGCTATATCGCCGAATACCTGGAGAGCATGGACGCCCTGGGAGTACGGCGAGCCGATCACTACCCCAAGGTGAGCGAGCACATCGCTGAGATTATCGGCCTGATCCAGCAGCTTGTGGACAACGGCCATGCCTACGAGGCCGATGGAGACGTATTCTTCAGTGTATCGTCCTTTGACGATTACGGCAAGCTGAGCAAGCAGAAGCTCGAGGAGCTCAGGGAGGGCACCCGTTTTGAGGTGGATCCAAAGAAAAAGGATGCCGCGGACTTCGCCCTCTGGAAGGCTGCCAAACCGGGCGAACCAGCTTGGGACAGCCCCTGGGGCAAGGGGCGGCCTGGCTGGCATATCGAGTGCTCGGCCATGAGCCTGAAGTACCTGGGGAAGGAGTTCGACTTCCACGGCGGGGGAAATGACCTGATCTTCCCCCACCACGAAAACGAAATCGCCCAGTCGGAAGCGGCCACTGGCCGTCCCCTGGCTCACTACTGGGTGCACAACGGGATGATCACCCTCAAGGATGCAAAGATGTCCAAGTCTTTGGGGAACATCATATCCCTGAAGCAGCTCTTGGCGAAGTACCCCAAGGGGCTCCTGCGCTTTTACCTCCTCTCCACCCATTACCGCTCCGGTCTGGAGTATTACGAGGGCAAGCTGGAGGAGATGGGCAGGGGCTGGTCGCGGCTGAACGAAGCGGCCCGCAAACTTCAGGAGGATCTGGCTCAGGCGGAGGAAGGCGAGCTGACCGAATCTGATAGGGAGACCCTGGAGAACCTGGGCCGCCTTGACGAAGAGGTCGCAGAGGCCTTGAGCGATGATTTCAACACCGCCATGGCCTTGGGAGTGCTCTTCGATGTCGTGCGGGAGATCAACGCTTACAAGCACAGGGGCGGCGCCAACAGCCAAGTGCTGCAGAAGGGCTGGGATGTGCTCAAGCTCTGGGCTGGAGACATCCTGGATGTCCTGGAGCTGGAAAAGCGCGAGCAGGAAGGCCTGACGGAGTCATTGCTCGACCTTCTCCTGGCTGTCAGGGATGAGCTGCGCCGTGAGAGGAACTTCGCGCTGGCAGACAAGATCCGCAATGGGCTGGCCGAGCTGGGTGTCTCAATTGAGGATACGCCCCAAGGGCCCAGATGGAAGGTGTAACTTGTGTTCGTGGAAGAACAGCTGAATGTGGAGGAATTGTCGCCGCTTGCCCTGGCCTACGTGGGTGATGCCGTCTTCGAACTTTACATCCGTACCAAACTGGCCGCCTATCCCGCGAAGGTGCACGATCTGCACCGCAGTGCGGTGAAGTACGTGCAGGCAGCCCGGCAGGCGGAGATCATCCATGCTTGGGAACCGGACCTGACCGACGAGGAAAGGGAAGTGGTGCGCCGGGGTAGAAATGCCAAGAGCGGGGTGCCCCGCAGCAGCGGTGTTGCAGAATACCGCTACAGTACGGGAATGGAAGCACTGCTGGGCTTTTTGTACCTGAGCGGCCGCCAGGAGCGGCTGCTCCAGCTGCTGAGCAGGGTTACGCCCACGCTCGATGCCTAGGACAAGGAGGATGGCTGTGCAGGTACTTAACAAGGGATTTGTGAACTTGGTGGAACACATGGGCGGAGATGCGGCCGTGATACGCAACGCCCGGCGCTGCTGGCGCAGCGAGTCAAAATCGGCAGATGCGGACCGCCAGCTGCTCAGGCATCTGATCAGGAAGGGGCACAAGACTCCCTTCGAGGCGATGGTGTTCACCTTTGATGTCAAGGCGCCGCTGTTTGTGGCCCGGCAGTGGTTTAGGCACCGTATCGCTTCTTATAACGAGGAGTCTCTGCGCTACTGCATCGCGCAGCGGGAGTATTACGTTCCAGAAGGCCTGGAGGGCGATGTCCTCGCGGCCTGGGTGCGGCAGAATGAATCGGCCTTCGATTTCTACTACGAGCTGGTGGACACCTACAAGCTGCCCAGGGAGCAGGCCCGCAGCGTCCTGCCCGTGGGTATCTACACCAACTTCTTCTGGACTGTAAACGGCAGTTCGCTCATGAACTTCCTCATGCTGCGAACGGCCCAGGATGCCCAGTATGAGATCAGGATGTACGCCAATGCCATCTTGGAGCTGGTCAAAGAAGTGGCCCCCGTTTCCTTTGGAGAGTTTGAGAGGGAGGTCTTAAAGCGCGGTGGTTGATGTGGTCGGGCGTCAGCCCGTGTTAGAAGCGCTGCGTTCAGGAAAAGAGATCAACAAGCTGCTCATAGCCAAGGGCCAGAAGCCGGCTGCGCTGCGGGAAATCGTGGCGCTGGCCAGGCAGAGGGGGATAGTGGTTCAGGAAGTGGATCGCAGCGTCCTGGACAAGCTGAGCCGGGAGGTCAACCATCAAGGGGTCCTCGCTCAGCTCTCGGAAGTGCGCTACTGGGAACTGGACGACCTCCTGGCTGCTTCCGGGGACGCGGCCTGGGCTCCCTTTTTGATCCTGCTCGACGGCATTCAGGATCCTCACAATTTGGGCGCGATCATCCGCAGTGCCGAAGCACTGGGAGCCCACGGCGTGATCATCCCCAAGCGCCGGGGTGCTGCGGTCACCGAAGCAGTGATGAAGGCCTCGGCGGGGGCAGCCAACTACCTGCCTGTCTGCCGGGTGACCAACTTGGCTGCGACGATCGATACCCTTAAGCAGGCGCGCTACTGGGTGGTAGGCGCTGATGCCGCTGGGGCGCCCTGCTTCAAACAGGATCTAACCGGGCCCATTGCCCTGGTGATCGGCGGAGAAGGCTTTGGCCTCAGCCGCCTGGTGCGGGAAAAATGCGACTTTTTGTCAGCTATTCCCATGCGCGGGCAGATCAACTCGCTGAATGCTTCTGTGGCCGCCTCCCTGCTCATGCTGGAGGTTGTCAGGCAGAGGAAGTGGGCCAACCTTGACCCCCGATAGGCCTTAGTGTATAATGAACCTGTGCCGTGTGGACAAACCGTGTCCAGTGACACGTGGGGTGGAGGCGATGGATGGTGAGTGCTAATGCGCCCAAGAAGTGCTTCGAAATGTACGAGAGTCTAAGCGACGAGGAAATCGTTCAACTCGCCAGGGATACCAACGACGAGGCCCTGGAGCACCTGATCAACAAGTACAAGAACTTCGTTCGGGCCAAAGCACGTTCCTACTTCCTGATTGGGGCAGACCGGGAAGACATCATCCAAGAAGGTATGATCGGTCTGTACAAAGCCATTCGAGACTTTCGCCCTGACAAACTGGCTTCCTTCCGTGCTTTTGCAGAGCTGTGCATCACTCGCCAGATCATCACTGCGATTAAGACTGCAACCAGGCAGAAGCACATTCCCCTCAACTCCTACGTCTCACTGAACAAACCCATCTACGATGAGGAATCTGACCGCACCCTGCTGGACGTGATATCCGGCTCGAAGGTGACCGATCCCGAAGAACTGGTGATCAGCCGGGAAGAGTTCTCAGATATCGAGACCAAGATGGTGGAGTTCCTGAGCGAACTGGAGTGGCAGGTCCTCATGTTCTACCTGGAGGGGAAGAGCTATCAGGAGATAGCGGACGAGCTGGGGCGTCACGTGAAATCCATCGACAACGCTCTTCAGAGGGTCAAGCGCAAGCTGGAGCGCTATCTGGAGAAGCGGGAGAGTGTACACTGAAACCAGCTCTATGCTGGTGGAGAATGCTGTTGACAGAACCACGATTGGTTGCTATACTCGTAAGTGGCTAAGCCGGTGTAGCTCAACGGGTAGAGCACTCGACTTGTAATCGAGAGGTTGTGGATTCGAGTTCCTCCACCGGCTCCATTGA
>DURQ01000075.1 GCA_012840725.1 Bacillota bacterium
ACACTATATGCGGAAGGGGAGACGATTTATGCTCGGGTACTCCCAAGCTCCTTGAGCAGCTCGGCTACTTCCTCAATCGCGAAGACATAACGCTTGCTGCAGAAACGGCAGTGGATCTCCACGGGTTCACCCCCGTCCACCATCTCCTGCAGCTCCTCCGCGCCCAGGGTAACCAGGCCCCGGGAAAAGCGCTCCCGGGAGCAGTCGCACGAGAAGGCCACGTCTCGGCGGTCGATGAAGCGTAGCTCCAGCCCGGCAAAGATCTCCTGAACGATCTCCTCTGGGCTGCGGCTGCCGGCAAAAAGCGAACTGACCTCTTTCACAGCTTGGATGCGCTCCTCCAGGCTGGCGATGAACGCCTCGTCCTCGGCAGCACCGGGCATGAGCTGCACCACCTCCCCGCCGCTGCCCAAGGGGACGCCGTCGACACCTACCAAGACACCTACGAGAACAGCCGAAGGCGTCTGTTCGGACACGGTGAAGTAGTAGGCGAAATCATCGCCGATCTCGCCGCTCTGCAGGGGAACGGTCCCATGGTAAGGCTCCTTCAGACCCATGTCCCGGATAACATGCAGATGGCCGCGGCCTACAGCCTGACCAACTGCCAGTTTCCCCGCGGCATTCAGGTCCAGCTCAACTCCGGGATTGCCGACATACCCCTTCACCTGGCCCTTTGAGTTGGCCGAAACGATGATGCCTTCCAGTGGTCCGTCTGCCTTAATCTGTATGGTGATGGTTTCTTCAGCCTTGAGCATGGCGCCGAGGACTAGCCCCATGGTCAAGGTGCGCCCCAGGGCGGCTGTGGCAACCGGGGTGGTGCCGTGCAGAGCCTGCGCCTCGCTGACCACTCCCGTAGTCCTAACTGCGATCACCCTGGCTTGATTCTCTCCGAGCATCGCCCG
The DNA here is from genome assembly GCA_012840725.1 of Bacillota bacterium. GTDB lineage: Bacteria > Bacillota > Limnochordia > Darwinibacteriales > Darwinibacteriaceae > DTU010. The sequence goes on from DURQ01000075.1 coordinate 903, forward strand.
GACCAGATAATCCCTGTTATTCAACCCAGAAGTTCCCCCTAAACATCATCCAGTATGCTAAGAACGCAGCTCCTGCCAAAACCAAGATGACTACTGCCACGCGCATCAAAAAGCGGTTGCGGCGCGCCCTGCGGGCCCGCTCCCTGCGCTCGCGGATGCTGGCGGAAAGGTCGTCCACGCCCAGGGCAGCTTCGCCAAGATCCCCCTGGACTGCCAGCTGATCCTCCACACCCAAGGCTCTGGCGTAGGTCCGGATGAACGACCGAACATAGGCTTTATCGGGCAGCAAGTGGAACTGTTCCTGTTCAATCGCCTGCAGAAACTGGGGTTTGATCTTGGTGCGCTCCGCCACATCCTCAATCGTCAGGCCCTGTTCGATCCGGGCCTTCTCCAACAGTGCACCCACTCCCATCCTGTCCCTCACCTTTCTTCAAAGAGTGCTTTATCCACCAGAACCTCCCGCGGCTTGCTGCCCTGATAACCCCCAACTATTCCCCTGACTTCCATCATATCAATGAGCCGCGCCGCACGGCTGTAGCCGATGCGGAATCTCCTCTGCAGCATGGAGATGGACGCCTGGCCGCTTTCAACGACCAAGCGGATGGCATCTTCAAGCAGTTCATCTTCCTCATCGTCCCGCAGGGTGATCTCGGGTGTGTCTGCCGCGATGTCCCCGTGATACTCCGGTTCGCCCTGCTCCTTCCAGTACTTGACCACGGCCTCCACTTCTTGATCGGAGATCCAAGCCCCCTGCGCCCGCACTGGTTTGGATGCTCCGATGGGATAGTACAGCATGTCGCCCTTGCCCAGCAGCCGCTCTGCTCCTCCCATATCGAGGATGGTGCGGGAGTCCACCTGGCTGGACACTGCGAAGGCGATCCTGGATGGCACGTTGGCCTTTATGAGACCGGTGATAACATCCACGGAGGGGCGCTGCGTGGCGATGATCAGGTACATCCCCGCAGCCCTGGCCATCTGAGCCAAGCGGCAGATAGCGTCCTCAACTTCGGCTGCAGCCACCATCATAAGGTCTGCCAGTTCGTCCACTACCACGACCACATAGGGAAGGTGCTCTCTCTGCTCCCCTTCGGGCGCCTGCATAGACCATTCGTGGTACATCTCAATATTGCGCACGCCCACTTCTGCGAACAATTCGTAGCGGCGCTCCATCTCGCCCACCGCCCAGCGCAGGGCGATGGCGGCTTTTTTGGGATCAGTGACTACTGGACAGATCAGGTGCGGGATGCCATCGTAGACCGAAAGCTCCACACGTTTCGGATCGACCAGCAGCAGCTTGACCATATCGGGAGTGGTGCGGAACAGCAGTGAAACAATGATGCTGTTCAGGCAGACACTCTTCCCGGAACCGGTGGCCCCGGCGATGAGCACGTGCAGCCACTTCTTCAGATCGGCGACGACTGGCTGACCAGCGATATCCTTCCCAAGAGCAAGAGCCACAGGCGACGGGTGGCCGATGAACTCCTGACTCTCGATCACGTCTCTCAGCACAACGAGCTCAGTTTCCTTGTTGGGAACCTCAATGCCAACCACGGGTTTGCCAGGCACGGGCGCCTCGATGCGCACATCCTGGGCTGCCAGTGCCAGCGCCAGATCATCGGCCAGCGAGGTGATCCGGGAAACCTTGATCCCAGGTGCCGGTTGAAGCTCATAGCGGGTGACCACGGGACCCTGGGACACGTTAACCACTTTGGCCTCTATGCCGAAGTTCCCAAAGGTTTCTTCCAGAAGCTCCCGCTGAAGGTTGGCAGTACGCCGCGATTTCGCGCTGCTTTTCCGCAGAAGCTGGGTCGGGGGCAGGCGGTATGCGCCCTGGCCATCACGGGTTGGAAGGTTAAGGATCAGCTGTTCAGATGGTTTCTCCCTTTCCGGTTCGCTGTGCGCTTTGGGCGTCTCCTTCTTGGCCGGCTTGGATGCTGGGAGAACCTCCTCCACCACCTGCTCCACAACGGCCGGCTCTGGTTCCCGCGGCGTTTCGGCTTCCCGCTTCGGCCGCGCCGGGCGCTTGGCGGTGCGCTTTTCCTTGGCTTTCTTACGATCCTTTATGTCACCTTGCCACCAGCTGCGCACCAGCCGGCCGCAGTAGGAAAAACCCTTTTTGAGAAGGTCAATCAGTGAGATGCTGAAGAAAAGGATGATGCCCAGCAGAAAAGCAGTGCCCACCAGCACGTAGGAGCCATGGAGGCCAAAGGCTTTGTAGCTGAGAGTGAGGAGCACCGCCCCCACCACTCCGGCGCCTTCCCCTTTGAGCCCGTAACTGATCTCCTCCCGCAGGTTCGGCGGAAACTGGTTGCCCCGGTAGTAGAGCATGTGGAAGGTCAAGGTGATGGCACAGACAAGCAGGAGCAGGCCGAGCTGGGACTGCCACGAGAGGGAACGTGCCTTTCCCAGGAAGAGCTGAACGGCCGCGGCGGCGAAAAGGACACCAAACAGCGCTGCAAGGTCCCCGAAACACATGCGCAGGAAAGAACGCACGGGGATGCCTACCCAGCCGGTTGTATCCACATACAGAGAGAGCAGGCAGAAAATGGCAAATGCCAGAAGGAGGATGCCCCCCACTTCCCTGGCTTTCACTCCATTCTCTTTCCGCTCCCGAACCTTTCGCTTCACAGCCTCACCCCTTCCCTTCCATTTTCTACGCTGCGGCTCCAAACCCTACCTGGCGCTGCTGGTAATTATCTCTCTTTGCGGAGCTGCTGTACCTCTTCGATGAAGCTGTCCACGTCTTTGAACTGCCGGTAAACGGAGGCGAAACGCACGTAGGCCACATCGTCGATGCCGCGGAGCTTGTCCATGACAAGCTCGCCAATCCTTGTGGATGTAACTTCCCGCTCCATGCCGGAGCGCACGTCCCTTTCAACCTCGTCCACAGCCCGCTCGATGGTCTCTGAAGAGATGGGGCGCTTTTCGCAAGCCCGCAGGATGCCGTTGAGAATCTTGGCGCGAGAAAAGGGTTCACGGCGCCCATCCTTTTTGACGACCAGAAAGGGCATTTCATCTACCCGTTCGTAGGTAGTGAAACGCCTGTGGCACGCCGTGCATTCCCTGCGGCGGCGTATGGAACCTCCTTCTTCGGTTTGCCTTGAATCCAGTACCTTGCTGTCCGGGTGCAGACAATACGGGCAGCGCATGCAGTCAACCCCCAATACGGCGCATCATGTTTATCTCATTATACAGTAAAAGACTCATCTTTTCCATGTTCTGTTTTTCACCAAGATCACGTCTGCGCCCACCAAAACGATGTCACGCCAGGGAACCTCCACATCCGTATGCCGTGCGCCGAAGAAGAAACTGAAAGGCCGGACTTCATCCACGATCAAGGCGTTGATGCGCCCAGTCTCCGGGTCCAGATCCACGTCGCAGACACTACCCAGGTAGCGGCCTTCCTCTACGCTGACCACGTCTAGCCTGCGCAGATCCGAGGTCTTGATCACCTTCATGGCCATATCCCCTTTCGGTAACAAAGTATATGCCCGCAAGGCAAAAAAGAAACGGCGTCACCGCCGTTGGCGTGGCACCGTTCCCGATGCCTTTCAGTGCTTCAGCGCCGAAAGCCCAGCAGCTGAAGCCTGCCACCAGGATTGGAGAAGGCGTGCATAACGAGTCTGCACCACCTGCTCCCACAGTCTAGATCGCAGAACGAAGCTGCGGCCTCCATCTCCATCTCCGCCCTCTGTCCGATCGACCCTAACAAGGTCTGAACTCGCTCCGTCCAGCTCCGCCAGGCAGAGCGGAGGGAAGAGGACGCACCACCAGTTATCGCCGCCTGCCGCCCCGATCTCCACCCGCACTGCGTCGTAGCGGCCTTCGGGCAGCAGCAGATCGCCATAGACCCGATCTGGAAAGAGGAAACTGCCCATCTTCACCTGCACAGGGTAGTCGAACCCGCTGGCGAACACCGCCTCCTGTGCGCAGCGTTCCAGCTCCCCGGCATTTTCCGAAAGAAGTTTGTAAGCCTGTTCCTTTGCGCTGGTTTCGCCCAAGATGCGCTTGGCCTCAAGTAAGACCGCATCACGCACCCTCAGTTTCAACTCTTGATCTTGCGGCATATTGCTGTGGGCTATGACATGAAGGCGGATCAAGTCTTGGGCAAAAGCCGTATCGCTATGAAACCCCCGCTCGATGATGGTAAGGATTCCAGAAGCAAAGACTCCTAAGCAGAAAAGCACACAGCAGACCAGAAGGCGTGTTCTCAGCGAACTCGGAGACATTTCCAATCCCCCTCTACGATGTGGCCATATACTTGCGCAGGTGCCGCAGGGCTGCCTTTTCCAGCCTAGAAACCTGCGCCTGAGAAATCCCGATTTCTTCTGCTACTTCCATTTGGGTCCTGCCCTCATAAAAGCGCATGGTCAGGATGAGGCGCTCCCTTTCACCCAGGTTCTCCATGCCTTCTTTGATGCTTACCCCCTCGATCAAGCGGCGCTCTGTGTTCTTCTCATCGCTGATCTGATCTAGGACGTAAATGGGGTCGCCTCCATCGTTGTAGATGGGCTCAAAGAGTGAAATCGGTTCCTGGATGGCATCCAAAGCAAAGACGATCTCTTCCCTGGGAATCTGCAGTTCCTCGGCAATCTGCCCGATAGAAGGCTCTTGAGAGTAACGGTTGGCCAAAGCGTCCCTCGTCTGCAGGGCTTTGTACGCGATGTCCCGAAGCGAACGGCTTACCCTGATCGGGTTGTTGTCCCGGAGGTAACGCCGGATCTCACCGATGATCATGGGCACCGCGTACGTGGAGAACTTGACGTTCTGGCTGAGGTCGAAGTTGTCGATTGCTTTCATCAACCCGATGCAGCCCACTTGAAACAAGTCGTCCACGTACTCGCCGCGGTTGTTAAACCTCTGGATAACGCTCAGTACCAGGCGGAGGTTGCCCTGGACCATCTCGTCCCTGGCCTGCTGATCTCCCTGCTTGATCCTGGCGAGCAGCTCGCGCATTTTGGCATTGGGCAGGACAGGCAGTTTCGCGGTGTTTACCCCGCAAATCTCCACTTTGTTCATGTCCACTCCCCCTGAGACTGCCGATTACAACCTTCAGTATTGCCACGTGCCGCCAGGTCTATTCCATTTTGCCCAAGAACCTGTATATGGCAGGGATGTGCGGAGTCAGAGATTGTTGCCAACTTGGGATATCAAGGAAGGACTTTTGCGTTTTTGCCGCTAATATTCTGGCAAACACCCTTTGCGGGGGAGGGAAACCTCTGTGCTTGAGTACACTCTGTACGTTGATGTCTGGCTCCTGCGGTTGGGCTGCAATTACCTCTTTGAGTATCTCCTGCTGTGGGCTACGGCAACCATTACCCGCACACCTACAACCGCCACCCGCCTCACGCTGGGTTCCTTGATCGGGACAGTCCACTATGGGCTTTACCTGGCCGCGAGTGTCGGACTCCTGCCCCTCTACGGACTGCTGCGGTTTTTTCCGGTGGTCCTCCTTGTGTCTGCAGCCATGCTCGGCGCAACCTTCTATCCCCTGGGCTGGCGGAAACTGCTCACTGCAGCCGGGTACTTCTACACCATTGGCTTTGTCGCTGCGGGGGTTGGCCTGGCTGGAGCCTATCTCTTCGGACCTTCCGGCTCTCCGTCCTTCACCCTTGGCACGGTGCTGTCGGTCCTGACCATCCTGCTCATCGCCGAACTGGGCTGGGGCATAGTCCACGAACGGGTGGTGCGAACCATTTACCGTGTTCCAGTGGAGATTACGTGCGACGGCCAGAAGATCAAAATGACTGCCCTCGTCGATACGGGCAATCATCTTAAAGACCCGCTCAACAGGCAGTCAGTGATTATCGTTGACGCTGAAGCACTCCGAACCGTGCTGCCCCAGGAGGTGTCTGCGGTTGCCCTCGCACTCGAGCAAGGCGATCCCGGGGCTCTCGAGCAACTCACCAGTTTGAAAACCTGGCGCACCCGGCTGCGGCTCATCCCCTTCAACTCCATCGGCCGGACCAACGGGATGATGCTGGGCTTCCGGCCTGACGAAGTGAAGATCGGCGCCCGCAGTCTCCTCGGCGACTTTCAGCCCACCATAGCCATCCACCCCAACAACCTCGATCCTTTCGGCGAGTATCGCGCCCTGGTTCCGCCCCATCTTGTCGAGAACACCCTGCAGGTCGTGGAAGGAGGCGAGGTATATGCTGCACCGTCTTCACACTCTCAGCCTTAGAATCCGTCTGCGCTTCATCCTCATCCTGCATCGCTTAGGCCTCAGCCCTCAAGTCCACTATATAGGCAGCAGCGAAGTCCTCCCGCCACCCCTTTCCAGTGAGGAAGAGCAGGAGCTTCTGTCGCGCCTGCAGGCGGGCGATCTTCTGGTGCGCACACCCCTCATCGAACGCAATCTGCGCCTCGTGGTATACATCGCCCGCAAATTCGAGAACACAGGGATCTCCATCGAGGACCTCGTATCCATCGGAACCATCGGCCTGATCAAGGCCGTGAACACCTTTGATCCGAGCAAAAACATCAAGCTGGCCACCTACGCCTCTCGCTGCATCGAAAACGAAATCTTGATGTACCTGAGGAGAACCAGCAAACTTAAGGCTGAAGTGTCCTTCGATGAACCCCTCAATGTGGACTGGGACGGGAATGAACTCGTGCTTGCCGATGTGGTAGGAAGCGAGAGCGATGTTCTGCGCCACATCGAACGGGAAGTAGACAAAGCCCTGCTCGCTGCCGCATTGCAGCAGCTCACAGGGCGTGAGAAAAAAATCATGGAACTCAGGTTTGGGCTCAACTGCGAAAAGGAGCTCACCCAAAGGGAAGTCGCGGACCTTCTAGGCATCTCCCAAAGCTACATATCTCGCTTGGAGAAGAAGATCCTCAAGAAACTAAAACGCGAGATGAAGAAGATGGAATAACCAGTCCGTCAGCACGAGGCAGGCCTGGCCTTACCTCCTGCGGAGGAACGCTGGAATATCGATGGGAGCATCGGTAAAGGGGCGGACATCAAGCTCCTTGGTGATCTTAATCTCTTCCTTTGCTCTAGGTGCATCGAATCCGGTGGCGATCACCGTGACACGGATATTGTCTCCCAATTTCTCGTCAATCACCGCGCCAAAGATGATATTGGCATCGGGCGATGCTGCATGGGCAACGGCCTCTGCGGCTTCGTTAACCTCAAAGAGGCCGAGGTCAGAACTCCCAGCAATGCTGAGCAGAATACCCTTGGCTCCCTCGATAGACGCCTCCAGAAGCGGACTGGAAATCGCCTGTTGTGCCGCTTTCATGGCGCGATCATCGCCAGAGGCCCTACCGATGCCCATAAGGGCGGAACCGGCATTCGTCATGATCGCTCTCACGTCGGCGAAGTCGAGGTTGATCAAGCCAGGCACAGTGATCAGATCAGAAATGCCCTGCACACCTTGGAGCAGCACTTCGTCAGCAACACGGAAGGCCTCCAACATGGAGGTTCTTTTTTCTACAACCTGCAGGAGCCGGTCGTTGGGTATGACGATCAGGGTATCCACCTTAGCCTTCAACTGCTCAATGCCTTTTTCGGCCTGCTCTTTGCGGCGCCTGCCCTCAAAAGAGAAGGGCTTGGTTACAACCCCCACCGTCAGAGCATTGAGCTCCTTGGCAATCTCGGCCACCACTGGAGCAGCGCCAGTCCCAGTGCCGCCGCCCATGCCAGCGGTGATAAAAACCATGTCGGCACCTTCCAAGGCTTTGGCGATGTCTTCGCGCGACTCCTCAGCCGAGCGCTGGCTGATGGTGGGATCGGAACCCGCTCCGAGGCCTTTAGTAAGCTTTTCACCGATCTGGATCTTCAGGTGGGCTTCAGACATCTGCAGGGCTTGAGCATCGGTGTTGAGGGCGATGAAATGGATGCCTTTTAGGTTGGCAGCTATCATCCGGTTAACCGCATTGCTGCCGCCGCCTCCGCATCCAATAACCTTTATGTCCGCAAACTGAACGTTGTCGAGATCAAATTCGAACATGGTGTCCCCCTTCTTCACCGTCATAATCCGACTGATTGGTTAGTTTCCACACGAAGCGCGCTTTTCCCTTTGTCACCGTGGAAAAAACTATCAGGCCCTTCTCAACGGACCAGGGTAACCACGGGGGTCTTGAGGACACTCAGGTCGATACGCTCCGGTCGTTCGCCGCGAGCCTGCAGATCCTGGAGGATCTGTTCCAGCAAAGCGAACTTGTCTGCCAGCTCAACCGGCTCTCCTATGGCGATTTCCACACCGCTGCGTGTCACAAACACACGCTCCTGGGCATTCCACTCAGAAATGGACGGTAGGATATGGGCAGGAATCAGGGTGATCAGCCTAGCCGTGGCCATCAGCTGCTCGCGAACCTCCAAGTCCACGTTGGTAACGATAGGTAGGTCTGGCAGCAGGCGATTCTCCATGGGAGGCAGAAGCTGCCCCTCCCTATCCAAGAACACCCAACCTCCCTCGATGGGAACCTGCGCCACGGGCGTGCGCTCCTGGATGCTGATGAGCAGGCAGTTGGGCCAGCGCCACTTCACTTTGGCGCTTTGGATCCATGGATGCCTAGTTAAGAGAGCGGCGAGTTCCCGCGCATCGACCCGCCACACGTTGATCACAGGCATGTTCAGATAAGCGTTCAACTGCTCTGGGCTGAGCTGAACAAGGCCTGTCCACTCGATCTGGTCCGTCTCAAAATAAGGAGAGTTGGCAAAAACATACAGCGCCACAACCAACGCCAAGATGAGGACGGCGAGAGCGTTCTTTACGCTGGATAGTTCATCGAGCACTGTAACCCTCCCATCTACTCCACTCGGGTGATCCGGGCTCCCAAGGTACTGAGCTTCTGCTCCAACCCCTCGTAACCACGGTCTATGTGCTGAGAACCGAGCACTACAGACTGCCCTTCGGCGGCTAGTGCAGCCAGCACCAAGGCTGCGCCAGCCCGCAGATCGCCTGCTTCCAGCCGGGCCCCCCGCAGGCGGACTGGCCCATGGATGGCCACCAGCTGGCCTTTCTGTTTCACCACCGCACCCAGTTTCTTCAACTCACTCAAATAACCAAAACGCTGATCAAAAACCGTCTCCCGCAGCTCACTGCGTCCGTGGGCTTGGGTACCCGCGGCGGCCATCTGTGGCTGAAGATCGGTTGGGAACCCTGGATACGGCCTTGTCACAAGCCCAAAAGACCGCAGCTTCCTGGGAGAGGCAAGGGTAACCCTGCTCCCATCGACCGCGATTTCCGCTCCCATGGAGCGAAGGGCGTTGAGCAGAGAGCTTAAGTGCTCAGGCCGCACAGGAAAGATGCTGCCCTCCCCGCCAGTGATCAGGAGGGCAAGAAGATAAGTACCCGCCTCAATGCGATCCGGCATCACTGTGTGATCCGCACTGCCCAGCTCCGCCACTCCGCGAACTCTGATCACCGCTGTCCCTGCACCCTCCACCCTTGCTCCCATCGCATTGAGAAACGCTTGGATGTCGGCAATTTCTGGTTCCCGAGCGGCGTTGCGGATTACCGTCTCGCCCCGGGCCAGAACAGCTGCCATCATGATGTTTTCCGTTGCACCGACACTGGGATAGCGGAAAGTGATATCGGCTCCCCGCAGGCCCCAAGGGGCCCTGGCCAGCAGGCGCTCTCCGTTCAACTCAATGGAGGCGCCCATGCGTTGAAGCCCAGAGAGGTGAATGTCCAGCGGGCGCCTGCCGATGGCACAGCCACCAGGCAGGGCGACTTCCACCCACCCGAGCCTGGCCAGCAGCGGACCCATCACCTGTACGGACGCCCGCATGCTTTTGACCAGGTGCTCTGGAGTGTGTCCCTGGAGCGAGTTAACCTTGATGACCAGGCTGTGGTCCTGGAAGCTCACGTGGGCCCCCAGGGACTCAAGCACCCCGGCCATGGTGTGGACATCGGTGATGCGCGGTACGTTTTCCAGGCGGAACACACCGTGCCCCAGCAGGGCTGCCGCCATGAGCTTCAGAGCGGAGTTTTTAGCTCCATTGATCTCCACAGCACCCTGCAGGCGATGCGGTCCCTCCACCAAGAAAGCACCCATCTGATCACCCCGACCCCTGGATTGCCGTTTATCTTATGCGGTAAGGGGTAAGGGGTGAAAAATCGGGGTCTAGTCGTGACACTGACGAGAAATGTTCAGCAGGATCCCGATACCGGCCAAGCTGATCAGAAGCGATGAACCGCCGTGACTGATAAAGGGAAGAGGGATGCCGGTTACCGGTAGCGAGCCGGTTACAACACCTATGTTCAGAAGGGCTTGGAACGCGATCATCGCAGAAATGCCGATTGCCAGCAGCGTTCCGTACAGGTCAGGTGCCCGCATGGCAATGCGCAGGCCGCGCCAAGCCAAAATGAAGAAGAGCACTATCACGGCTGCCCCGCCCAAAAAGCCCAGTTCTTCACAGAGGATAGCAAAGATGAAGTCGGTGTGGTGTTCGGGCAGGTAGGAGAACTTCTGCCTGCTGCGGCCCAACCCCAACCCGAACAGGCCTCCTGATCCGATGGCCAGCAGTGATTGGATCACATTCCAGCCAGTATCGGTGGGATCCGACCAGGGGTCGAGGAAGGCAAAGATGCGCTTCATCCGGTATTCCTTCATCATCAGTAAGTGGACCAGGACAGGAGCAGCAGCAATGCCTACACCGATCAGCTGCCCGAGATGGACGCCCCCGGCAAACAGCACAACCAACACGGAAAAAACAAGGGCCACGGCGGTGCCGAAGTCTGGTTCCAGCATGATCAGCACAAATTGCAGAGCCGTTATCGCCAGGATCGGAAGGAGACCCGTGAAGAATCTCCGGGCCTTGTTGCGTTTGTTAGCCAGGTAAACGGCGACGTAGTTCACCATCACCAGCTTTGCCAACTCGGAGGGCTGCAGGTTAAACCCGGCGATCCGGATCCAGCGGTGCACCGAGCCTGAACCCGTACCGATAAAAAGAACCAGCACCAAAAGGGCAAAAGAGATTACCAGACCGGGCAGGGCCAAGGGCTTAAAGACATGGTAGTCAACCTTCATCAAGATGAACAGGACGATCAGCCCGATCACGGCCAAGATGGTCTGCCGCTGCACGTAGTAGTAGGGGTTGCCAGCGTCGGCCAACCCCATTACAGATGATGCGCTGAAGACCATGATCAGGCCCAGGCTCACCAGGATGATGACCGCGAGAAAGAGGATCAGATCTGGTTTGCCGCCCTTGGTGAACATCCTTCCTGCCCCCTCCCTTATCCCTATGCCGCTAGAGGATGGCATACAACCCTAGAACCGCGAAAACCAGGGACATCAAGACAAAACGAATCATGACCTTGCTTTCCGCCCAGCCTACCAGCTCGAAATGGTGGTGCAGGGGCGCCATGCGGAACAGCCTGCGCCCTTTTGTCGCGCGGAAGTAAAGCACCTGAAGCATCACGGAAACAGTCTCCAAAACGAAGAGTCCGCCGATGATGGGCAGGAACAGTGAGGTTCGGCTCAGAACCGCTCCCGTGGCCAGCGCCGCTCCCAGGGCAAAGGAACCTGTATCGCCCATGATCACCTGGGCAGGCGGCCCGTTGAACCAGATAAATCCCAGGCAGGCTCCGGCAAGGGCAGAAGTGAACATGCTGAGGTCAGAGTGTCCCAAGAGGAGAAAGATGACAGCGAAAGCGGCTGCGCCGATGGCGGTACTGCCCGCAGCCAAACCGTCCAGCCCATCGGTGAGGTTAACGGCGTTTACCACGCCTACCAGAACAAAGATGGTGAACGGGACGTAGAGAACGGTCGGCAGGGTTATCGTTCCTGTCCAGAACGGAACAATAAATTCAGTTCCAACTCTGGACGCAGCGTATATGGCCACCAGTGCCGCCAGGCCAAACTGTCCGACCAGCTTTTCCCTGGCACGCAGACCGAGGGAGCGCTTGGCCACCACCTTAATATAGTCATCAAGAAATCCGATCAGTCCAAAACCGACCGTGGACAGGAGCATGATCACCGTGCTGTCAGTCAGAGGGCGCGCTGTTAGGAGAATCGCCGCCACGGTGCAGAGCACAATGAGAACCCCGCCCATGGTGGGCGTTCCCGCTTTGGCTTGATGGGTCTTCGGCCCATCACTCCGGATGACCTGGCCGACCTTGAGACGCTGGAGGCGCCTGATCACCGCCGGTCCAAATACGAGGGAAAAGGCAAAGGCAAGAAGACCACTGAACATAGGCACAAAGGCAGCTGACATGATCAGACGCCACCCTTCAGAAGTTGATCTGCGATTCTTTCGAAATGGAGGCCCCGCGAAGCCTTAACCAGAACAAGATCGCCGTCTTCGAAGCCTGGGAGTTCGGCCAAAAACTCCTCAACAGTGGCGTAGACCTCACCGCGGCCCGCACCCTGTCTCATCACCTCGGCGAATTCACCGACGAAAAACAGGCGCTGTGCGCATTCACCGGCGTGCCGGCCCACTTCGAAGTGAGCCTGCTCAGAAATCTCACCGAGCTCCAGCATGGTGCCTAATATGGCAACCCGTTCACCGGAACAGTACATGTGGGCGAGGGTGTCGAGAGCTCCCTTCATGGAAGCCGGGCTGGCGTTGTAGCTGTCATTGACAACCACCACACCAGATGGGCTTCGGCGGACTTCCAGGCGCATGGCACTCAGCGTGAGCGTCTCCAAGGCACTGGCGCCGTCTCTCAGGCTCACACCGAACTGCAGGCCTACGGCCAAGGCAGCCAAGGCATTCCACACGTTGTGGACACCGGGCACTGCCAGACGCAGGGCCACCTCTTCCCCACCACAGCTGACCAGGCAGGAGGGATGGCCTTCACCGTCAAGGCGGATTCCTTTTGCCACCAGCTCGTTAGCGGCATCCAAGCCGTAGTAAACAATTCTACCGCTGAAGGAGCGTGCCTGGCCCCGCACGGTGGGATCATCACCGTTGAGCACCGCCGTGCCACTGCTATCCATGGCCTCGAGCAGCTCGCCCTTGGCCTGTGCCACGTTGCTGATCCCGCCCAATATTTCCAGATGCACCGGCCCTATGTTAGTGATGATCCCCAGGTTGGGCGGGCAGATCTCCGCCAACCGTCTGATCTGACCCAGACCGCGCATGCCCATCTCCACCACCAAGACCTCATGGTGTTCCTCCAGGCCCAGCACGGTCAAGGGCACCCCAATCTCGTTGTTCATGTTGCCCTCTGTGGCATGCACAGAATAGCGGCAGCGAAGCACCTGAGCGATCATGTCTTTCGTAGTGGTTTTCCCATTGCTGCCAGTTACGGCTACCACTGGCACGCGGTAGGTGGCCAGGTAGTTCTGGGCAAGGTCCTGCAGCGCCAGCAGGGGATCGGCCACTTCCACCACTCCAGGTTGATCGGCGGCCCCTTCTCTCACTACGGCGCAGCCTCCCATCGCCAGGACATCGCCCACGAATTGGTGCCCATCTACCCGCTCGCCAGGCAGAGCAAAAAACAGGCTGCCTGCTCGGGCTTTTCGGCTGTCGATAACCACATTGTCCACTTCCCCCGAACCCCTCACGCGTCCGTTCATGAGTTCGGCAACCTGGGCCAGCGACAATCTGCGCATCATTCCTTCAGCTCCTTGATGGCTGCCCTGACTTCCTCCCCATCATCGAAATGAACCCGTCCGCTGGCAAACTCCTGATAAGTCTCATGACCCTTGCCGGCAACAATCACCAAATCCGCCGGGGTGGCCGCGGCCACCGCCTTGCGGATCGCACTGCGGCGATCAACATCGATCTGGTATTCAACTTGAGGATTGGTCATCAACAGGCCCTTTTCAATACTGGAGCAGATCTCGCAGGGATCCTCCGAGCGAGGATTGTCCGAAGTGATGATCACCTGGTCAGCCAGCTCAGCTGCGACAGCCCCCATGAGGGGGCGCTTAGCCTTGTCCCGATCGCCGCCAGCCCCAAACACCAAGATGATCCGGCCATCCGGAACGAGGGGACGCGCCGAGCGCAGGATGTTCTCCAACCCGTCCGGCGTGTGGGCATAATCCACGACCACATTCAGGCCATAGGGATTGGAGATGCGCTGAAACCGCCCCGGTACTCCGGCAACACGCTCCAGCCCATGCCTGATCGTCTCCAGCGGAACCCCCAGTCCAGCACAGAGGGCCGCAGCACCGAGGGAGTTGTAGACGTTGAACAAGCCCATGAGCTGCAGGCTGATCCCGATCTGCTCACCTTTACCTTCAAGTATATAAGAAACGCCGGTGTTTTCCAACTCTATCTTCCGTGCCCGGAACTGGGCTTGCCCTTCAACGCCGAAGGTAAGCACTTGGCTGGGCACGAGCTCTGTTAACCTCATCCCCCACGGATCGTCGATGTTAACGGCGGCTGGGCCCTCCAGGGAGGTAAACAGTTTCGTCTTGGCTGCGAAGTAGTCTTCCATGGTGCGGTGGAAATCGAGGTGATCCTGGGTGAGGTTGGTGAAAACGGCACCGGCGAAGGGAACACCCGCCGTACGGTGCAATTCCAGGGCATGGGAAGAAACCTCCATCACCACGTACTCCACACCATCGGCCAGCATCTGGGCAAAAAGGCGATGCAGATCAAGGGACTCTGGCGTGGTCCGCTGCGCCTCCAACGCCTCACTGCCTAAGAGCACTTCTATGGTTCCGATCAGGCCCACCTTGTGTCCAGCCTGCTCCAGTATGGACTTCAGCAGGTATGTGGTGGTGGTCTTACCGTTGGTGCCGGTCACGCCTAAAACCCTCAACCTACTGGCAGGGTGGCCGTAAAAGTTGGCGGCTGCGATGCCCAAAGCGTACCTGGTGTCCTTCACCACCACCTGGGTCAAGTCTAGGTCTGGAAGCAGACGTTCCACCAAGACCGCAGCCGCGCCTTTATTCCGTGCATCCCTGACAAACTCATGGCCATCCGTCTTCTGTCCCACAATGGCCACGAAGAGATCGCCTGGCCTGACCTTCCTAGAATCGTACGCTATGCCGCTCACTTCCGCCGGTGATCCGTGCACCGCATACTCCAGCCCGTTTAACACTGCATCCAGCCGCACTGTCCTTCCTCCTCGATCGTTAAAGCTTGAACTGAACCTCCACGAGTGAACCCTTGGGAACCACCGTACCGGCGCTGGGCAGCTGCTGAGCGGCTATTCCGCTGCCCACCACCTTGATGCGCAGACCAGCGGACGCGAGCTTGTCGGCAGCATCAAGCATGCTCAGCCCAACCACCGAAGGGACCTCAACATCGTCGAGCTCGGCGGATCGATCAAAAAAAAGCTGGACCG
The DNA here is from genome assembly GCA_012840725.1 of Bacillota bacterium. GTDB lineage: Bacteria > Bacillota > Limnochordia > Darwinibacteriales > Darwinibacteriaceae > DTU010. The sequence continues at coordinate 16,103 of DURQ01000075.1, forward strand.
TGGTCTGAGCAGGAACCCTCACACCAGGACTCGGTGTCTGGTGCGTCACCACTGTTCCCTCTCCTTCCATGGTCCAGAAGAAGCCAGCTTGAACCAGCTTAGCCTGGGCCTCCTGCCGGCCGAGATTGATCACATTGGGCACTGTGGCGAGAGGCGAACGTTGTTTTGCTTCTTGGCGCCGCTTTATGCCCAGGTACTCTAAGCTCTCCTCCATGATCTCCTTGAACACAGGAGCGGCGAGCACACCTCCAAAGGCCGACTCCACTTTGGGTTTGTACAAGATAACCAAGATGGCGAGAGCCGGATCATCTACCGGGGCGAAACCGACGAAGGAGGCGATGATGTCGTCTCCGTAGCCGCCCACCTCGGGCACCTCGGCCGTGCCCGTTTTTCCGGCGACGAAATAGCCGGATATCTCGGCTCTGTTACCATTTCCGTTGACCACCACTGAACGAAGCAGTTCGCTCACTGCGGCCGCAGTCTGCGGGCTGACTGGATTGCCAAGGACCTGAGGTTCGGTCTTCTGTACGAGTCTTCCGTTGACATCGCGGATTTCCTTCACAAAATACGGACGCAGCAGAGTCCCGCCGTTAGCCACCGCTGAAATCGCGGTGATCAGCTGCAGAGGAGTGACAGCCACCCCCTGGCCAAATCCTGTGTTGGCCCACTGCAGGGTCTGGCCGCTCCTGTTGGGCTGCGCCACAGTGCCGGAAATCTCGCCCGGGAAATCTACGCCCAGGCGGCGCCCGAAGCCAAAGGCCTGAATGTATTTGTGGAAGCGCTCCGGCCCCATTTCCACCGAAAGCTTTGCAAAGGTGATGTTGTCAGAGCGCTCGATGGCTTCCTTAAAGGTCACAGTGCCAAACGCTCGCCCGTCCAGGTTGCGCACCCGCCCGCCGCCAACTTCCCACGCCGAGCTGCTCTCAAACTTCCGGTTGAAATCTGTGATCCCTAGATCCAGCGCCGCTGCAGCTGTGACAAACTTAAACGTTGAACCGGGCTCGTATTGATCGGTGACGGCCACGTTGCGGCGGAATTCCGCAGACACCTGTTTGTAGTTGTTCGGGTCAAAACTGGGGTATATGGCATCTGCCAGGATTTCCCCGGTCTTGGGGTTCATGACCAAAACCAGCCCGCGCTCGCTCTTGCTGGAGGTCACGGCTTCCTGGATGCGCGTTTCAGCGATGTACTGGATGACGCTGTCGATGGTGAGCACCACATCGTGCCCTGGCTGTGGCGGAACGAACTGCGTTTCTCCCCCGGGAATGCTTCGCTGTGCTGCATCCCTCTCCATGGCCTGCTGCCCTGGAATACCGCTCAGGATCTCGTCGTAGAAATACTCTATGCCTTCCAAACCTTGATTATCCGCACCGGCGATGCCTATCACATGGGCAGCGAGAGATCCCTGGGGATAGTACCGCTGGGGTCGCTGCACAAGCCTGATACCGGGCAGACCGAGACTGCGGATGGCCTCAGCGACTTCAACCGTCAGGCCGCGTGCGATCCAGACGCTGGTTTTGTCGCTGGTCAAGAGTGAGACGAGTTCCTTCTCGGACATAGACAAGTAGGGAGCTAACTGCCGGGCTGTCCCCTCCGCATCGCGGATGCTGTCGGGTAACGCATACACCGCATCGGCTCCCACACTGATGGCTAAGGTTTTATGGTTGCGATCCAGAATCCTGCCGCGCTGGGCATCAATCGTCTGCGGCCGCATGCGCTGTGCTTGGGCGCGCAGGGCAAGCTCTTCGCCACGGTAAATCTGAAGATAGGCGAGGCGGCCGATCAAGAGCACTGTGAACAGGGTCAAGAGGGTGAAGATAACGAGGGTGCGCCTAACGCGCGAGCGCTTAGCGTTGTACCGTGCCAGCTTCCACTCCTCCTAACGGCAGAACCTTGTTCAGCACAGCAGTCAAGGCTGCGAGAATCCCGCCACTCGGGTTGTCCTGCGGCTGGTCAGCCAGCCAGCGCGCTTCCACTTCGGGAACAGGGCCGGAATGGCGAGGGACCACGAGAGCGGCCGTGTATTCGGGATCCACCATGCCCAACTGTGTGCGGGCGATCTGCTCGACTTGTCTCAGCGAACGCTGCGACTCAAGCGAGATGACCAGATGATCATTTCGCTGCTCCATAAGTTTTACCTGCTCCTGCAGGCGGCTCACTTCCATGTTGAGGTAGTAGGATGTGACCTGCTGCTGAAGGTAAAGCAAGCCTAAGACCACACCACAGGCGGCCATGAGGCAGATCTTCATGGTGGTCGGAATGCGGCGCCGCTTGGCCTTAGGTTTCGGCCCAGGCGTGCGCTTGACCGGTGCAGCCGTCTCCTCAATATAGGGTTGGTAAGGCTCCACAAGCTTCCTGGCCGCAGACATCTGGCTCAGCCTCCTCAGAGTTTCTCCACAACACGCAGCTTAGCACTGCGGGACCTCGGGTTTTTCTCAACTTCCCTCGGAGAGGGAACTACTGGCTTGCGGTACACCAATTCCGCCACCGGCCTATTGCCGCAGACACAGATCGGAAATCCTGGCGGGCAGGTGCATTTTCCCAAGAGCTCCTGGAAGTAATCCTTTACGATCCGATCCTCCAGAGAGTGGAACGTGATAACAGCCAAGCGGCCTTGGGGTTTGAGCAGCTCTACGGCCTGTCCCAGCACTTCCCGCAGAGCCCCCAGTTCATCGTTAACAGCAATGCGCAGCGCTTGGAAGGTACGCCTCGCCGGATGCGGGCCATCCGCCCTGGCCCCAGCGGGGACAGCTTTTTTGATCACCGCAACGAGATCTCCTGTGGTCTCGATGGGTCTTACTCGCCGTTCGGCAACGATAAACCTGCTGATCCTCGCAGCCCACCGCTCTTCGCCATACTCGGAGATGATCCTGGTGAGCTCATCTTCACTAAACGTGTTGACAATCGTCCAGGCATCCAGCTTGGAGTCCTGATCCATCCTCATGTCTAAGCGTGCATCCTGGTGGTAACTGAAACCCCGTTCACCTTCATCGAGCTGCAGCGAAGAGACTCCCAAGTCGATGAGGACTCCAGCGACCTCCGTGATCCCCTGCTCTTCCAACAAGCTGCGGAGGTGCCGGAAGTTCCCTTTAACCAGCGTTACTTGGCGGACAAAGGTGGCCAGACGGTATTTCGCTCTCTCAAGTGCTGCCTCATCTTGGTCGATGCCGATAAGCTTGATGGTGGGCTCGGTTGCCAGCATGCCCAGGCTGTGACCAGCAGTGCCAACGGTACAGTCCACATACACTTCCCCAGGCTTCAGGGCGAGTGCATCGATAGTCTCCTGGAGGAGAACTGGTTCGTGGCCGAACTGCATCTTGTCACCCCTAGCTCAGATTCCCAGATCCACTATGTTCTCCGCGATTTCGTCAAAGGATTCTTCAGCGGCCTGAACATAGCTTTCCCACTTGTCTCTGCTCCAGATTTCGATTCGGCTGGCAACGCCGATAACGTACGCATCTTTGTCAATTCCGGCGTACTCCCGGAGGTTTTGAGGCAGCATAATCCGTCCTTGCTTGTCTAACTCGCAGTCTGTTGCTCCCGAGAAAAGGAAGCGCACAAATTGACGGGCATCATTTTTCGTCAGAGGCAGGGATTTAAGCTTGTTTTCCAGAACGTCCCACTCACTGCTTGGGAAAAGGAACAGACAGTGGTCTAGTCCCCTGGTGATTATCGCTCCGTCACCCAGCTGTTCGCGGAACTTCGCGGGGATGGTAAGCCTTCCCTTGGCGTCAAGGCTGTGCTGGTATTCGCCCAAGAACATGCTTACCACTCCCTTCAAAAAGCCCCCCACTTTTCCCCACTACTCACCACTTTGTTGACCATATTCGGTGGTTCTTCGCAAAATCCTCCCTCAAAGGGAAAAATATCCGGAAACAGAAAAAACCTGGACACCAATGGTATCCAGGTCGAAGAGCGATCTGAGTGAACCTGTAAGCCGAGTTCTGTCGAGGATGATCATCTATCTGGGACCTCAGTTGCCTGAAGCCTCCTGCGGTCAACCCGAAAGTCAAACGAGACGGGCAGCCTCTCCTTTCCTATTTGACCTTGCTCCGGATGGGGTTTACCTAGCCAGTCAGTCACCTGACCGCTGGTGAGCTCTTACCTCACCGTTTCACCCTTACCCTGGAAGAGAGGTCTCAACCAAGGCGGTATGTTTCTGTGGCACTGGCCTTAGAGTCGCCTCTACTGGGTGTTACCCAGCATCCCGCCCTGTGGAGCTCGGACTTTCCTCAAAGGTCTTCCCTTTGCGATCACCCGGTTCACTCAGCACTGCATGTCGCCTCTAGTATAACACGTTCGGCTCCAGCTGCAAACCCGCTGGAAACAAAACACCGCCTCACACAGTATGAGACGGCTCAGGAACTTGGTGGACCCCCTGGGATTCGAACCCAGGACCAACGGATTATGAGTCCGCTGCTCTAACCGCTGAGCTAGGGGTCCAGTACGGATTCATTATAATGGGAACGTCTGCACTATGTCAAGGACCTGTCACTGTTCGAGGAAGTCCTTAAGCTTCTTGCTTCGGCTTGGATGGCGCAGTTTGCGCAGGGCCTTGGCTTCAATCTGCCGGATGCGCTCCCTGGTTACACCAAACACCTGACCTACTTCCTCCAAGGTCCGCCCGCGGCCATCCTCCAAGCCGAAACGCAGTCTCAGAACCTGCTGCTCTCGGGGAGTCAGGGACTCCAGCACTTCTTCGAGCTGCTCCTGAAGCATGGTGAAGGCTGCCGCTTCAGCAGGCGCTGTCGCTTCCTGGTCTTCAATAAAGTCACCAAGATGGCTGTCTTCCTCTTCACCTATGGGTGTCTCCAGGGAAACTGGCTCTTGGGCGATCTTCATGATCTCCCGCACCCGTTCCGGAGGCAGATCCATTTCCTCAGCGATCTCCTCTGGCGTTGGAGCCCGGCCAAGTTCCTGAAGAAGCTGCCTGGAAACCCGGGTAAGCTTGTTAATCGTCTCGACCATGTGCACAGGAATACGAATGGTACGGGCCTGGTCGGCTATGGATCTGGTGATCGCCTGCCTAATCCACCAAGTAGCATAAGTGCTGAATTTAAAACCTTTACGGTAATCGAATTTTTCTACCGCCTTTATGAGACCTAAGTTTCCCTCCTGAATTAAATCCAGGAATAACATCCCCCGGCCTACATACCTTTTGGCGATGCTGACTACCAATCTTAAGTTTGCCTCTGCCAAAAGCCTTTTGGCATCCTCATCCCCCTGTTCCATTCGCTGGGCCAACTCTATCTCTTCATCCGCAGTTAAAAGCGGTACCCTGCCGATTTCCTTGAGGTACATACGTACGGGGTCATCGATGCCTATACCTTCAGGTACAGAAAGATCGATTTCTTCTTCCTTCTGAACCTCTTCTTCCTCCATTTTCTGTATATCAGCACCATTGGGCAGTACA
>DURQ01000076.1 GCA_012840725.1 Bacillota bacterium
GCACGGGATGGCCCTGGCCGCGGTGGTGGGCATCATCCTCAACTTGATCCTCCCCAAGACTGCATCTGACAAACAGACCGAACAGAAGAAGAGCAGCTGAAACTGCTGCATAGAAAAGGGCAAAGAGGAGCAGAGCTGCTCCTCTTTTCACGTAAACCGGCAAAACGGGGCCGCGGATCTGCTCAGCGCTGGTCCAAGACTAGCGTTTCGTTGTGGTTGTTGGCTGTGTACCAAAGGGCGGCGCGAGGGCTGAGCCTTGTTTTCCGCTTTCCAGTCTACGCTTCTTCCGCCGCCCTTTGGTTCGCTGAGCAGGGTCCTCACCCTCAGGTGTAGTGTGCGGCATCGTGAAGGGAATTATTCGCCGCGATCACTCTGAGGCCCGCAAGTCAAACCGCCGCTAGTGTAAAGTAACTGTAGGACAGGAGTTTGTCCAAGACAAATAGAAGAAGATCCCACCGTCCCTGCCGGAGACGAGTACCAAGTACTCTGAGGTGAGATCTTCTATGCAAGCAGTATTCGATGAAAGTTTGGTGTTCTCCTTTCAGGAAGTTGTCAAAGAAGCGGTTTCGGAGATTATTGACGGCGATGGGATGCAAGCCTTCCAGCAGGTGTTACGAAGCGGGTTGAACCGGATCTGCTCTATCATCCAGCAGCGGGTGATGGAATCGATTGACAAGGAGCTGTGCAAAAACCCTTCACTTAGGAAAGGCTGGGTTGTCGTGCGGCGCGATCCTAAGACTATCCTCTCTCCCTTCGGCGAAGTCCGCTATGTACGTACGCTGTTCCGTAACAAGAAAACCGGTAGATATGCGCATTTAGCAGACAGGTTGGTTGGGTACAAGCCTCATCAGCGCCTTGACACCCTCCTGGAGGCCGACTTGTTGGAAGAATCTGTTGACAGGTCGTACAACGAGGCCGACGAAGACCACGTTCCGCATCGAGAGAAAGGCGTCAGTGCCTTTGAGCAACGGCTAGTCTACGTCCACGAAGGACGAGTTCAAGTGGGCAAAGATCGGTATGAGTTGATCGGGAAGAAGTATTTCACTTTCCCCGCTGGTACTCCAGCTCATGTGATCTGGGATACCATTTGGCGCTATCTTGAGGCGACATATGATCTCGAACAGACGGAACACATCTTCATCTCCGGCGATGGAGTATCCTGGATTCAGGCTGGTGTTGAGTACATCGAAGGTGCACACTATGTCCTCGACGGGTTTCATCTGCGCAGAGCCATTTTCAGGGCAGCAGGTGCCGATGAGGAAAAGCGGGGAGCCCTGTTTGAAGCTGTGTTCAAAGGAAACAGGAGAGAAATGAACCGCCTTTTGGACGCATTTCGGCAAGAAGCTCAGACGGCATCCCGCAAGGAGGCCATTTCAGATGTCCAGACGTATCTCAACAACCAATGGAGAGGCATCTGCGCTAAACAGAAGTACGACAGACTACTTGTTGGTTGCAGTGCGGAAGGCCACGTAAGCCATGTTCTCTCAACACGCTTGAGCAGTCGGCCAATGGGATGGTCTTACGTGGGTGCCAACCAGATGGCCCACTTGAGAGTCCACCGTGCAAATGGAGTCGATCTATCCCAGACTTACATAGAGCAGATGAGCAAGGAAAAGAGGAAGCTGGTTTCCCAGCATCTTCCCAAGCAAGTTATGGTTCCGCTTTCCAAGGCTGTTGGTTCGAGTTTCGAGACTCTGGGCAACATACCATCCTTAACCAGTGGCACCAAGGGTTGGTCCCCGTTGCTGCGACGAACATCCAACTCAGTATTCGAATTCTGAGCATCACCGACATCATAACGACTCGTCACAGGGGCGAAATTGGGTCTTCGGATCCTACAGTGGCTTGATACTATCCAAACCGCCATCATCCTTGACATAGACGCCGAAAGGTGTTACTATTTTAATGGCTGAGGCGGCATAGCCAAGTGGTAAGGCAGAGCTCTGCAAAAGCTCCATCCCCAGTTCGAATCTGGGTGCCGCCTCCATTTTAGTGTTTGACAAAGGGGGGTAACTGGTTCGTGGGTAAAGCAAGAAGAGGTCGGAACGTCAAAGGTCCAGGTTGGAGAGGGACTTGCCCCTCTTGTGGAAAGACCGGAGTTAAGCTTCTCTGGGAAAAGGGCGACGCCAAAGTGTGTAAGGCTTGCGGCAAGTAACAGCTCGGCACCATGCCATTCTGCGATATTTCGAGATGAAATTGTGATAATGTCAATCTCTGCTGACACTATCACAATTTTTTTCATTTTCCGGGCATGGAAAAGACCCCGCTTGACTGCGGGGTCTGGAGGCCTTCTGCTTACCTGGAGTAGAACTCGACGATTTCTGCTTCGTTGATATCCTGGTTCAGCTCTTCACGCTTTGGCAGGCGCACATAGGTGCCTGTGCGGGCGTTTTCGTCATAGCTGAGGTATTCAGGGACTGCTGGACGAACGGCCAGAGCTTCCTCGATGGTGCCGAGGTTGCGGCTCCTATCGCGCAGGCCGATCACATCACCGACACTCACCTGATAGCTGGGGATATCCACTTTCCAGCCGTTCACGGTAATGTGGCCGTGGGTGACCAGCTGCCTGGCGCCAGCCCTAGTGCGGGCAAAGCCCAAGCGGTAGACCAGGTTGTCCAAGCGGGATTCCAGCAGAATCATGAAGTTTTCGCCGGTGATCCCGGGCATCTGAGCAGCCTTACTGAAAAGGTTGCTGAACTGTTTTTCGCTCAGTCCATAAAGGAAGCGGAGCTTCTGTTTTTCACGGAGCTGCAGCCCATAGTTGCTCAGTTTGCGGCGGCCTTGACCGTGCTGCCCAGGTGGATATGGGCGCTTACGCAGCTCTTTTCCGGTCTCGCTCAGGGAGAACCCCAAACGACGACTCACTTTCCACGTTGGTCCTGTGTAACGTGACATCTACTTCTCTCCTCGTACTCCAATATTGAAGATGGTTTGCCAAAGCAGCCGCGCCTTGTCAATGTTTCCCTCACTAGGATACCACATTTCTTCGCTTTTGCAAGGGTAAATTCGCTGGAGAACCACCAGAATAAGGGAGAGAGGAGGTGCACCCATGAGGGCCATGTGGAGGGGGTCTCTCTCTTTCGGCCTGGTGAACATCCCGGTGCGCATGTATGCGGCCACAGAGGACAGAGATATCCGCTTCAACCAGCTCCATGACATCTGCCACACCCCCATCAAGTATGAGAAGGTATGCCCCACCTGCCAGCGATCTGTGGACAGCAGTGAAATCGTGCGCGGTTATCAGTATGAGACGGGACACTACGTGATCTTCACCGATGAGGAACTGGAACGCTTTGCCGGGCAGGCATCGCGTACCATCGACATCCTGCGCTTTGTGGAGCTCGGAGAAATCGACCCCATTTACTACGAGAAGACATACTTTCTGGAACCTGCGGAGACAGGGGGCAAGGCGTACGCTTTGCTTCAGGAGGCCCTGTCCAGGTCGGGGAAGATCGCTGTGGCCAAGATGGCAGTTCGCTCCAAAACGTCCCTGGCTGTGGTGCGGGTCTACGAGAACATCTTGGCTCTCGAGACCATCCTCTACCCCGATGAGATTCGTGATCACGCCCAGCTGGCCCCGGCCCGCGCTCCGGTTCAGGAACGGGAGCTGCAGATGGCCCTCTCTCTGATCGAGAGCCTCACTGAACCATTTCAGCCCGAGGAATACCAGGACGAACGCCGCCTCGGACTGCAGGAGCTGATAGAGGCCAAGATAAGGGGCCGGGAAGTTGTCCTGGTGGAGCCCGAGTCGGCGGAGCTGCCGACAATAGACCTTCTGGCAGCCCTCCAGGCATCTCTCCAAGCGCAGCGGGCCAGGGAGGGGTCGGAGGTGCGGCATTGAGGCTGGGCGGTTTTCGGCCAATGCTCCCGCTGGACCAGCCGCTCAAGGAGGAACGCGGCTTCATCCACGAGATCAAGTGGGACGGCTTTCGCGTCCTGGCTTACTTGGACGGTGAAAGGGTCCTCCTGGAAAGCCGACGGGGACACAGCCTCAATGGGCGATTTCCTCACCTGGCCGAATGGTTGGGTTCCCAGGGCTGGCAGGGGGTTTTGGACGGGGAGGTCACTGCTTTTGACGCGCAAGGCCGGCCGGATTTCTCCCTTCTCCGGCGCAGTCCCCAGCCAAGGCAGGTGTGCTACGCTGTCTTCGATGTGCTGACCTGGGCTGGTGAGCTGCTCTGCTCCCGGCCTTGGCTGGAGCGGCGCAGGGTGCTGGAAAGGCATGTCAAAGCTGAAGGCCTCGTTTTCCTTTCGCCACTGCTGCCCGGCAGTCTGCGGGACAACCTTGAACTCGCCGCCGAACAGCGGTGGGAAGGGATCGTTTCCAAACAGGAGCAGTCACCCTACCTGCCGGGAGTGCGGTCGGCATGGTGGCGCAAGCACAAGATCCGGCGCAGCCTGGAAGGAGTTGTGTTTGGGGTGAAGTGCCACAGCGGCGAAGCCCGCTCCCTAGCCCTCGGACTCTATCTCTCCGACGGCAGATTCTGGTATGTTGGCAGTGTTGGGAGCGGCCTGGGCAGGAGAGAGCAGGAGTTCCTGCACCATGCTTCCGGCATGCTGCCCGCTGAGAGTCCAGCAGCCCTCAACTCTCCAGCCAACGAGGATGGTTCGTGGATCTGGCTGAAACCTCATTTGGTGGCGGAGGTTGAGTATCTCGAAATCACCCCGCAGCTGCGCTTGAGGCATCCGGTGTTTGTGCGGTTTCGCTTCGACAAGAAGCCGGAGGAATGCAGACTGGCAGGTGAGCTTCTGTGAACCGCCGCCACACTGTTCAGATCGAGGGCAGGGCCGTAACCCTCACCAATTTGGAGAAGCTTCTCTGGCCGGAAGCGCAGCTTACGAAGGCGGACCTCCTGGACTATTACGCCCGCCTTTTCCCCTACTTAAGAAGGCACTGGCTGGGGCGCACCCTGACGGTTACCCGTTATCCCGACGGAGTGGAGGGAGAGTTCTTTTACCAGAAGAACGTTCCTGCGGGCGCGCCGCCTTGGGTCAAAACCTGCACGGTGGGGAGTGTCGTCTACGTGGTGGCCAGCGGCCTGGCCGAAATCATCTGGCTCGCCAATTCTGGGGCCATCGAGTTTCACCCCTCCACCTATCTGGCATCTAGACCGGAGGAACCGAGCTATGCTATTGTTGACCTGGATCCGACTCCGCCCCAAGGGTTCAGGGAAGCCGTGCAGGCGGCCTTACGGGTGCGTGAACTGTTGGCGAAACTTGACCTGAAAGGCTACCCCAAGCTCTCAGGGGCAACGGGCATTCACATTTACCTGCCCCTGCCTGCAGGTTGTGACTTCCACTTCAGTTCCGAACTGGTCCGCCAGCTTGGCGCAGCCCTGCGGGCTGCGTATCCCGGCCAGATTACCTTGGAGCGCCTGGTTAAAAAGCGTCAAGGGGTCTACGTTGACTACCTGCAGAACAGCCAGGGCAAGACCATCGTGGGCGTGTACAGTCCGCGGCCGACGCCCCGAGCCACCGTGTCAACCCCGGTGGACTGGACTGACTTGGGGTATTATCAACCGGAGGACTTCACGATCAGGACAGTGCCGCAGTGGGTTGCCGAACGAGGCGATCTGTTCGCCGGGGTCCTCGAGCCCCAGCCTCTGCCTCTTGAGGTTTTTTCCAGTTTCCATCCTTGACGGGTGGCGGGCTCGTGTGTTATACTTCAACCGTTAAGCAGAAGCCACCGCTTCTCACCTTGAGACTACGTGTCGGCAAGGTTCTGACCCTTAAAGAGTTCGAGCATGCAAATGTAGCTCTTAAGTGTGGGAAATGCGGGTGGCAGAGGCCATCCGTTTTTTGGTATATTTGAGACTGGAGGGGTGACACCATTAGCAAGGAACTGAGAGTGAACGAAGGGATTCGGGCTCGCGAGGTACGCGTAGTCGACACCAATGGCACTCAGTTGGGGATCATGAGTGCGCGCGAGGCATTAGCGCTTGCTCTAGAAAGAGGCTTGGATTTAGTGGAAGTGGCACCGAATGCGAGACCTCCCGTGTGCCGCATCATGGATTACGGCAAACACCGTTATGAACAGAGCAAACGTGATAAGGCTGCCAAGAAGAAGCAAAAAATCGTCAACGTCAAAGAGATCCGCATGAGTCCTAAGATTGACGAGCACGATTTTGAGGTGAAGATGCGCGCAGCCGATCGATTCTTAAGAGCCGGCGACAAGGTAAAGGTCTCAGTGCGTTTCCGCGGAAGGGAAATTGTCCATGCAGACCTGGCCAAAACGAAGCTGGATAACCTAGCTGTCCAGCTGCAGGAGGTAGCCATCGTCGAACGCGCGCCCAAACTGGAAGGCCGGCAGATGGTCGCAGTCTTAGCCCCTAGAACCGATCAAAAAACGGAGAAGAAGAAAGCAGAAAACGTCGATCTAGAAGATTAGGAGGTGTGCAAGGTGCCAAAGATGAAAACCCACCGCGGCGCAGCCAAGAGGTTCAAGGTTACCGGCACTGGCAAAATCGTCAAGAACAGTTCTTTTAGAAGACACAAGCTGGAGAAGAAGTCCTCGAAACGCAAGCGTCAACTGAGAGTTGCGCTGGTAGTGAGCGACGCGGACGCCAAACGCGTACACGAGCTGCTGCCCTACAAATAGATGTCTGATTAGGAGGAACAAGCAATGGCTAGAGTTAAAGGTGGCCCTGCAACTCGTCAGCGGCGCAAAAGAGTCTTGAAGCTCGCCAAAGGTTATTATGGCGCTAAGAGTACGAAGTACCGCATTGCCAAACAGGCCGTGATGAAGTCTCTGCGTTACGCCTACCGTGATCGCAAGGCGAAGAAGCGTGATTTCCGCAAGCTCTGGATAGCGCGCATCAACGCAGCTGCCCGCATGAACGGTATGTCATACAGCACGTTCATTTCTGGTCTCAAGAGAAACGGTGTGGCAGTCAACCGCAAGGTTCTGGCTGATCTGGCAGTTAACGACCAGAAAGCCTTCGCTGAACTGGTGGCCATAGCCAGGCAGTAGCGATCCAAAAGCATCCCGGGTGGGACGACCCTCCCGGTGTTTTTGTATGGAGGAGGACATGACGGGCGAAGTAACGATTGTCAGCAGGCAGAATGAGCGCATCCGTGAAGCCAAGAGACTCGTCCAGAAGAAGTACCGGGATCAGACCGGGCGGTTTTTGGTGGAAGGAGTGCGCTTGGTGGAGGAGGCCCTTGAAGCTTCCCTGGCCGAACAGCTGTTTTTCACCGAACGCCTGCTCAATTCAGACCGGGGAAAGGCACTTATCCACAGAGCCCACAGGCAGGGGCTGGAGGTGTTCTCCTGCAGCGAAGCAGTACTCGACGAACTGACGGACACGGTGCATGCTCAGGGTGTGGCCGCAATCGCACGCAAGCCGAGCTGGCCTGCTCCAGCAGAGGGCCTGCTGGTGATTGCTGATGAAATCCAGGACCCAGGTAACATGGGCACCCTCCTGCGCACCGCAGTCGCGGTTGGGGTACAGGGCCTTCTGGCCGTAAAGGGTTCCGTGGATCTGTACAGCCCGAAGGTTGTTCGGGCCAGCATGGGCGCTGTTTTTCAACTGCCCCACTGGATGGCTGAGCGAGGGGATATTCTCGATCTTCTCCAAAGCCGCGGGATCAGTATCGCCGTGACCCAGCTGGAAGATGCGGAGAACTTCTGGGACGTGGCCTATCCGCCCTCCGTGGCGGTAGTTATCGGGAACGAGGCAAGGGGAGTGCATCCCTCTTTTCGGGAGCGAGCCGCTTTTGCGGTCCGCATACCCCTCGTGGGGAAGGTGGAGTCGCTCAACGCCTCTGTAGCTGCGGGTGTGCTTCTTTACGAGATCCTGCGGCAGCACCGTTGTTCAGTTGAGGATTCTGTGCTATAATAGCCCTAACCTTACTAAGCGTGTGGGGAGGGTCTCCGATGGAGCTTACGCCTCAGCTTGCTTGGCAGATGTTCCTAACCACAGGGTCAGTAAGTGCGTATCTTCTGTATCGACAGCTGCTTGAGTATTACCAGAGCGTTCTGCACTGAACCGAAAAGGCGATGATGGAGACCAGTAGATCCATGGATTCCACAGAGAGAGAAGATCAGAGGCTGAGAGTCTTCTTGGGTGAGAAATGGGTTGAATTCCCTCCTGAGCTGCGGACTGAAATGGCAGTAGGTCCTGCCGGATTCCTCCGTTACAGGATTTGAGGGGGCCTGTGTAAGAGTTCAGACAGGCCAACTAGGGTGGTACCGCGTGCTTCTTGCGTCCCTTGTCCGGGGCGTAAGAAGTTTTTTGCTTTTGGGGCTAATTAACGAAAATGCTGTGGTAGGGAGGTTGTTGTTGTGCTGGAGAAAGTGGATGAAATCCGGAAAGCAGCTCTGCAGGCTTGTTCGCAGGCGTCCAGCGTCAAGGATCTGGAACAGGCTCGGGTGCGCTTTTTGGGCAAGAAAGGCGAACTGACCCTGCTGCTGCGCAGCACGGGCCAGCTGCCCCCAGAGGAACGGCCGGGCTTTGGCAGGCTTGTCAACGAGCTCAGGGATGAACTGGAAGCGGTTTGGGCCGAGCGGGAAGAACAGCTCTTCCAGGAAGAGGAAGAAAGACGGCTGATGGCAGAAACGCTGGACATTACCCTGCCAGGACGGGCCGTTGCCCGCGGTGGCGTGCATCCGATCACCCGCATCATCGAGGATACCAAGGCGATCTTCATGCAGCTCGGCTACGAGGTCGTGGAGGGTCCCGAGGTCGAACTGGACTATTACAACTTCGAGGCGCTGAACATACCGCCTGACCATCCAGCCCGGGATATGCAGGATACCTTTTTCATCAACGAGCGGCTGCTTCTGCGGAGCCAGACCTCACCGGTTCAGATCCGTGTCATGGAGAACAGGAAGCCTCCTATCCGCATCCTCGCTCCTGGAAAGGTCTACCGCGCCGACTCGGACATCACCCACTCTCCCATGTTTCATCAGATCGAAGGTCTGGTCGTAGACCGAGGCATCACCTTCGCAGATCTGAAGGGCACCCTGGAGCTGTTTGCCCAGCGCATGTTCGGTTCCCACACCAAGATCCGCCTGCGGCCCAGTTACTTCCCCTTCACCGAACCCAGCGCCGAGGTGGATGTTTCCTGCATCATGTGCGGCGGAACAGGCTGTCGGGTGTGCAAAGACAGCGGTTGGCTCGAGATCCTCGGGTCTGGCATGGTCGATCCCCGGGTCTTGGCCGGTGTAGGTTATAATCCGCAGGAAGTAAGCGGATTTGCCTTTGGCATGGGTGTGGAGCGCATAGCCATGCTCAAGTACGGAATCAGCGACATCAGGCTCTTCTTCGAAAATGATGTGCGGTTCCTTAAGCAATTGGGCAGTGAGGGGGGACATCTATGCTAGTCAGCTACAAATGGCTCCAAGATTACGTCGATATTCCCTGGGGACCGGAGGAACTTGCCGAAAGGCTGACCATGGCTGGGTTGGAAGTGGAAGGCCTCACCAGGCTTGCACCCAGCTTGCATGGTGTCCACGTGGGTTTGGTCAGGGAAGTCTCGCCCCATCCGGGGGCGGAGAACCTGAAGGTCTGTTTGGTTGATCTCGGTGCTTTGGGCAGCCGTTCCATCGTCTGCGGTGCCCCCAACGTCCAGTCAGGGCAGAAGGTGCCCGTGGCTTTGGAAGGGACGGCCTTACCCGGCGGAGTGGTGATCAGACAGGCCGAAATCCGCGGCGTCGTGTCTCAAGGGATGATCTGTTCCCAGGCTGAACTCGGGGTCATGGATGACCATGAAGGCATCTGGGTGCTGCCTGACGAGCTCACGCTAGGCCAGCCGCTGGAGGAAGCTTTGGGGCTGGATGATGTGATCCTCGATGTCTCAGTCTATGCCAACAGGCCTGATTGCATGAGCGTACTCGGCATAGCCCGGGAGATTGCCGCTCTTACAGGCAGCAGGCTGCGCCTGCCGTCCCTGGAATATGCGGAACTGGACACGCCGATCGAAGAGCGGACCAGTGTTACAGTGGAAGACCCGGAACGCTGCCCCCGCTATACCGCCGCGCTCATGGAAGGGGTGCAAGTTTCCCCATCGCCCCTGTGGATGCAGCTGCGGCTTTGGGGCGCAGGCATGCGTCCCATCAACAATGTGGTGGACATCACCAACTACGTCATGCTGGAGACCGGCCAGCCTCTGCATGCTTTCGACTTCCATCAGCTGTCTGGAGGAAGGCTCGTGATTCGCACAGCACGCCCGGGCGAAGAGATCGTCACCCTGGATGGGCAGCGCCGTGCGCTTACTCCGGAGATGCTCATGATCTGCGATGCTGAGGCACCGAAGTGCATTGCGGGGATCATGGGCGGTGAAGACAGTGAAGTGACGGAGGCGACCAAGGCCATCCTCCTTGAAAGCGCCAGTTTTTCGGCTGTCAATGTGCGCCGTACCTCCCGCTCCCTTGGCCTGAGCTCAGAATCTTCGAGCCGCTTTGAGAAGGGGATTGATCCCGAGGGAGCGCTCTTTGCCAGCAAGCGGGCTCTCCATCTGCTCCAGGCCTTGGCCGGTGCTCAGATCTATGCTGGGCATATCGATGTTCAGGCTGGCGGCCGCGGGAAGAAAGTGATCGATTTTCCATCCAGCGAGGTGGAACGGCTGCTGGGCACTGCCGTTCCCCGGGAACAGGTGTGTTCGATTCTTCATTCTCTGGAGTTCGGGGTGGAGGAGCTATCAGAAGAGCTGCTCCGGGTCACCGTGCCCTCTCACCGCGGCGACGTGGAGCTTCCCGCCGACCTGGTCGAGGAAGTGGTGCGCATCTGGGGGCTGGATAACCTGCCCAGCACTCTGCCTGCGGACAGGACGGGAACTGGCGGGCAGAGCGAACGCCTGACGGTCTCTTCCCGCATCCGGGAAGTGCTGGTGGGCGCCGGTCTTCAGGAAGCTCTGAACTACACCTTTGGGCGTCCCGATCAAAGCCAGCGCCTTCGCCGGGGAACAGTTCCCCAGATCAAGCTTCAAAACCCAATATCTGAGGGGCTGTCGGCGCTGCGCATCAGCCTGCTTCCCGGGCTGCTGGAGGCCGTCAGCCTCAACGCCAGCCGTCAGCAGGCTCGAACGGCTCTGTTTGAGCTCGGCGCCGTATACCTGGGTGAACTGCCCTTGGTGAAGCAGCCCAAGGAAGAGCTGAGGCTCGGCTTGGTGCTCTGGGGCAGCCGCCATGCGGTGAATTGGGCGCTCCCCTCCGAAGAGTATGATTTCTACGATCTCAAAGGCCTGGTGGAGCTCCTCCTGCCCTGGCCCGAGCTCGAGTGGCGCAGGGGGCAGGATCCTGCCTTCCACCCCGGCCGCCAGGTGAGCCTGTGCTGGCAGGGACAGGAGATCGGTGTCTGCGGGGAGGTGCACCCCCAGGTGCTGCGCGGCTACAAGATCCCGGGCCGGGTCTATGCCGCCGAGATCAGCGTTGAGCAGATACTGCCTCTGTGTCGACGGGTGCCCAGATTCCGGTCTCTACCGAGGTTTCCTGCTGTCGACCGTGACCTGGGCGTGGTGGTCGACGCAGGGCAGCCCGTTGGCGAGATGCTGGCCGCTCTGCGGCAGTCCGCCGGGGAGCTCCTTCAGGAAGTGGCGGTATTCGACGTCTACGCAGGCCAGCCCATCCCTGAAGGGAAGAAGAGTGTGGCCTTTTCTTTCCGCTTCCAGGGAGAGCGCACTCTGACCGACGAGGAGATCAACACGATCATGGATCGCTGCCAGGAAGGCTTGCGGCAGAGGTTTGGAGCAGAAATGCGCTAGAAGGAAATGGCTGCGTCGAGTAGAATTGAGAAGGGGGAGGGATAGATCGTGAGCACGGAACAAGAGGTACGATCGGTGCGGGTACAGATTCTCGGCGAAGAGCATATCGTTAAGGGTCAGGCGTCCGAGGACTACATCAGATCCCTGGCCGCCTCGGTCAATGCGCGTCTTCTCGAAGTTCAGAGAAGTAATCCCCTGCTGCCTCGGCACCGGGTGGCGATCTTGGTGGCCCTCAACCTTCTCAACGAACTCGAGCGGCTGAAAGCCGAGCATGAGGAGCTGCTGGCCTTGATGGAAGAGGCCAAGTAATTGGAGGGACGGCATGGTAGGTAAGTGGATAGACCTGGTGGTCTTGGTGTTCTTGGCCCTGGGTCTCCTCAAAGGGTTCAAGAAAGGCTTAATACGTGAGCTGTTCAGCTTGATGGGCGCCATCCTGGCCATCATAATCGCCTACCACAGTTACCAGAGTCTGGCCTTGGTGCTGCTGGAACGATACGCCCTATCTACCTGGCAGGCCCAGAGCATAGCCTTTGTAGTGCTCCTGATCGGGATCAGTCTGCTCGCAGCCTTCTTCGGGTACGTGTGGTCAAAGGCACTCAGCTATACTCCCTTTTCTGTGATCGATCATCTGGGCGGAGCCGTCTTTGGTGTGGTCAAGGTGGTAGCGGTGGTGTTGATCGTGCTCGTTATCACCAATGCCGCCAATATTGCGGTGCTCAACACCATGCTCAGCGAATCCATAGTCGTGCAGCAGATTGATCTGCTCATGCCTTACGTTTACGAGTACCTTGATCGATACTGGCCGGAGGAGATTCAGCGGCCTTCCTGGCTCTTCCCGGCACTCAACACTGCATGAGATCACCTGAACCCTGCGAGAGCAGGGTTTTCTTGGGTCAGTTTGTGCTGTTTGGCAGCTGCACCTAGACTTACTTAAAGGGATCAGGTCCCCCTGCTCGAAGAGTTTGCTAGTTCTGGCAGGGGGGTCGAGCTGTGCGGAAAACGGTTGTCCTTTATTCGAACCTGTGGGCCACAGTGTTCATGCTGGTTATGTTTCTCATATCCGGCCTCAGCGGTTCCCGGGTTCCCGGGAGCGGCACAACATCAGGCCTGCAGCACCTGAAAGGCAGGGTGATCGTCCTCGATCCGGGGCACGGCGGAGGTGATCCGGGGACGGTTGGGGTTGGTCCCACGCCAGAGGCGGAGAACGTGCTTGCCATCGCCTGGGAGCTCAAGAGCATGCTGGAGAAAGCTGGGGCAGAAGTGATCCTGACCCGGCAGAATGACAGCAGCCCGGCCTGGGGTACTATTTATGCAGCTCAAGAAAACGGGCAGCTTGCTGCGCGGGTGGCGGCGGCTAACCGCAGCAGGGGGCAGGTGTTCCTGTCACTGCACAACGATTGGCATGAGGAGAGCAGCGTCCGCGGCTCCTCCACACATTATTTCAAGAGCGCAGACCTAGCGCTCGCCGAGGCTCTGCAGCGTTCTCTGGTCAGCCGGCTCCGAACTGCCGACTTGGGAGTCAAGCGCAGCAGCTTCTATGTTTTGAGGAACACCAGCATGCCCGCGGCTTTGGTGGAAATCGGCTTTTTGAGCAATCCAGAAGAAGCAGCGCGCCTCTCCCAGCCTACCTACAGGCTTGAGGTCGCCAGGGCGCTGCTCATGGGGCTGAATGACTATTTTGCCCTCTTTTGAGGAGGATTATCTTTGGAATTACTAGCACCTGCCGGGTCTTTCGAGGCCCTGCGCGCCGCCGTGGAAAACGGTGCGGATGCGGTGTACTTGGGAGGCAAGAACTTTAACGCTCGGGCCGCGGCAGCCAACTTCGGTCCGGACGAGCTGAAGGCCGCCTTCGATTACTGCCACGTGCGTGGAGTAAAAGTCTACGTCGCGGTGAACACCCTCCTGCGTGAAGATGAGCTGGAACAGGCACTCTCCTACCTCGCGGATCTCTACAGCTGGGGAGCGGATGCGGTGATCGTGCAGGACTTGGGGCTTGTGCGAAGGGCACGCCAGGAACTGCCCGATCTGGAGCTGCACGGAAGCACCCAGATGACACTGCACAATATCTGGGATGTCAAGCATGCCGAAGAACTGGGGCTCAGGAGGGTTGTTCTCGCGCGAGAACTGGGAAAGACCGCCATCCTGGAAATCAAGAAGATGGTTGGGCTTGAACTGGAGGTTTTCGTCCACGGTGCTCTGTGCATCTGCTACTCAGGGCAGTGTCTGATGAGCAGCTTGATCGGCGGCCGGAGCGGCAACCGCGGCCGCTGCGCCCAGCCCTGCCGCCAGCCTTACACTCTCCTCGGGATGGGAGCGCCGGGTGAATACGTTCTTTCGCCCCGCGATCTCTGCCTCATCGGCCACCTCAATGAACTGCGTGAGGCCGGGGTTGCTTCGCTGAAGATAGAAGGGCGGCTGAAAGGTCCTGATTACGTGGGTGTAGTGGTGCGCACCTACCGGGCTGCTCTTGACGGCCTCTCCCATGACCCCCGGGAACTTGCCACAGTGTTCAACAGGGGCTTCACAACCGCCTATGTCAATGACCGGCCGCCTGGTGACCTCATCACCTATCTGCCCCCGAGCAGCGAAGAGCGCACTGGCACCGCCAGGGATACATACACCTCCCCTAAGGCCACGCGGAGAGTCAAGGCTCGTCTTCAAGCGAGGTTGCACCTGGGAGAGGTGCTTCACCTCGCGCTTTCCGACATTGATGGCGTCTGCGTGGAAACCAGCGGCAGCCTGCCTGCTGAACCCGCAGTGAGCGGCGGGCTCTCATTGGAGCTGCTCCGGGAGAAACTGTTGAGGTTGGGTAACGATCCCCTTGAGATAGTGGAGTTCGAGGCAGAGCTTGCGCCAGGCCTGCACCTGCCGGTGAGCGAGTTGAACCGTGTCAGGCGCGAGCTGGTGGCCCGGTGGGAGGAAGCGCGCCTGGCCCGGTTCAAAAAGAGGCAGCCTCCTGCGACCCTGGCCCGCCAGCCCCTGCCGCCAAGGCCGAAGCCCGAAGAGGTGAAGATCGCAGTCACCGTGTCCGATCGAGCCAGCGCGGCCGCGGCCCTCGCGGCCGGTGCCTCTCTGATCTATTTCTCCGGCGCCGTTTTCCGGAGAACGCCTCAGGACTGGTTGGCCGAACTGAGCGAGGTTTGGGAGCGCGGCAGGGAAGCAGGGGTACCGGTATTTGCCCATCTGGAAAGGATCACAGAAAACGAGGCCTTTCCCGAGATCGAGAAGGCCCTTCGCAAGCACAGGTTCGATGGGGTGCTCCTTGGCAATTTCGGAACCTGGCAGAAGGTGCGGGAAATCTGCGGCGATCTGCCGGTGCACACCGATCTGGCGTTTAACGTTTTCAACTCCTCGGCACTGGAGCAGCTGGCGGAGGAAGGTGCCGCGCTTGCCACGGTGTCCCTGGAGCTGAAGTTGAGCCAGATCAAGATGATCTGCGGGTCAGCGCCGCTGGAGGTGGCCTTGGTGGCCCACGGTCCATTGGAGTCGATGGTGACCAAGCACTGTTGGTTCCGGGATCAAGGCTGCCGCGCCCAGTGCCAGAGTGCCTCTGTGCAGCTCAAGGACAAAAAGGGCTTTGTCTTTCCTGTCAAATTCGACCGCTGGTGTCGGATGCATGTTTTCAACTCCAAGGAACTGTCTCTGCTGGATCGTCTTGAGCAGGTAAAAGACAGTGGAGTGAGCTATGTAAGGATCGAGGGGCGCACCAAGGACCCAGCCTGGATAAGTGAGACGGTGCGCGCCTACAAACGGAGGCTCGCCGGCGAAGAAGTGGGGCTGAAAGGGGACTTCACCAAGGGCCACTACTTCCGCGGCGTGCTGTAAGGTGGTGCTGCAATATGAATGAGAAGAGTCTGCGAGTCTTGGAATGGCCCAAAGTGCGGCAGATGGTTGTGGATCGCGCCAGTTTTTCCTTGAGCCGCGAGATGCTGGGCCAGCTCCAACCCAAGACCGAGCTCAGCGAAGTGGTGCGCGACTTAAACCTAACGACTGAAGGTGTGCGGCTGCTGTGGAAGCACGGCGAGCCGCCTTTCGGTGGCGCGAGCGATATCCGGACGGCCGTGAACCGGGCCCGCCTCGGCGGGATCCTAGATCCACAGCAGCTGCTTTCCGTGGCTGATCTGCTGTACTGCACCGCCCAGCTGAAAAAGTATCTGAGCGATGAAGATGGACCTCTGAGCGAGTACCGTGACGGGCTGGTTCCGCTGCAGAGCGTGCGGGATGAAATCGAACGCTGCCTAGACCATGACGGTACGGTGCGCGATTGGGCTTCTCCAGAGCTGGGGAAGATCCGCAGCAAGATGAGGACCCTGGCCAACCGGCTGAAGGAACGCCTTGACAACCTGGTCCACTCGTCTGAGATGCAGAAGGTTCTGCAGGAGCCGATCATCACAGTGCGGAACGGCCGTTATGTGGTGCCGGTGAAGGCCGAGTACCGCAGCAGGTTTTCCGGCATTGTCCACGACCAGTCGGGCAGCGGCGCCACGCTGTTCATGGAACCGGCCTTTGCTGTGGAGCTGAACAATGAGTTGAGCGTAGCGGCCCAGGAAGAGCAGGCAGAGGTGGAGCGCATCCTCAAGCGTCTCAGCCTATCCGTGGGTGAGCATGGGCAGGAACTCCTGGAGAACCTTCAGATCGCGGCCGAGCTGGACTGCATCTTTGCCAAAGCTCGCTGCAGCCGGGCCATGGATGCCGTGGAACCCGCAATCAACGGCGAAGGCAGAATCCACATCAAGCAGGGGCGGCATCCCCTGCTCAAAGGACCAGTGGTGCCCATCGACATCTGGTTAGGGCAGGATTTCCACGTCCTGGTTATTACCGGGCCGAACACCGGCGGGAAGACGGTAACTCTCAAAACCGTCGGTCTGTTCTGCCTCATGGCCCAAGCGGGGCTGCATATACCCGCGGCCGCTGGCTCAACCCTCCCAGTATTCCAGGGCATTTATGCCGACATCGGCGATGAACAGAGTATTGAGCAGAGCTTGAGTACCTTTTCTTCCCATATGAGCACAATTGTGCAGATCCTGGGAGAAGTCCAGGAAGGTTCTTTGGTGCTCTTGGACGAGCTTGGTGCCGGCACGGATCCTACGGAAGGAGCCGCTTTGGCCACCGCCATCCTGGATTATCTGCGCGCCCGAAGGATTCACACGGTGGCTACCACCCACTACTCAGAACTGAAGACCTACGCCTACAGCCATGAAGGTGTGGAGAACGCCAGCGTGGAGTTTGACCTGAAAACACTCAAACCCACCTACCGCCTCTCCATCGGTATTCCCGGAAAGAGCAACGCTTTCGCGATTTCTCGGCGCTTGGGACTGGACTCTGAGATAGTGGAAAGGGGGCAGGAGCTGCTTTCCTCCCAACATGTGCGGGTAGAGGACCTGATCGGGGAGATGGAAAGCAGCCGTCGCCAAGCGGAACAGGACAGAGTGGCGGCAGAGCGCCTGCGCCGGGAGTATGAAGAGCTGAAGGTTCGCTACGAAAAAAGGCTCAAAGAGCTGGAGGAGCGCAGGGAGGAACTGCTCCAACAGGCAAGAGAAGAGGCCCGGGAACTCCTGGACCAGGTCCAGGATGAACTCAACCGGATCCTGGGCGAAGCCCGGCGGATGAGTAGGGAGGAGCTGGAAGAGAGCGTCAAGGAGTACCGCCAGCGGATCCAAGCACGCAGTGAAGAGCTGCGCCGCGAGATCAAGGAAAAACCCAAAGCTGAAGGGCCGAGGAACCTCAAACGCGGCGAAGCTGTCCGGATCAAGAGCCTCAGGCAGAACGGTTTCGTCCTGGAACCACCGGGTGCCAGCGGCGATGTGGCCGTTCAGGCGGGGATCATGCGGATCACTGTGCCGCTTTCGGATCTGGAGCGCTTGGACAGCCCTCAACCGGTTCAGGAAGTTAGGGCGAGCGGCACCAGGCGCGCTAATCTGGCCAAGAGCGCTCAAATCCGGAGCGAAATCGATCTGCGGGGGAAGACAGTGGAGGAAGGACTCGCTCTGGTGGATAAGTACCTGGATGATGCCTTCCTTTCTTCCATCGGCAGGGTGCGCCTGATTCACGGCAAGGGCACAGGTGCCTTAGGAGACGCCATCCAGCGCTACCTGGCCGGCCACCCGCATGTCAAGGAGTTTCGCTATGCCGATCCCAATCAAGGCGGGCACGGCGTGACCATTGTGGAGATCCACCGGCCGAGTTAAGGGTGCTGGAAAAACAGAACAGGAGGATCTGGTGCCATGCAGAGGGTAAGTTTTGGGATTGTGGGTTCGGGTTTCATGGGCCAGAGCCACGCCAAGGCTCTGGCGGCCATCCCCGATGCCTGTGTCCGCTGGATCTGCGGCCGGGACACCGACAAGGTGAGTGAACTAGCTTCCCAGGTTGGTGGTCAGGGCACAACGGATCTGGAGGAGGTACTCGCTGACCCGCTGGTCGATGCTGTGTTGGTCTGCGTTCCCACCGGCCTGCACAAAGATGTGGCCATCGAGGCTCTGCGGGCGGGAAAGAGGGTGCTGTGCGAGAAGCCTGTGGCGCTGACCTTGGCGGAGGCAGATGCCATGATTGCGGCTGCAGCCGAAGCTGCTCGCCGCGCCGGTATCGTCGAGGGCGATCGGGAGCACCTGGCGGCCCATTTCTTGATGATCGGCCACGTGCTGCGCTTCTGGCCGGAGTACGAGGAACTTCAGGCCTTGAACGAGCAGGGAGCGTTCGGAGGGATCGCGTCCCTGGAACTGGAACGGCTGAGCACAGCACCTAAGTGGGCAGATTGGTTCTCTGATCTGTCCATGAGCGGGGGCATGGTGGTGGACCTCATGGTGCACGACTTCGACATCGCCTGTTCTCTGCTGGGCGTTCCGCAGACTGTCACTGCCTGGGGTGCGAAACCCCCAAGCGGTGACTGGAAGCATGTCCATGTGCTGATCACCTTCGCCGGAGGAGGGAAGGCCCATGTCGTGGGCAGCCACCTGATGCCGCCTGCTTACCCCTTCACTTCTTCCGTAAGGGTTGTGGGTGAACAGGGTGCGGCTGAGTACCGCTACACCGCGGGGGGCACGAGTGTAACGGACAGCGCCGCCATGCCAAGCCCGTTGATCTACTACTCGGCAGAGGGCGTTCGCTATCCCTTAGAGGAGGGTGTGGCCGCGGATCCCTATGCACGGCAGCTCGCTTACTTCATCGGGTGTGTCCGTGAGAACCGCGCTGTGGAGCGGGGAACGCCCCTCCAGGCCAAGACCGCTCTTGCGGTGGCGTTGGCAGCCCGCCAGTCTCTGGCCACGGGCACCAGTGTGGGCATTGAGCTGACAAAATGAAAGGCAGCTGCCAACTTAGAGAAGGATTTGGTTGGAATGTTACAGAACATCTAAAGTGTTGTAAGGTAACTGCCTAGCCGGCTGGGAGGTGGTCGCAGAAGTCGTGCTTCAACTTCTTTTGGCGGAACCTGGTTCAGTAAGATTTGAAAGGAGATGCGGTATGAAGAGAGTTTCATTGGTGTTGGTTATGGCGCTGCTGTTCTCATCCCTGGCTTTTGCACAGCCTGCTTTGGCCAAGTTTAAGATCGGTGTGTTGGCGCCCGCCGTTACCCATGGTTGGGTTGCAGCTGTGGCGTATCATGCGGAGAACCGCCTCAAGGAACTGGGCGATGAGGTTGAGTACAACATCCAGACCAGCAACAACGCTGAAGAGATGACAGCTCAGCTTGACGACCTGATGACCTGGGGCGCCGATGCCATCGTAGCCTTCCCGCAGTGGACAGGTATGGAAGTTCCCATCCAAAGGGCTGTGGACTCGGGTATCATCGTTGTAAACTTCGACATCGTGATCGATGTTGATGGAGTTTACCGTGTAACTGGCGACAACTATGACATGGGTGTTCAGGGTGCCTACTACATCGTGGAGAAAGTGGGCCCCGAGGCCACCGTTGTGATGCTGGAAGTGCCAACTTCGGGTTCTGTATCCGAACTGCGTAAGGCAGGATTCCTTGACACGATCAAGGAGATCGCACCCAACTTGACGGTCTACACCTACGCCACCAAGTTTACGGTGGAAGACGGTCTGAAGGATATGGCCGACATCCTGATGAAGCATCCCAAGATCGATGCCGTGTACTCCATGGACGATGAGACCTCCAAGGGTGCTCTCCAGGCCATTTGGGAAGCCGGCCGGACAGATGTTAAGGTTATCACCGGTGGCGGCGGCATGCAGGACTACTTCTTGATGATGCCTGAGCACGAGGACATCTGGATCCAGTCTGCTCTGTACAGCCCGGCCATGGTGAAGGACGCAGTCGACGTAGCGCTGAAAGTCCTGAAGGGCGAAGAGGTTGAGCAGGTCAAGGTCATCCCGACCACCATCGTTGACCGCACCAACTACAAAGACTTCCTGGATGCTGGCGCACCGTATTGATGCCTGCTTGTGATCCTGCTGCAAGAGGCGGCTTCGGCCTCCTCTTGCAGTTCCCTTTTCGGTTACAATGCCTTTTGGATGTGATGTCATGATCGAAATGCGCAACATCTGCAAGTCCTTCGGGACCAACCAGGTCCTAAAGGACGTATCCATCACCATCAACGATGGTGAGATCTGCGCCCTGATCGGGGAAAACGGCGCCGGCAAATCAACGTTGATGAACATTTTGGGCGGCGTGCTGCCAGCGGACTCGGGGGCGATCTACCTCAACGGGAAGCAGGTCCGCTTCGCCAACCCCGCAGAATCCCTGAAGGCCGGCATAGCCTTTATCCATCAGGAACTGAACCTGATCAACGATCTACCCGTCTTCGAGAACATGTTCTTGGGGCGGGAGATCAGGAGCAGATTGGGAAGGATCGATCTGGAAGCCATGGAGGAGAAGACCGCAGATGTCTTCCGCAGGATGAACATCGAGCTCGATCCCCGCGCGATGGTGCGTGATCTCGATGCCTCTTACAAGCAGATTGTGGAGATCTGCCGGGCTATCCTGATGGATGCCTCGGTGATCATCATGGATGAACCCACCACGTCCTTGACCGAGCCCGAGATCAGGCGGGTGTTCCAGATGATGGAAACGCTGCGGGATCAGGGAGTTGGCATCATTTTTATCTCCCACAAGCTGAACGAAGTTATGGATATCTGCGAGCGGTATATGGTTCTGCGC
>DURQ01000077.1 GCA_012840725.1 Bacillota bacterium
AAGAAGTTCTCAGGCAATGCCCAGTACTGGTCCAAAAACCGCCTGCTCCACCACGGCACCATCCTCTTTAACTCTGATCTGGATGTGGTGGGCCAAGCCCTCAACGTCCAGGCAGACAAGCTGCAGTCTAAGGGCGTCAAATCTGTGCGCAGCCGGGTGACCAACATCTACCCCTATATGCCGAACCCCATTTCCATCGAAGAGTTCAAAGCGGTGCTGCTTGAATTCTTGATTCCAGGAAAAAGGCAGGACTATACCCTCTCGGACGCGGAATGGGCAGTTGTTCAGCAGCTGAAGGAGAAGCGGTACGCACGCTGGGAATGGAACTACGGTGCTTCTCCCGAGTGCGAAATGGAAAAACAGAGGCGCTTTCCCGGAGGCAAGCTCGAACTCAGGTTCAACGTGGTGGACGGCCTGATCCGGGATCTCACCATCTTCGGCGACTTCTTCGGACGGCGGGATGCCGCCGAGCTGGCAGAGCAGCTCAACGGTACTCAGTTCAGGGAAAGCGCCGTGGCAGAGGTTCTCGCCCGCGTTGACTTCGAGGAGTACTTCGCTCTCATCAGCCGTGAAGAGTTCCTCCAGTGCCTTTTTGAGTAGCGGTGCGGCGCAGGCCCTCGGCTATGCGGCGGGCGTCCAGGAAATAGTGATGTTCTGCCCGGGCCGGCGGGATAGTGATATCGAGACCGGTAAGGCGCATGGGAGGTGCCTTTAAGTAGCGGAAGGCACCTTCTGCCACCAGAGCAGCCAGCTCGGCACCGGGGCCGAAGGATTTGGCTGCCTCGTGGACCACTGCGAACCTGCCGGTCTTTTTTACCGAAGCCAAGATAGTCTCCCGATCCAGTGGGTTGATGGTGCGCAGGTCGATGACCTCAGCCCCGATCCCCTCTTCGTGGAGGATCTCTGCCGCCTTGAGCACCTCATGTAGGTAAGCCCCCCAGCTGACAACCGTCAGGTCTGTACCGGGCCTGACCACTTTCGCCCGGCCGATGGGGACTGAGTAATCTCCATCCGGTACCTCCTGGTTGAAGGCGCGGTAGAGCTTAGTGGGTTCCAGAAAGACCACGGGATCATCGTCCCGGATGGCCGCCAGGAGCAGGCCTTTGGCATCGTAGGGACTGCTCGGCACAACGACCTTAAGGCCGGGAATGTGGCCGAGAAAGGTCTCCAGGCTCTCGGAATGCAGTTCTACTGCCCTGATACCGCCTCCATGGGGCAGGCGGATCACCATGGGAAGGCTGCGCCTCCCCCTGGTGCGGCTCCGCATCCGAGCCGCGTGGGAGACGATCTGGTCAAGGGCAGGAAAGATGAACCCTGGATGCTGGATCTCGGCGACGGGCCGCAGACCGTTCAGAGCCATGCCCACCGCCGTACCCACGATGGCCGATTCGGCAAGAGGAGTGTCGAAGCAGCGCTTTTCCCCGTGCTCTGCCTGCAGGCCAGCCGTGGCACCGAAGGCGCCTCCCATCACACCCACATCTTCCCCAAAGACCACCACCCGTTCATCCTGGGCCATCGCTAAGTCCAGAGCGTGGTTGATCGCGGTGATCAAGTTCATCTCGGCCATCTACTCCACCTCCCCTTCCAGGAAGCGTACATACTCTTCGTATTGCTCCCGCAGGTGAGCGGGGATTTCTTTATACGTATGCTTGACGAGATCCTCCGGCTTTAGCTCGCCTTCTGCTTCAGCTTTCCGGAATGCCTCCAGGGCAGCGGCTGAGTAGTCTGCGTACAGGGCTGCGTCCTGTTCTTCGCTCCACAAGCCCCGGCCCATGAGGTAAGCCTTCATCCGCCGCAGCGGCTCCCTGGGCCGCCACTCCGCCACTTCACTCTCCCTGCGGTACCTTGTGTGCTTGTCCACAGTAATGTGGGGGCTCAGACGGTAGGTGCAGGCTTCGATCAAGGTGGGCCCTCCGCCTAATCTGGCCCGTGCGATGGCTTGTTGTGCCGCGGCGTACATGGCAATGAGATCATTCCCGTCAACCTGCATCCCGGGAATCCCGGCAGCAACTGCCTTTTGGGCAAGCGTCTCTGCCCGCGTCTGCTTCAGCCGGGGAACAGAGATGCTGTACTGATTGTTCTGGACAATAAAAACAACCGGTGCGTTGAACACCCCAGCGAAGTTAAGGGCCTCGCTGAAGTCACCGGTTGATGTTCCCCCATCGCCTATATAAGCGACGGTGACAGTATCTTCTCCTTTGATGCTGGAAGCCATGGCAATGCCCACGGCATGAGGCATCTGGGTGCCGATGGGCACGGTGATCGGCAGCACCCGTTCTGGGAAGCGGCTGCCGAGGTCAAAGCCCGCCCAGTAAAGGAAGATGGTCGCCAGGTCTACGCCGCGGTATAGGTAGGCTCCCAGCTCGCGGAAGGACGGTACCAGCCAGTCTCTTTCGCCCATGGCCGCGGCTGGGCCCACCTGAGCTGCCTCCTGCCCCGTATTGGGCGGGTAGATGAGGAGGCGGCCCTCCCGCTGCGCTTCCTGGAGCCGGTCATCGGCCGCCCGGGCCCTCACCATAGCCTTGTACAGTCCCAGCCATTCCACATCGCTGAGGGCGGGTACTAGGTCTGGCCTGAGAACAGTCCCTCTTTCATCCATGATCTGCAGCATCTCCTCGCTCACCACCGCGATCCCGCCTTTCTAGGGGAAATCATAAGTCGTTCGCTTTGGTTCAGCATAGCATCTGCCGCTTTTGTTTTCAAGCAATTTTTTCCATTTGACAAAGGAGGCCCCGGGGATCAACCCAGGGCCTGCCTGACACGGGTGCCCAGCTGGCGCAGCCAGCTGCTTTTGGGCACCTCGGGCTCCTTCTTCTTAACTTGGTGTTCCAGGAGATACTGAAAGTAAGGGCTGTTCTTCGCGGGGAAGTTTTGGGCCGCGCGGACGGCCCTGAAGAGCAGCTCGCTGTTTCCCTCGGCTCCAGCAGCAAGCCCCCTCTCTGCAAACAAGCGGACAGTCACCTCATAACCCCGTTCGATCATCTCGGGAATATGCTCGACCTCAAAGGTGCCGACGCTGTAGATCAAAGGGTTGATGGTGATCACCCTCCTGTTCACCAGATCCCTGTCCTGGAGCCGGTCCTTGTACTGCGCCCACATCATAATGTCCAGGGAATGGCTCAGGATCTCCAGCGGCCCTTCCGCGACGATCGCATCCCGGCGCATGCCGGCGTAACCCAGATTGACCCCGAGCACCCTCAGGGCCTTACCAAGGCGTACGGCGATGTGCAGAGGGTAGCCGTCCCGCAGGCCTCCATCCACATAACAGTCTTCGCCTCGAGCGAAAGAAGCTGGCACAAAAACCCCCGGTATGCTGATGCTGGCCCTTACGGCTTGGGCGATAGTCAGGTCATCGCGGACCAGGTACCCCTCGCATTCTCCCCCTGCCGCAGGCTGCAGGCCTAAAGCCCTGTAGTCGCAGAAAACCGTCTGCTGCCCGTTGTTCAGGTTCACCGCGGGAATAAGCAGCTGACAGCGCTTGAGCTCCTGGAACCGCTGCACAGGCAAGCTTTGGGCGATGATTTCCTCCAGAGACCGGCCGCGCACCACACCGGTGAGTCTTCTGAAATCCCAGGTGAGCAGGGCCAGAACCGCCCCGGGCCAGTTCAGGTCAACGATCTTCCCCTTACTTCCGCTGTACTGAAGGAACAAGCTCTTCAGCTCCGCGGCGCTGAGTCCAGCCGCGTACAGCGCCGCGACGATCGATCCGCCAGATGTCCCCACCACCAGATCAGGCTCCAGCTTGTATTCTTCTACTGCCTGGAGCACACCAACATGGGCAGCAGCGCGCACACTGCCCCCGGAGAGAACCAAGGCCAATTTTCCGCTCACAGCGCTACCTCCTTGTCAGACCAGAGATGTGGGGGAAGCAGCTACGGCAGGAAGAACAGGAAACAACCAGCAGACCCAGCTGCCCTAGTTTATGAACCGAGCCCAAAAGCGGTCCATGTATTTTAATTTACACTATTCTGTCAATTATGTCCAGAAGAGAACCCCGAAGCCGGGGCCTCGGGGGGCCTACAAACCGATGGTGACGAAAGCGGCAGGACGCCGCACCAAGCTCACTTTACTCAAAGGCCAATAACGCCAGATGGCCCGGCCGATGATCAGCTCTCGAGGGAGGAAGCCTACCCGGCTGAAACGGCTGTCTTCACTGTTGTTGCGGTTGTCACCCAGTACAAAGTAGGTGCCCTCAGGGACGATCTGGGGCGCAAAACCGATCCGGGCTGGCGCCAAGGTATAGTCCTCTTCGATCGGCTGACCGTTGACGTACACTACGCCCTGGATGATGGCTACCTCATCCCCCGGCAGCCCGATCACTCGCTTGACAAACTGTTCGCTGGTGTTAGAGGGATTCTTAAAGACTATGATCTCACCGCGGGAAGGCTCGATAAAGCGGTAGGAGATCTTGTCGATCAAGAGCCTTTCCCCGTGGTGCAGGGTGGGCAGCATGGAATCGCCGTTCACCGTGTAAGCACGGGCGATGAAAATCATGATGAAGGCGGCAATCACAACAGCGGAAAGCACTGTCTCGATGAGCTCGCGCAGCTGGCTTTTCTGCTTCTTCTGCACTACTGGCTTCAATCCGTTTACCTCCAAAGGAGCTGAACTAGGTATACCTCAGGGAGAGTTCCACACTGCCCCAGCAAATCCTGCCTCCTTTTCCGCCAGCAGCGCTGGAAACGCCAGGCAGGCTAGAGTTCCCAAAAACAGGACTGCAGCACCTCCTTGTACAGGCGCACCGACTCCCGAAATAGCTCTTCGTCCCGCCTCTGCAGGGCCTCATCGATCCGCTCTTTTAGGGTGATGCCCCAGAGCACAAACTCAACCTGCTCCCGGAGGAAAGAGGCAAAGCCGCTGGCAGCATGGGGAGGGACAGCCTCATTCGGTACGGCGATATCCTGATACCAGTCGGGCGTGTCCCCTTTGAAGACAAGCTGAACATGGATCAGCCCGCAGTAGCTCTGGAGGGTTTCCCAGGCCTGTGCCGGATCGGTCAGGCAGTGGGTGCGCACTTTCTGAGTCTGGCGCCGCAGGCCGCCGTTCACCAGCAGCAGCTGCTCAGATTCGCTTCCCAAACTCAGTTCGAAGGGGACTCCTCCGCTGCCCAGCTGAGAGACTACCATAGTGTTCGGGAGGTAATCGCGGGTTGTGACGAAGACCAATCTCTGAAGCTGCGCGGGTTCTGCCCAAATCTTCTCTAGGAGCTCCCGGCAGCCTTCCAGTTCTAAAGGAGACTCGCAAAAACGGCGCAGTGCATATTCTTTGTGCAGGATCATCTCGCCCCTCCTTGCCGAAGAAGATCACTACACTATATGCGCGCGCCGCTGGAGAATTCGCTTAGGCTTTTCCTAACCGCACTGCACAGTCAAGCCGTCGTAGGCCAGGTAGACCCCTGGCGGAAGCATTCTGCTCACCTCTTCGTAGTCCAAACGGTGGGAAAGGTGAGTGAAGTAGGCCTGCTTAGGCGCAAGCTCTCGAACAAGCTCCAAGGCTCGCTCGAGATGCATGTGGGCGGGGTGCGGATTGAAGCCCACCACGCCCAGGATCAGAGTGTCAAGATCACGCAGCAGCTCGAGGGAAGCTGGAGGAATGGAGCTGCAGTCGGTGACGTAGGCGGTGCGGCCGATGCGGTAACCCAAAATGGGTAGGGCATCGTGGAACACGGGGACAGGCTGCACCACAACCTCCCCCACCTGGAAAGGCCCGCTGACCACATTGGTTTCGATCCAGGGCCGGCCTTCGTGCAGTTCGAGCTGGCGGAAAATATAGGCGAAGACCTCCCGCAGCTCGGCGATGGTGGAGTCATTGCCGTAGATGGGCACGCGCTGCCTGGTCAAGCGGCTGAACACCCGCAGGTCATCAAAACCGAAGACGTGGTCGGCATGGCAGTGGGTGTAGAGCACCGCATCAACGCTCCGCAGGCCGGCCCTCAAGGCCTGGAGGCGGAACTCGGTGGCCGTATCAATGAGCAGGCTGGTCCCGCGGCAGCGCAGCCAGAGGGAGCTGCGGGTGCGCTGATTGCGCGGGTCAGTGCTTGTACACACAGGGCAGGTGCAGGTCAAAACCGGGACACCGTAGGAAGTGCCCGTGCCCAGAAAGGTGATCTCCATATTACCAATCCTTTCCCTCCTTGACCCGAACCTTTGTTCTGGGTTATAATTGTGGCGAACAGATGTTCTGGAGGAGGAGTATCATGTTCATCTACTGTGGCCTGCGCCACTTTTATATTCGCAATTTTAAGCCGCCCCGCCATATGGAGGCACAGGACGTATACTATATTCTAACACACAAAAAGAAGGTCTGGGACTTCTCCCCTGAGCTCAAAGACTACGGGTTCTCCGCCAGTGCCGGT
This sequence comes from Bacillota bacterium, assembly GCA_012840725.1. GTDB lineage: Bacteria > Bacillota > Limnochordia > Darwinibacteriales > Darwinibacteriaceae > DTU010. The sequence goes on from DURQ01000077.1 coordinate 6,356, forward strand.
GCCCAAGCCGTCCTGCAGCTGGCCAAACCGGTAGTGACCTTGAGTCTCAATCTGGACGATTTTCTACCCGCGGCCAAAAGCTGGCATGAATTCTCCCGCCAGTACACCCATGAGCTGGAAGTAGAGTATCCCCATGCCTGGTATCTCCGTTTCGAGCACCCGGTTATTTTTCAGCAGTTCCTCCTCGATCTTACGGCAAAGCTGCAGCAGGAAGGGTGGGAAGGCATTTGGGGTGCGGGCCGGAGCAAGCTGGTGGCCAAACTAGCCGCACACAATCTCACCGGCTGGGAAAGGGTGGTCCCTGCCGAGCAAACCCAGAGCTTTCTGCGGCAGATTCCCCTGCGCCGCCTGCCCCTGGAAGAACTGGACGCCTTGGAGAAACTGGGTATTAAGACCGTAGGCCAGCTGGGCGAGATACCCCTGGTGGAGCTGGGCAGCCAGTTTGGGCCCAAGGCTGCTGCCCTGCAGAAGTTGGGGCGGGGGGAAGATCTGATCCCCTTCCAGGCCGAACAGATTCAGGAGTGCAGGTGGTCCCTGGACTGCACAGTGCTTGAAGGTTTTCTGCGCCCCCTGCTGCCCCATGAGCTCAAACCCTACCTCAAGCAGGGCATGGAGGAGCTTGCGGCTGCCCTGGAGGCTCAGCACAGAACAGCCGGCCGGCTGCAGCTGGAGGCCTGCACTGCGCAGGGCGGTTCCATCAGCAGGGAGCGCCGCTTCAAAGAATCATCGGCCGAAGCCGGGCTCTTCCTGCGCACTGTGGAAAGCCTGCTGCCTGCTGAGGCTGTGGCCCGTCTTGAGGTTGTCCTCAGCAGGCTGGAACTCTCGGCTGCTGCCCAGCTGAGCATGTTTTGGGAACCCCAGGCCCCCAAACCGCCAGAAAAAGACCTATCGCCCCTAGCCCAAACCGGGATCAAACTCCCCCGGCGGGAACAGCTGCTGCTTCTGTGGGAGGAGTGCTTCACATGAGCAAGCTGATCAACCAGCCCATCCAGCTCAAGTTCAAAGGCAGCTTCCCGGCTGCCTTTAGCTTCGGACGGGAATTTGAGGTCAAGTATATCGCCAACCACTGGCGTGAAGGGGGCCAGTGGTGGCTGGATGAGCCGGAATTGTTCGTCTACGAAGTGGTCACCAACAGGTGCCGCTGTGAACTGCATTTTCTGCCCGGCCTGGAGCAGTGGGTTCTCTACCGCCTGGCCGATTAGGGGAGGGATGAGCATGTTTGTACACCTGCATGTCCATTCCCCCTATTCTTTCCTGGACGGCGCCTCCTCTCTATCGGCACTGCTCCACCAGGCGGCGGAATGGGAAATGCCGGCCCTGGCCATAACCGATCACAGCAATGTGAGCGCCGCAGTAGAATTCCACAAGCTCGCACAGGAGCTGGGCATCAAGCCCATTCAGGGAGCGGAGATCACCACAGAAGACGGTACGCACCTCACCCTGCTGGCAGAAAACAGCCAGGGCTACGCAGCTCTATGCCGCTTGATCACGGCAGGCTTTGCCCATGGTTCCCGGCACGAGTGCCTGGTTCCCTGGGAGGCGCTGCAGGAAAACGCCCGGGGGCTGATCGTTCTCAGCGGCTGTCACCGCTCGGGAACGGCCCAGGCCATCCTCCGCCGCGACCATACCCGGGCTAAGGCCGAAGTCCTGCGCCTGCTGGAGATCTTCGGCCCCGGGCAGGTCTACCTGGAGATGATCCAGAGCTACCTCCCTTTCAGTAAGCGGCTTTTGGAAGGGATTTTCAAACTCCATGAGGAACTGCGCGTGCCGCTGGCTGCCACTAACAATGTGCATTATCTGCGCAAGGAAGACTTCCCCATCCATGACCTGCTGGTCTGCGTCCGCACCCAGACCAGGGTGCAGGAGATCCACCCAGAGCGCCCCTTCAACGGCGAGAACTACTTCGCCTCACCTGAAGAAATGAAGAGGCGCTTCGCTGCTTTCCCGGAAGCGCTGGCCAGCACTTTGGAGATCGCTCAGCGCTGCAGTCCGGCCCTGCAGCTGGATCAGAACCTCTTTCCCCGTTACTTTCCAGACGAAGGGCCGGAAAAGGCCAATCAATTCCTGCGGGAGCTCACCTGGCAGGGTGCTCGCCGGCGCTATCCATCCATTTCCCCTGCCCTGCGGGAGCGCATTGAGCACGAGCTTTACATCATCGCCCGGCTGGACGCAGCCGATTACTTCCTAGCCGTGTGGGATCTGGTGCAGTATGCCCGCAGCCAAGGCATCCGCTACGCTGGCCGGGGTTCTGCCGCGGACTCGGTGGTAGTCTACTGCCTGGGCATCACCAACGTGGATGCCTTTGCCCGCGGCCTTCTCTTTGAGCGCTTCTTAAGCCTGGAGCGGGCCCAAAAGCCCGATATTGACGTAGATTTTGACGCCCGCTGCCGAGATCAGGTAGCCGAATACGTCTACCAGCGCTACGGGCCGGAAAGAGTGGCTTCCGTCTGTACCTTCCACACCTACCACGCCCGTTCTGCCCTGCGGGATCTGGGAAAAGCTCTCGGCTACAAGCAGGAGGAACTGAATGAGCTGACCAGGAACATCACGAGCGTCCCCGCGGACGGCATCCGCTCCCTCCTGCACAGACTGCCGGAACTGAGGCACCATCCCCTGCATGGCGAAAAGTATGCCAGGCTTGTGGATTACTGTGCGGCGATCAATGCTTTCCCCCGGCAGATGGGCACCCATCTGGGCGGGATCGTGGTCAGCGGCGAGCCCCTGACCAAAGTGACTCCCCTGCAGCCTTCGGCGAAAGGGGTGCTGATCACCCAGTTCGACAAAGACACCATCGGCGATCTGGGCCTGATCAAGATCGATCTGCTCTCCCTGCGTACCCTATCTGCGGTTTCCCATGCCGTCCAGGAGCTTGGGCCGAGGCTCGACTACGACGCCATCCCCCTCAATGATAAAGCTACCTTCGCCCGCCTGCAGCGCGGCGATACGGTGGGCGCCTTTCAGCTGGAAAGCCCGGCCCAGCGCAGCCTGCAGTCCCGTCTTCAAGCGGACCGCTTTGAGGATATCGTGGCCAGTGTGGCCTTGATCCGCCCCGGGCCCATCAAGGGGAACATGGTAGAGCCGTACATCGCTCGCCGGCACGGAAGGGAAGCCATCACCTACCTCCATCCCAAGCTGGAGAAGATCTTGGCCCCCACCTATGGAGTAGTGCTGTACCAGGAGCAGGTTATCGAGATCGCCACGGAAATTGCCGGCTTCACCCCCGGCGAGGCAGATCACCTGCGCAAGGTGATGACTAGATTTCGCTCACAGGCGGAAATGGAAGAGATCGGCCGCGAGTTCATCCAAAAGGCCCTTGCCCGGGGCGTTGATCAGGGGACGGCGGAAGAAATCTTCTCCTATGTTGTCGGCTACGCGGGTTACGGTTTCTGCGAGGCCCATGCCGCTGCCTTTGCTGATACAGCCTACCGCACCACTTACCTTCTGGAGCACTATCCCGCCCACTTCTACGCCGCCCTGCTCAATGCGCAGCCCATGGGTTTTTATCCTCCCAACACCCTCTGCGTGCAGGCGCGCAGCAGGGGCATCAAGATCCTTCCACTGCACATCAACGAAAGTGCAGCGGACTTTACCGCGCAGGATGATGCCATCCGCATCGGCCTCAAGCAGGTGACTGGCATGGAAGAGGCGTTTCTGGATTCCATCCTCCAGGCGCGGGCGGAGAAGAGGTTCAGTTCCGTGCAGGACTTCGTCAGCCGCACCATTGTGAGCAAGGATGTCGCGGAGAACCTGATCCTGGGCGGGGCCTTTGATTGGTTTTCCACCAACCGCCGGGCGCTGATCTGGGAGCTTCCCCACTATTACCTCAATAAAAAAGGAAGCCTCTTCGCCGATGCTTCCCCGCCAAAAAGCCGCATCCCCGATTTTTCCCCCTTCGAACGCTGGCTGAAGGAATATTCTGTCCTGCGCCTCACCGCCGAAGGCCATGTGCTGGAATTTTACCGGCCCCAGCTCCCCAAAACTGTGCTGAACAGCAGAGAAGTTGCTGCTCTCAGCGAAGGCACGGTGCAGATGGCGGGCTTGGTGATCAGGCCTCACCGGCCCCCTACCCGGAGCGGCAGGATCATCGTCTTTCTCACCCTGGAGGATGAGTACGGGCTGATCGATGTCACGGTTTTTGAGGATGTGTACAAGAAGTACGCTAAGGTTCTGTATGGTTCGCCCCTGCTCCTGGTCACGGGAGAGATCTCCCGCCGGGATGGGGCCGAATTCAGTACCATCACCGCCAGCCGCATCCAAGCCCTGCGCTAGAAGTACTGGGGAGAGGCTACCCTCACGATCTGCTCTTCTTCGCCCGTTTCTGCATTGAGATAGATCAGGTAGTACTCATCCCCATAGCGCACCCCCACCCGCCTAGTGAGCACTTCCTCCTGTCCATCGGTGGGAATCAAGGCCAGCTTTTCGTCAAGGACTTCCAGGCCGTCCCGCAGCCTATCCCGGGCGGCCCATGCCTCTTCTTGAGGCGCCTGCACGCGCCCCTGCCGGCTTTGGGCGGTGTGATAGGCCGTACCCCAGAACCCGAGGATGCTCCCATCTTCGGCGCTGACCTGCAGTTTGACCGACTCGCCGTAGCGCAGCACCCCTTCCCGGTTGGGTACGAAGGTCAGAGTAGCCCGGTTGCGCAGCACCTGCACATCGGTGATGTGCAGTGGAGGGAACCCCCTGTCTTCTAGAAACTGCCGGCCGCCTGCCACCATCTCCTGCTCAGACAGCCTGCTGGCCTTAACCTCTCGGGAATCCATCATCCACAGCACCAATCCGCCCTTTTGGGAGACCTCCACGATGATGTGCCCTGCTTCGTCTTTGGCTTCCACAGTGTAGGTGGGAATCTGGCCTTTGGACTCATTGGTCACCTGGAAATGGAGCCCCTCCCGCCTGCAGAACTCCTGTGCCGCCACAACGGCCTGTTCGGGGCTGATGGTCTCCCCCGTGATTTCCCCTCTGCTCAGCGGGGCCCTGGCGCTAAGGGAAGAGCGCAGTGTCACCAGCTCGTCATTGATCGCGGTAAAAGCCCTCAACACTCCAGGCCCCGCCACGGCTGCTGACAAATACTCCTGCCAGGAAACCCAGGGAAACTCGTCCTGCTTGTGGAGGAGCAGGCTGGCCAGTTCCCCGCTGACATACTGCACCTGACCGTAGAGTTCCTCAAGGGCCTCAGGCTCCCATTCCTCCTGCACGTAGCGGTACGTCTGCTCATAGACATCAGCTAGGAGGCCGCACAGGCCTTCCAGGTTGATCTCACCCAGCGGCAGTTCGCCCAGGTTGCTCTGGGCCGCGTAGACAAGGCTGCGGAGGTTGGACCCGATCAGGCTGCGCTGCCGCTCGCTCTGGGCCAAGCGGGCCCGGCCGAGTTCAAGAGACAGTTCCTGGAAATGTGTGGCCAGCTCGCTCAAAGCCCGGCGGTAGGCCGCTTCCACCTGCCTTTGATAGGCCTGCTTGAGGAAGTACTGGCCGGCGGCGTACCCCACTCCAAGGAAGAGCAGGGCGAAGACTATAGCTGTGAGCCTGCTTTTCGCTGCTGGGGACATTAGGCACCTCCTAGCTGGCAAAGACATGCTTGCCGATGGTTTTCAGCACCGGCCTCTGACGGATCCAGGCGCTCCGCGTCTTGCTGGGGTTGTAGAAGTAGATGGCACCCCCAGTCGGATCCCAGCCGTTTAGGGCAGCATGGGCTGCTTGGACGGCCTTGTCGTTGGCAGGCTTGTTTACCTCTCCGTTGGCCACCACAGAAAAGGCCAGCGGCTCATAAACCACGCCAGGGATGGTGTTGGGAAACTCGGGATGCCGCAGCCGGTTTAGGATCACCGCCGCTACGGCCACCTGGCCGTCATAGGGCTCTCCTTCCGCTTCTGCTCTCACCACCCGGGCTAGAAGGTCGAGGTCAGTCTCGGAAAAAGCCTGCCGCCAGCTTTCCAGCTTGGCCTGCTCTTCATCGGGGGCCTTCGGCGTCGGTGCCTGCAGGCGGCTCCACAGGACGAGAACAACAAGCACTCCCGCTGCGGTAATTCCCAGGCTCAGCAGGAGTTTGGCGACCTTCCTCACGGCGGCTCTCCTTTCTCAACACTGCTAAAGGCAGGATAACTCAACCGAATCCAGAACTCTTTCGAGGATGCACTATGGTCGCTTGAGGAGGATATTGCTCTATGTTTCTTTCCAAACTGGCGGTCAGCCGCCCAGTAGCCATTACCGTCTTTGTTATTATTGCCCTCATCTTCGGTGTTATTTCCCTGCAGCGGATCGGCATCGATCTCCTGCCGGACATGACCTTTCCCTACGCGGTAGTGGTTACCATATATGAAGGCGCTTCATCCGCCACTGTAGAACAGGATGTGTCCATCCCCATCGAGGGAGCCGTCGCCGGCATCAACGGCGTCCGCAGGATAGACTCCTTCAGCTTGGAGAACATCTCCGCTGTGCTGCTGGAGTTCAACTGGGGCACAGACATGATCCGGTCCATGGATGCCCTGCGCAACAGCTTGGCTCAGGCGGCCCTGACGCTGCCAGAAGGAGCCCAGACCCCCGTCGTGGCGCAGATCAACCCCAACGATTTTCCCCTGATGCTTATTGGCGTAAGCGCTGAAGGCCTCTCACCCGTTGAGCTTTCGGCCGAGTTGGAACGGCTTAAGCCGCAGCTCGAGCAGATCGACGGCGTGGCCCAAGTCAGCCTTTTGGGTACCAGCAAAGAAGAGATCCAGGTGCTCTTTGACCCGGATCATCTCAACGCGATCGGGCTCACCCCGGTCGTTCTCCAGCAGCTGATCATGTACCAGAACATCGTGGTGCCCGGAGGCGCGGTTACTGCTGGCGGAGTTCGCTACACAACCCGTGCGGGCAGCACGATCAGCAGTGTGGAAGAACTGGAAGATATTATTGTGGGCATGAAGCAGGGCAGCGGCGTGTTGGGGCTCGGCGGCTTGCTGCCTTCCCTTGTCTACCTGAGCGATGTGGCTGAAATCTCGACAGGCGTGGCCCCCCGGGAAGGCATCACCCGCTACAACGGCCAGGACACTGTGCTGATCCA
>DURQ01000078.1 GCA_012840725.1 Bacillota bacterium
AGGGTTCGTTGAGGGTGATCCAGAGCTTGACCGTGTCACCAAGCTCCTGGAACATGGTCACCGCGTAGTCCTGGAACCAGCGGGCTGTGTCCCGGTTCAGCCATCCTCCCCGATCTTCCAAGGCCTGGGGAAGGTCCCAGTGATAGAGGGTGGCCATGGGCTCGATGCCGTTTTCGAGCAGTTCTTCCACGAGCCGTTTGTAGAAGTCCAGGCCCCTTTGGTTAACCTGCCCTGTGCCGCCCGGGTAGATGCGGGGCCAGGCGATGGAAAAGCGGTAGCTGTTCACGCCAAGCTCCTTCATGAGGGAGACATCTTCTTTGTAGCGGTTGTAGTGGTCGCAGGCCACATCGCCCGTGTGCCCGTTGAGCACCCGGCCCGGCGTTCGGCTGAAGCGATCCCAGATGGATTCTCCCCGTCCGTCTTTCCAGGCCGCTCCTTCGATCTGGTAGGACGCGGCCGCCACTCCCCACATAAAGCCCTGAGGGAACTGCATGCTGCCCACTCTCCTTTCGCCTTCCTTCACCCTTAACTTCGCCGCGGCGAAGGCCTTTCCTTTCACAAAAAAAGAAGCACGGCATGGCTCTTGGCCACGCCGTGCCGGTCAGCTGCTCTATCTCTTTATGTTGTAGAAGGCTTTGAAGCCTGGGTACTCGGCCACCGCATCCAGCTCTTCCTCGATGCGCAGCAATTGGTTGTACTTGGCTACGCGGTCTGTCCTGCTGGGTGCGCCGGTCTTGATCTGGCCTGCGTTGACGGCCACAACCAGGTCGGCGATGGTGGTATCCTCGGTTTCACCAGAGCGGTGGGAGATGATGGCGGTGTAGCCCGCCCGCTTGGCCATCTCGATGGCCCGCAGGGTCTCGGTGAGGGTACCGATCTGGTTCACCTTGACCAAGATGGCGTTGGCCACGCCTTGGGCAATACCCCTGCTCAGGCGCTCGGTGTTGGTGACGAACAGATCGTCGCCCACCAGCTGAACCTGGTCGCCGATGGCCTCGGTAAGCTTCTTCCAGCCTTCCCATTCGTCTTCGGCCAGGGGATCCTCGATGGAGATGATCGGATACTTCTCAACCAGGTTCTTGTAGAAGGCGATCATCTCGTCGGTATCCAGAACCTTGCCCTCGCCCTCCAGGCGGTACTTGCCGTCTTTGAACAGCTCGGTGGAGGCTACGTCCAGGGCGATGCACACATCTTTACCCGGCGTGTAACCAGCGCGCTCGATGGCTTCCAGAATAACCTGGATCGCCTCTTCATTGGACTGCAGGTTGGGAGCAAAGCCGCCTTCATCGCCTACCGCAGTGTTCAGGCCCTTGCCCTTGAGCACTGCCTTGAGGTTGTGGAAGACTTCCGCGCCCATCCTCAGGGCTTCCTTGAAGCTGGAAGCGCCCACGGGCATGACCATGAACTCCTGGATGTCTACGTTGTTATCTGCATGGGCGCCGCCGTTGAGAATGTTCATCATGGGCACCGGCAGCTGGCAGGAAGCCGCTCCGCCAATGTACCGGTAGAGAGGCATCCCCAGGAAGTTGGCTGCGGCATGGGCCACGGCCAGGGACACGCCCAGGATGGCGTTGGCGCCAAGCTTACCCTTGTTGGGGGTGCCGTCCAGCTCGATCATGAGCTGGTCGATGCCGATCTGGTCCATGGCGTCCCAGCCGATGATCTCGGGAGCGATGATCTCTTCTACGTTCTGCACGGCCTGCTGTACGCCCTTGCCCAGGTAGCGGCCCTTGTCTCCGTCGCGGAGTTCTACAGCCTCAAAGGCACCGGTGGAGGCTCCCGAGGGAACAATAGCCCTGCCGGAAGTGCCGTCAGCCAAAATGACCTCTACTTCCACCGTGGGGTTGCCGCGCGAATCCAGAACTTCTCTGGCAAGCACATCATTGATCATCATCTGTTGTCATTCCTCCTTACAATTAAGCTTTCTCCAGTCATCTCCGGAGGCTGAGGTATACCCATCAGATCGAGGATGGAGGGCGCCAGGTCGGCAAGGATGCCGCTCTTGATGCTGCACTCCTCCGGCGCATTGAACAGCCACACGGGTACGGGGTTGCTGGTGTGAGCCGTATGGGGTTCGCCCGTTTCGAAGTCGACCATCTGCTCAGCATTTCCGTGGTCGGCTGTGATGATCGCGGTGCCGCCCATCTTCTTGAGGGCTTCCAGCACCTTGCCCAGGCCCGTGTCTACGGTTTCCACCGCCTTCACAGCGGCTTCCATCACCCCGGTGTGGCCTACCATGTCGCAGTTGGCGTAGTTGAGCACGATCACATCGTACTTACCCGACAGGATTTCAGCCACTACGCGCTCCGTAACGCCGGGGGCGCTCATTTCGGGCTGCATGTCATAAGTTGGCACCTTGGGCGAAGGCACCAGGATCCGTTCTTCACCGGGGAAGGGCACTTCCTGCCCGCCGTTGAAGAAGAACGTGACATGGGCGTATTTCTCCGTTTCGGCGATGCGGAGCTGGGTTTTCCCCAGGCTGCCCAGGTACTCGCCGAGGGTGTTGCGGAGATCCTGGGGAGCAAAGGCAAAGGGGAGATCCAGTTCGGCATCGTACTGGGTCATGGTCGCGTAGAAAATGTCCAGTTTGCCGCCGCGATCGAAGCCCTGGAAATCTTCATTGGTCATCGCCCAGGTGATTTCCCGCGCCCGGTCTGCCCGGAAGTTGAAGAAGAGCACGCTGTCGCCGTCTTTAATGGGCCCCACAGGGCTGCCGTTTTCCGTGATCACCCTGGGCACCACAAACTCATCGGTCTCGCCATTGGCATAGGCCTCCTGGATGGCCGCTGCACTGCTGACAGCGGTTGGGCCTTGGCCGAGCATGGCCCGGTAGGCCTTCTCCACCCTGTCCCAGCGCTTATCCCGATCCATCGCGAAATAACGTCCGGAGATGGAAGCGATGCGGCCGACCCCGATCTGTTTGATCTGCTCCTCCAGTTCGGCCAGGTACTCATGGGCGCTGGAAGGAGGCACATCCCTGCCGTCGAGGAAGGCGTGGACAAACACCTTTTCCAACCCATGCTTTTTGGCCATCTTGAGCAGCGCGTAGAGATGCTCGGAATGGCTGTGCACGCCGCCCGGGGACACGAGGCCCAACAGGTGCAGGGCACCGCCTGTCTTTTTGGGGTGCTCCATGGCCGACACCAAGACCGTGTTTGTGAAGAAGTCGCCGTCGGCAATGGCCTTGGAGATGCGGACGACATCCTGGTAGACGATGCGTCCCGCACCGATATTCAGATGCCCGACATTAGAATCCCCCATCTGTCCTTCCATCAGCCCAACGCTCAGGCCAGAAGCCGAGAGCGTGCTGTGGGGCACATTGGCATTCAGCCAGTCCATGGTGGGAGTGCGGGCAGCCCGCACGGCATTGCCTTCCACGCGCTCGCTGAGTCCGCAGCCGTCTAGAATGATCAACGCTGTTGGTTTCTTCATAGGTTACTGATTCCACCTCCGGGAACAGCTGCTGAAACCACCTGGCTTAGTAGCGGACGATGGATGCAAAGCCTTCAGCGTCAAGGCTTGCTCCGCCCACCAAAGCACCGTCGATCTCAGGTTGTTCCATGAATTCTCTTATGTTGCCAGGCTTGACACTGCCGCCGTACTGGATCCGCACCTGCTGAGCCAGCTCTTCTGAGTACAGCTCGGCGAGGGTCTGGCGGATCCTGGCGATCACCTGGTTAGCATCTGCGGCGTCGCAGTACTCACCGGTGCCGATGGCCCAGACAGGCTCATAGGCGATCACCACGGTCGGAAGCTTATCTGCTCCTACGCCAGCAAGTCCACGGGTGGTCTGGGTGACTACCACATTTTCTGTCTGCCCGGCACGCCGCTCTTCGAGGGTCTCTCCCACGCAGAGGATGGGCTTAAGGCCCTTCTGCAGCGCTTGGAGAACCTTCTTGTTGATCAGCTCGTCATCTTCCTTGAAGATGTGACGGCGCTCGGAGTGGCCGAGGATCACATACTCACAGCCCACATCCAGAAGCATCGCGGCGGAGATCTCGCCGGTGAAAGCACCTTGGTCTGCCCAGTACATGTTCTGGGCACCCAGCTTAACTTTGCTCAGGCCGAGGGCGCTGAGTGCAGCCAGACTGGTGAAGGGTGCACAGATAGCTACCTCAACTGGGCTGCCCTGAACCAGCTCTTCGAGCTTGCGAGCGGCTTCCACAGCTTCTCCCACGGTTTTGTGCATCTTCCAGTTGCCAGCAATAAACGGTGTACGCATGACTTCACCTCAATTACTTGTCGTCCAGGGCTGCTACGCCGGGAAGCACCTTACCTTCCAGGAACTCCAGGGAAGCGCCGCCGCCGGTGGAGACATGGGTCATCTTGTCGGCAAAGCCCATCTGTTCCACGGCTGCCGCGGAGTCGCCGCCGCCGATCACGCTGAGCGCTGCTGAATCGGCCAGTGCTTGGGCCACACTTCTCGTCCCGTGGGCGAATGCCTCAAACTCAAACACGCCCATCGGCCCGTTCCAGACCACGGTACCCGCGGCTTTAACTTCAGCGCTGTAGAGCTTCGCCGTTTCCGGACCGATATCCATGCCTTCCCAGTCAGCTGGGATTTCCTGGGCAGCCACCACTTTGTGTTCTGCATCTGGAGCATACTCCTTAGCGGCGACGATGTCAACTGGCAGGAGGAGCTTCACGCCCTTCTCCGCAGCCGCGGCCATGATGTCGCGGCAGAAGTCGATGCGCTCCGCGTCAAGCAGAGATTTTCCGATTTCATAGCCCTTGGCCTTGAGGAAGGTGTAGGCCATGCCGCCGCCGATGATCAGGGTATCAACCTTGTTGAGGAGGGACTCGATAACCCCGATCTTATCCTTGACTTTGGCCCCGCCGAGGATGGCCACAAAAGGCCGCTTCGGGTTCTCAACAGCGCCGCCGAGAAACTCCAGCTCTTTCTCCATGAGGAAGCCGGATACGGCGGGCAGGTAGTCAGCCACACCGGTTGTAGAAGCATGGGCGCGGTGGGCTGTGCCGAAGGCATCGTTCACGTAGATGTCGCCGAGAGCCGCCAGAGCTTTCGCGAAGTCCGGGTCGTTCTTCTCCTCTTCAGCATGGAAGCGGACGTTCTCCAGCAGGAGCACTTCGCCGGGCTGCAGTGCTGCGGCGGCAGCCTCAACCTCGGGCCCGATGCAGTCGTCGACCTTCTTAACGGGCTTGCCGAGGAGCTCACTCAGGCGCTGGGCGATGGGATCCATCCGGTAAGCGTCTTCCGGTTTGCCCTTGGGCCTGCCGAAGTGGGACATGAGGATCACTGCGGCACCCTGCTCGAGGATATACTCGATAGTGGGAAGAGCAGCCCTGATCCTCTTATCGTCCGAGATCACGCCGTCCTTCACGGGCACGTTGAAGTCAACGCGCATCAGAACCTTTTTACCCTTAACATCAACGTCTCTGACTGTTTTCTTGGCCATATATGTCCTCCTTTGCGTGTGGAATCCCCCAAGCAGGGGGATTCCAGTTTGTGCTCTCTTACTTTTTGGAGTCCATGTAGCGGATGAGGTCGACTACCCTCATGGAGTAGCCCCACTCATTGTCGTACCAGGAGACAACCTTGAGCATGTTCTCGCCCATGGTTGTGGTCAGTTCCGCATCGACGATGGAGGAATTGTAGTTGCCCTTGAAGTCGCTGCTGACCAGCGGAGCCTCTTCGAAGCCGAGGATGCCCTTGAGGCTGCCCTCTGCGGCCTTCTTCAGTTCAGCATTGGCGGCCTCAGCGGTGACCGGCTTCTCGGTCTGCACTACCAGGTCGACCACGCTGACGGTGGAAACGGGAACACGCATGGCAAAGCCGTCCAGTTTGCCCTTGAGCTCAGGCAGTACCAGGCCTACAGCAGCCGCAGCACCGGTGGTGGTGGGAACGATGTTCATGGCAGCAGCGCGGGCCCTGCGGAGATCCTTGTGGGGCAGGTCGAGAATTCTCTGGTCGTTGGTGTAGGCGTGGACAGTGGTCATCAAGCCGCGCTCGATGCCGAAAGCTTCATGGATGACCTTGGCAACAGGTGCCAAGCAGTTGGTGGTGCAGGAAGCGTTGGAAAGGACATGGTGCTTCTCAGGATCGTACTTGTCCTCGTTCACGCCCATGACGATGGTGATGTCTTCGCCCTTGGCGGGGGCGGTGATGATGACCTTCTTAGCACCGGCGTCGATGTGCCACTGGGCCTGGTCGCGCTTGCGGAAGATACCGGTGGACTCGACTACGTACTCCACACCCAGCTCGCCCCAGGGGATGTTCTTGGGATCGCGCTCGGCGTAAACCTTGATCTTCTTGCCGTTGACTACGATGCAGTCTCCATCGACGGCGACATCAGCATTGAGAGTGCCGTGGTTTGTGTCGTACTTCAGCAGGTGAGCGAGGGTTGGAGCATCTGTCAGATCGTTGACAGCCACGATCTCGAAATTCGGATCGTTGAGCGCCCCACGCAGAACCAAGCGGCCGATGCGGCCAAAACCGTTAATACCAACCTTAATTGCCATTGTTGTTCCTCCTTACTCTATTTCTTTCAAGCTCATCAACCTCCGGGCTACCCCCTCATCGGTGATGCACACATCACAGTAACCTCTGGACAGTACCGCCATCACAGCCCAAGCTTTGCTCTTACCACCTCCAACAGCGATAACCAAAGGAATTCTTTCCAGATCCTCCAGGCGCAGGCCCACAGAAGCGGTGTTGCGGATGATGCTGCCTTGGGCGTCGAAGTAGCAGCCGAAGGCTTCACCCACCGCACCGGCCGCGATCAGATCCATGATGGAAGAATCGTCGAAGCCGCGCCTTCTGGCCATTTCCTCTGCGGTGCCAACTCCGTGAAGCAGGATGTCTGCCCGGCGTCCCAGGGCAATCACGCTGCGGATGCTCGGTTCGCTGAGGATCTGCTCCAGGTTGCAGGGGCGCACATCTTCCGGTGCGTGCAGCAGGCGGTAGGTGCCGCCGAGGCCCTCAGCCAAGGCCACCGCAATGGAGTTGGACTGGATTTTGATGTCCTCCCCCAGGCCGCCCCGCACCGGGACAACGGTCACTCTCCTGCGCAGTCCGTGGAGGCGGACCGCCTCTGCCACCGCTGCCAGAGTGGTGCCGCCCGAAACGGCCAGAATGTTCCCATCCTGGACCACGCTGCAGAGAAAATCCGCTGCGGCCCTGGCCAGCTCCCTTTTGCTGGCCGGATCCCGGTCGCAGTCGCCCGGGACGATGATCATCTTCTTAACCCCGAGGGCGGCGGCCAGCTTGCTCTCGAGCTGCTCGAGCCCGTAGGCGTCCCTGACCACATCCCGCAGTTCCAGAAATACCTTTTCGCCTTCTGGAGTGAGCTGCACGCCCAGGGAGGTGATGTGCAGCAGTCCCTGTTCCCGCAGGACATCAAGTTCGCCGCGGATCACCCGCTCGGAACCGCCCAGCTGAGCAGCGAGAAACCGCCGCCCAATGGGGCCCTGGTTGCGGATGACTTTCAACAGGTTGTACCGGCGCTCCAGAAGCTCAGCAAGCTCCGGCACCAGCTGCTGCAGGGCACCGAGACTGTCCATTTCCGGAACCCTCCTCTGGGACATCTTATGACCCGCCGGGGTTTATTCTGTCCCGCTCTGGGTATATTATTCGGTTCCGGCAGATCATTCCCTCCGCTGTATTGTTAAGATTTGGGATTCAATTTGTCAAGTTGTCGCGCTTTTTCCCGGATCTGGCGCAGCCGGTAGTTTACGCCAGACTTGCTGAGCTGGGGCGTCATCATCTCCCCGAGTTCCTGGATGGAAGCGTAGGGGTGCTCCCGCCGCAGCCTGGCTACCTCCCGCAGCTTGGGCGGAAGCTCCTCCAGGCCGATCACCGCATCGATCAGCTCGATATCTTCGATCTGGGCCATGGCAGCCTGCACTGTTTTGTCAACATTTGCCGTCTCGCAGTTGACCAGGCGGTTGACCTGGTTGCGCATCTCTTTCATCACGCGCACATTTTCAAACTGCAGCAGAGCGCTGTGCGCTCCCATCAGGCCGAGCAGGCTGGCTATGTCGCCGCCGTCTTTCATATACACCACGAGGGATCCCTTGCGCTGGGTCATCCCCGCCTCCAAATCGAGGGACCAGATAGCCGCCAGGATCTTCTCAGCGAGGCGGCTCTGCTCCGTGGTGATCTCCAGGTGATAGGTGCGCTCCGGGTTGGTGATGGAGCCCGCGCAGAGGAACGCCCCCCGCAGGTAGGCTCTCCGGCAGCACTTCTTGCGGGGGATGCCCGCTTGGCCCATGACACTCTGTTCCTTGATCTCCTGGTAGACCTGTCCAGCGCCGGCGCGCCCCAAAACCCGCACGGTGCAGACCTGCGAACGGCGGGAGCGGGAGCGGACCATAAGGACCTGCGTGGGCAGATCGGGGTAAAGCCCTTTGATCACAAGAAGGATCTTCCTGGCGACATACGGCCAGGATGTGTTGAAATCCAGGAACTGGTTGTGCCTTCCCAAAAGGAAGCCGCTCAGCTCGTAAAAGGCGCTCAACTCTGCCAGGCGGCAGCAGCGAGCGCTGGGTATGACCCTGGCCAGTTCCTGCCTTGTATCATCAGAAAAAGCCATCCTCTTCGTTCCCTTCTCTCCCCAAGATCCAAACCCGCACGCGCCACTTCTGGATCTCGGCCTTGACAATCACCGGCCACGCAGAGCTGTTCTTGAACTTGAAATCCGTGTGCGGCCAGGCCACGGTGGCATCCATACCGTGCTGGATGTAGCTTGGGGCGATGGAGTGAATGCGGCGTTCCACGATTTCCAGCCCGGCAAGGCGGACGGCGTTGTAGAGGGTGCTGGAAGTTTGGCATACTCCTCCGCCCACTCCCGGGACCACCGCTTCGCCCAGGATGATCGGGGCGTTGCGGTAGCCGCGCTCGGGCGTGCGCTCCCCGACCACCTCGTTAAAGGAAAAGACCTCGCCAGGCATGACGATGGTGTTGTTGATCGCCGCCAAAGACAGGCGGATATTATGCACGCGGTCGGGGCTGCCCATAACAGGGGTAGAGAAATCTCCAAGGATGCTGGTGAGCTGAACCAAGTGCTCCGTGCGGAATCGTGGGACCACTGGGATGCCCTGCAGCTGGAGCTTGGTATGGGCGGGGGCTGAAACCACTTCCTGCACTATTGTGTCCACATCGAAGTAGATTCCGTCTTCATGGGGGATGATCTCGCCGGTAACTTTGTCCAAACTTGCTGGCACGGGAGGGCGCAGGCGGGAGCGCACCATCTGCTCCACGATCACCCGCACCTCACCCGGGTAATAATACTGCATCGCCCGTTCTTCCAGGTACACGCCGGTATTGACCCCGAAAATCCGCCGGTGCGCCGTGCGGTAGACAGAGGGAAGGCCCATCCCCAAGGCGGTGATCAGGAGCAGCAGCCCGGCTATTCTGCGCATATTCCTCCCCCCCAGGAAGTCTATGCAGCCAGCCTGCCACAGTTGCCTTGGGCCGTGCTTCCTACGTTAGACCGCCCTGATCCCGTGCAGCCAAGCTTTGTCGCGGTTCTCGGCCAGGCGGATGATCTCCTGGGCCAGGCGCGCACTGGAATGGCGGACTAAATTCCTCTGGTCCAAAACGTCGGCAGTATGCACCTTGATACCCAGCTTCTCAATGGCGACCAGATCGGACCGCACCGGGAAGGCACCCTGCTTGGCATAGCGCCTGGCCTGGGCGCTGGAGACGCTGGCACTGTTCACCAGCACGAAATCCAGTACCGAAGGCGGCCCGAGGTGAGCCAGGAGGGCCTGGACATGATCGCAGGCGCTGTAGCCGTCAGTCTCGCCCGGCTGCGTCATGACATTGCACACATAAATGCGGAGGGCGCTGGTCTGGGCGATCGCCTCAGCGAAGCCGGGGATAAGCAGATTGGGGATGATGCTCGTATAAAGGCTGCCCGGCCCTAAAATCACCACATCTGCGTGCATGATGGCGTCGATGGCCTCAGGAAGCGCCTTGGCATCGGCGGGGTCCAGGAAGACTCTCTTGATCCTTTTGCCCTGCTCTGGGATGACGCTTTCGCCCATGACCACCGAACCGTCAGTGTACTCCGCACCCAGGCGCACCGAGTCCAGCGTCGATGGAAGAACCTTACCCCGCACCGCCAGGACCTTGCTGAAGGCGCGGATGCCTTCTTCAAAGTCACCGGTGATGTCAGTCATAGCCGCGATAAACAGGTTGCCGAAGCTGTGGCCCTGCAGGCCTTCACCCCAGGAAAACCTGTACTGGAAGAGCGTCTCCATGAGCGGCTCCGTGTCCGCCAGGGCAACCAGCGTGTTGCGCACATCGCCGGGAGGCAGGATGCCCAGATCG
Organism: Bacillota bacterium; assembly: GCA_012840725.1. GTDB lineage: Bacteria > Bacillota > Limnochordia > Darwinibacteriales > Darwinibacteriaceae > DTU010. The sequence continues at coordinate 10,295 of DURQ01000078.1, forward strand.
TCCCTGATGCGGCCCGAACTCCCCCCGTCGTCAGCTACGGTGACGATGGCGGTGATGTTGGACGTGTACTCTTTGAGTCCTCGAAGCATTGTGGAAAGGCCGGTCCCGCCTCCGATGGTCACGATACGCAGGCCCCTTTGGAGGTTGCGGGCCTTGTACACATGCTCCACCAGATCAGGCACATCAGCCGGGCGGATGGCCTCAACCACAGAGTTGACCAGATTGCGCATGCCGATGGTCACTCCAGCAAGTCCCAGGACCACCAACACCGTTCCCGTGATCAAAGGGCTGACAGAAACGCCGCCGGCCCAAGCCAGTATTCTTCTTTCCCAGAGGGAAAACACCGGGTTGTTCAGCATGACCACCGCTCCCGTGGCCACGGCAAAGACACCCAGCAGAAGCACCACCACCCAGCGCTTGACGCGCATGCCTGGGTACAACCACTTGAGTCTGCTCACGTCAACCACTCCCCTTTTCTTTTTTGGGCATCACTCCCGGGGAGCATCTCAGGTCTACAGCCGGCTTGCTGCAGCCTGATCAACAACGAAGGTCACGCAGGGATGCAGCTGCAGCACGGAAGCGGGGACGGCAGTGGTCACGGGCCCTTTGACCGCTGCACAGACCGCGTCGGCCTTGCTGCCGCCGCTGGCCATGAGGATTACTTCCTTGGCCTGCATGATGGACTTAATGCCCATGGACAGCGCCCGCGTCGGCACTTGATCTATGGATTCGAAGAAACGGGCGTTATCTCTGATCGTACTCTCCGCCAAATCTACTATATGCGTCGTGGTGCCAAACTCTGTGCCCGGCTCGTTGAACCCAATGTGGCCGTTGCTGCCGATGCCCAGCAGCTGGAGGTCGATTCCGCCGGCCTGCTTGATCAGTTCGTCATAGCGCAGGCATTCCGCTTCCAGGTCCTCAGCCATGCCGTTGGGGATAAAGATCCGGTCTGGCTTGATGTTGACCTTGGAGAAGAAGTTCTCCCGCATGTACCAGTGGTAGCTCTGGGGATGATCGGGCGCCAGGCCCACGTACTCATCCAAGTTGAAAGTGGTCAGGCGGCTGAAGTCCGTTCCCCGGGCATGGTACTCGGCCAGGAGACTGTATACCCCGAGGGGAGTGCTGCCGGTAGCCAGCCCCAGTACGCTGTCGGGCTTGCGCACAATCTGTGCAAACACCATCTTCGCTACCTCTGCGCTCATGCTGTCAAAGTTGGCAACCACAACAACATTCATTTTTGATCTCCTTCCTTAATCTAATCTGCAACGAAAACTACGCGGCCGCTGATCACAGTCTTCCTTACGGATAGGTCCTTGCTCAGGAGCGCGAAGTCCGCCTTGTAGCCTTCTTTGATCCAGCCGCGGTGGCTGAGGCCGATGGACCGCGCCGGGTTGAGGCTGGCCATACGGAACACATCAACCAGATCTGCTCCTACTACATCAACCATGTTCTTCACCGCTCTCTGCATCGTCAAGGTGCTGCCGGCAAGGTTGCCCTCGGCCAGGCGGGCCGCTCCATCCCGCACAAACACCTTGTTGTCGCCCAAGACATACTCGCCGTCGGGCAGGCCCGTGGCCTGCATGGAATCGGTGACCAGCACCACGTACTCCACGCCCACGCTGCGCAGCATGACCTTGATCGCTCCGGGATGCACATGCAGCAGATCGGCAATCAGCTCGGCGTATACGCCGGGCGTGGCCAAAACCGCGCCGACTGCTCCCGGTTCCCTGTGGTGCAGGCCGCGCATGGCGTTGAAGGTGTGAGTGGCATGGGTGATGCCGCGCTGAAAACCGGCCACAGCCTCCTCATACGCAGCGTCGCTGTGGCCGATGGACACCGTCACGCCCCGCTCCGTCAGCCACTCGACCGCGTCCAGGCTGCCCGGCATTTCAGGGGCAAGGGTGACCAGCTTCAGCTTTTCACCCAAGAGTCCGTACAGCTCCTTGAGTTCGGCGATGCTTGCCTCTCGGATGGCCGGGCCGTACTGGGCTCCTTTGAACTTGGCGTTGATATACGGGCCTTCTAGGTGGACGCCCAGCAGCTCAGCGCCGTCTGGAATGTCTGTGTAGGAAGCGACCGCTTCGCAGACCCGGCGTGTCTTTTCCTCCTCAGCCGTAACGGTGCTGGGCAGAAACGCCACCGTCCCGGTGCTGGCCACAAAACGCGCCATGGTCTCCAGGGCCTCCCTGGTTCCGTCCATGAGCTCCGCTCCGCCGCATCCATGCATGTGGATGTCTATGAACCCTGGGGCGATGTACCCGCCCTCGGCGTCGACCACCTCAAACACCTGGGGCGGGGCGGCATCCAGAATGCGTCTGCCCTCTTCTTCCCCAGCCACGAGCATGATCCGGCCGCCGATTGTGACGACTGTGCCCCGCTCGATCAGCTGATCCGTCACAACTGTGCCATTAGTAATAATCAGGTGTCTCATCCCTTGCGACCCCCTTCTTCCTGGTGTAGAATTCGTGTTCGCAGGAGTCGTTCCTGCCAAGTTAACACGGAATAAATATGAATACCCCTTGTATATTGTCGCATCCATGGTATAATAACACCAAACATGTATCGGGAGAAAGGATGTTTGCTGTGAAAAAGGTGTCTGTATTAATTCTCACCGCCGTACTCATCCTTACCGCCACCTCGCTGGCGTTGGGGCAGGGCGTGCTCAAAGTGGCCACCGAGGCCGGGTTCATGCCTTTTGAGTACGTTGATGCCGAAACCGGAGCGCTCCTGGGCTTTGACATGGATCTCATCCGGGAAATCGGCAATGTGCTGGGGCTTGAGGTGCAGATCGACAATATTGCCTGGGACGGGCTGATTCCTGCTCTGCTCAACGGCAATTACGACTGCCTGATCGCCGGCATAACCATCACCCCTGAGCGCCAGGAAGCAGTGGACTTCTCCGATCCTTACTTCGAATCCGTTCTCACAGTCGTCGCCAAGACTGGAAGCGGCATCTCCAACCTGGACGATCTGGCGGGCAAGATTGTGGCTGTACAGATCAATACCACGGGCGATTTCGCCGCCAGCGACCTTTTTGATGCGGGCGACGTTAAGGGCGTGTCCCGTTTTGACACCGTCGCCGATGCCATGCAGGCTGTGATTATCGGCGCAGCTGACGCCGTCGTGATCGACCTGCCGGTGGCCGAAGCTTACTTAGAAGCGAATCCGACCGGCGCCCTTAAGCATTCGGGGCCCGTTTCCGATAACGAGTTCTACGGCATCGCCGTGAACAAGAACAACAAAGAACTCTTGGGGCAGATCAACAGCGCCCTGGCCACCCTCAAGGCCCAAGGCATCTACGATGCCATCTACCAGAAGTGGTTTGGCGGAATGTAAGCCTTACACATCAAAAAAGAATGCTGTAAGAACAGGTGCGCAGTCTCTGCGCACCTGTTTCTGGGAAGGAGAATCACATTTTGGGCTTTCGCTGGGACCTGGTTTTCAGCTCCATACCTGCACTGCTGCAGGGAGCTAAGCTGACCGTTCAGCTCACCACAATCGCTGTCTTTTTCGGCATCATCCTCGGCACCATCGCAGGGATCGGCAGGTTATCGAAAACGCCCCTGCGTCTGGTCGCCGCATCGTATATCGACATCATCCGGGGCACTCCCCTTCTGGTGCAGACCTTCCTCATCTTCTACGGGCTGCCCAGCCTGATCTCCCGGCCCATACC
>DURQ01000014.1 GCA_012840725.1 Bacillota bacterium
GGACCAGTACTGGGCATTGCCTGAGAACTTCTTTCCGTCGATGGTGATGTCATTGCGGCCGGAGAACTCGGCCTTCACCCCCAAGCTGGCGAGGGCCTCAATGACAGGCCTGGTGAAATACTCGAAGTTGCTGACCCGCTCTTTTTGAGCATCGACGATGAAGGTGAAATTGAGATTGCCCAGATCGTGGTATACCGCTCCTCCGCCCGACAGCCTGCGCACCACGTGGATCCCCCGTTCCTTGATGAAGGGGCCGTTCACCTCGGCGACCGTGTTCTGGTTGCGCCCTACCACCACCGTGGGTTCGTTCTGCCAGAGGATGACGTATTCCTCGTTCGGATCCAGGTAGTTGAGGGCATATTCTTCCACTGCCAGGTTGATCCTGGGGTCTCTGTGCTCATTGATGATGCGGATCATGCTGCCACCCCTTTTCTGTAACTGCAAGAAGATCTTACGTGAGCAGTGGGGTAGTGTCAACGCCCGGACGGGCGCGAGAAAATCTCCTGTCATTTTCTGCTTGACCTTTACGTCGCGTCAAGGTTTATACTTTGCTCAGGAGGTGAGTTCATGGAGTACACAGTCAAGCAGTTGGGCGATCTAGCCGGGGTCAGCGGCCGCACCCTGCGCTACTACGATCAGATCGATCTGCTCAAACCTGCCTGGGTCAGCGCAGCCGGCTACCGGATGTACGGCCCAAAGGAAGTGAAGCGTCTCCAGCAGATCCTCTTCTTTCGGGAACTGGGCGTAGATCTGGAGACGATCAGGGAGCTGATCGATGCACCCGGCTTTGACGAAAAGCAGGCTCTGCTCAGACACCGTGAACGGCTCCTGGAAAGAAAGCGGCAGCTTGATCTCCTTCTCGAGAACGTGGAGAGGACCCTTGCTGCCCTTGAAGGAGGAACAGCCATGAGCGACAAAGACAGATTCATGGGCTTTAAGGAGAAGCTGGTCAGGGAAAACGAGGAGAAGTACGGCCAGGAGGCCCGGGAAAGATGGGGCGATGCAGCGTTTGACGCGTCCAATGCAAAGGTGCTCGGCCTAACCGAGGAGAAGTACGCTGAACTGGAGAGCCTCAGCAGGGAAATTATCGAATCCCTGGCAGCGGCTGTCGGCAAAGAGGATCCAGCCGGAGCAGAAGGGCAGCGCATCGCCGACCTGCACCGCAGATGGCTCTGCTTCTTCTGGCCCGAGTACTCGAAGGAGGCCCATCTCGGCGTGGCTGAGATGTATGTCGCCGATGAGCGCTTCACTGCCTATTACGACAACCAGGCAGGCCAGGGTGCCGCCCAGTTTCTCCGGGACGCGATCGCGGCCTATGCCAAGAACTGATGTCAGCTGAACCCACGAAGCTCGTCCGCTTAAGGCGCGGCGGGCTTCTTCTTTTTTGCCGGTGAAGGCGCCCCCGAGAAAACCCTTCAACTGAGCGCAGTTTTCTGATAAGCTAATCTTGATCGACACTGTCGTCTTTGGCTGGAAATGGAGGCGTGCGTGTTGGGCAGCACTGTGCACATGGGTGTCGATGTGGGCTCTACCACTGTGAAACTGGTCATCCTGGACGAGGATCTCAACGTGCTGTTTTCCAGGTATGAGCGGCACTATGCCGAGGTGAACGCGGTGGTGGTCAGCCTGATCACCGAGGCCTATGGGGAGTTTAAAGACTGTGATGTCACTGCGGCGGTCACCGGTTCCGGAGGGATCGCCGCTGCTGAACGTTTGGGCGTGGAGTTCGTGCAGGAGGTCATTGCTGGGACCAAGGCCATCCAGACCTTCTATCCCCAAACCGATGTGGTGATCGAACTGGGCGGAGAAGACGCCAAGATCACCTTTCTCCGGGGCGGGGTCGAACAGCGCATGAACGGCATCTGCGCCGGAGGTACGGGAGCGTTTATCGACCAGATGGCCGCGCTCCTGCGCACCGATGCCGCAGGCCTCAACGAGCTGGCCAAAGGCCACAGGGTCATCTACCCCATCGCCGCTCGCTGCGGTGTCTTTGCCAAGAGTGACATCCAGCCCCTGCTGAATGAAGGTGCGGCCCGGGAGGACATTGCCGCGTCCATCTTCCAAGCGGTGGTGGTTCAGACAGTGAGCGGCCTGGCCTGCGGCCGGCCGATCCGGGGGAAGGTGGCCTTTTTGGGAGGCCCCCTTTACTTCCTTTCTGAACTGCGGAAGCGCTTCATCGAGACCCTCAGCTTGGGAGAGGATCAGGTGATCTTCCCCGAGAACTCCCAGCTCTTCATCGCGATCGGCGCTGCTCTGTCAGCTGTGGACAGGGAGGCTCTGCCCTTTTCTCTCCTGATGGAACGGGTCAGAGAGGCCCAGCAGCTTAAGGTGGAAGAAACCCTGCGGCTTCCTGCCTTGTTCAGCAGCGAAGAAGAGCTTGCCGAGTTTCGCGAGCGGCACAGCCGGAAGGCGCCCAGGCGCGATCTGAGCGGCTTTTCCGGGCGATGCTATCTGGGGCTCGATGTCGGTTCCACCACCACCAAAGCAGTGCTCATCGATGAACAGGGGGCCATTCTCTTCACCTACTACGGCAGTAATGAAGGCAAGCCTTTGAAATCGGTGCGGGAGGCGGTCCTTCAGCTCTACGACGCCCTGCCTGAGGGCGCTTCGATCGCGGGCTCGGCAGTCACCGGCTACGGTGAAGGGCTGATCAAGGCGGCGCTCCAGGTGGATGTGGGGGAGATTGAGACTGTCGCCCACTACAAAGCAGCCGAGTTCTTCCTGCCGGGCGTAGACTTCATTTTGGATATCGGCGGGCAGGACATGAAATGTCTCCGCATCAAGGACGGAGCCATCGACCAGATCCTCCTAAATGAAGCCTGTTCTTCCGGCTGTGGTTCCTTTTTGGAGGCCTTTGCCCATTCGCTCAACCTGAGCATGGAGGAGTTCACCCAGGCCGCGCTCTTTGCCGAGGCGCCTGTGGATCTGGGTTCCCGCTGCACGGTGTTCATGAACTCCCGGGTGAAGCAGGCTCAGCGGGAAGGTGCCTCGGTTGGTGATATCTCCGCAGGCCTGGCCTATTCCGTCGTGAAAAACGCCCTGTTCAAGGTGATTAAGCTGAGGAAGAAGGAGGATCTGGGCAGCAAGATCGTGGTGCAGGGCGGTACCTTCTGCAATGATGCGGTGCTGCGCAGCTTTGAGCTTCTCGCGGAGAGGCCGGTGGTGCGCCCGGACATCGCGGGCCTCATGGGAGCCTTCGGTGCCGCTCTGATCGCAAGAGAGAGGTGTGGTGAAGAGCACCGCTCAACCCTGCTCGATCGCCAGGCACTCGCAGAGCTCTCCCTCGAGACCCAGCACACCAGGTGCCGGGGCTGCGCCAACAACTGCCTGCTCACCATCAATTACTTCGGCCGCGGCCGCCGCTACATCTCGGGCAACCGCTGCAGCCAGGGCGCCGGTGCAGAGCGGCCCGGGCGCGATCTGCCCAACCTCTTTGATTACTGCTATGAGCGGCTCTTCTCCTACCACTCCCTCGATCCGGCCATGGCCAGGCGGGGCACGGTGGGTATTCCCAGAGTCCTGAACATGTATGAAGACTATCCCTTCTGGTTCACCTTCTTTACCGAGCTGGGCTTTTCAGTCGTGCTTTCCGAGCGCTCCTCCAAAGCGATCTACGAGAAGGGGATGGAGACTATCCCTTCCGAATCGGTCTGCTATCCGGCCAAGCTGGCCCACGGGCACATCGCCGATCTGCTTGAGAAGGGCGTCGACTTCATCTTCTACCCCTGCCTGACCCATGAAAAGAAAGAGCAGGAGGAAGCGGACAACCACTTCAACTGTCCCATCGTCATCTCCTATCCAGAAGTGATCAAGCAGAATGTGGGGCCCATCCGCAGCGGCCAGGTCCGGTTCATGTATCCCTTCCTGCCCTTCCATCACAAAAGGCGGCTTACTGAACGCCTGGCGGAAGAGTTCGCTCCCCTGGGCATCAGCCGCAGGGAGATCGAGGCTGCGGTGGACAGGGCCTGGGCTGAACAGGAACGCTATCGGGCCGATGCGCGGCGCAAGGGCGAAGAGACTCTGGCCTACCTCAAGGCTCGCGGCCTGAAGGGAATCGTCCTGGCCGGGCGTCCCTACCACCTCGATCCCGAGATCAACCACGGCATCCCCCAGCTCGTCAACGAGCTCGGCTTCGCCGTGCTAACCGAGGATTCGGTAGCCCATCTCGCCAGGGTGGCCCGCCCCCTGCGCGTCGTGGACCAGTGGGCGTACCACTCCCGTCTGTACGCGGCGGCCAGTTTCACAGCCGGCCAAGAGAACCTTGAATTGGTCCAGCTCAACTCCTTCGGCTGCGGTTTGGATGCGATCACCACAGACCAGGTCCAGGAGATTCTGGGCGCCCGTTCCCGGATCTACACCTGCCTGAAGATCGATGAGATCAGCAACCTCGGCGCGGCCCGCATCCGCCTGCGCTCCCTCAAGGCTGCCGTGCTCGAGCGGGAGCGGCTGGGGCGCGGGCCCGCCGGCACAGAGTACCGCTACAGGCGCAGGGTCTTCACCAGGGAGATGAAGGAGAAGCACACTATCCTTGTTCCCCAGATGGCGCCCATCCACTTCAGGCTGCTTCAGGAAGCGTTCCGCCTTTCTGGGTACAACATGGTTGTCTGCCCCGCCATGGACAAAGAGGCGGTGGATATCGGGGTGCAGTATGTGAACAATGATGCCTGCTACCCCGCGATCATCGTTGTGGGGCAGCTGCTCAAAGCTCTCGCTTCAGGCCAGTATGATCCAAACAACACCACGGTGATCATCAGTCAGACAGGCGGCGGCTGCCGGGCCACAAACTACATAGGCTTCATCCGCAGAGCTCTGCAGGACGCGGGCTTTGCTCAGGTTCCCGTGATTTCCCTCAGCGCTCAGGGCTTTGAGAAGAATCCTGGGTTTAAGATCACCCCGCCTCTCCTCCATCGCGGCATGATGGCCTTGGTCTACGGTGATCTGCTCATGAAGTGCCTGCACCGGGTGCGGCCTTACGAGAAAGTGCCCGGTTCAGCTAACCTGCTCTATGAGAAGTGGCACGAGATCTGCCGGCTTTCTCTGCGCTCCCTATCTCCTCAGCGCTTCAAGAAGAACATCGCCAAGATCGTGGAAGAGTTCGACACCTTGGAGACCGTAGGTCGCGAAAAGCCCCGGGTGGGGCTGGTGGGGGAGATCCTGGTAAAATACCATCCCACGGCCAACAACGACATCGTCAGCCTTGTGGAAGCGGAGGGGGCGGAAGCGGTCATCCCGGACCTGATCGACTTCCTCCTGTACAGCCTGCTGGGTCTGACCTTCAAACACCGTTACCTAGCTGGCAGGAAGATCGAGGCGCTGGCAAGCGGCGCGGCCA
>DURQ01000079.1 GCA_012840725.1 Bacillota bacterium
AAGTCACAAAAAGGCCGTATGTCTGGAAGAACTTGCGCACCTTACTCCCCCGCTTCCTTGTACGAAGTGAACAATTCCTCGTTGGTGTTGTGCAGTGTTAGAGCCACAGCACCCATCACGCCTGCCAGATCGCCCAGTTCTGAAACCAAGAGGCGCGGTCTGGCCTGCACTACAGGAAACACCAGCTTTTCCAGCTGCGGTAGGAAGAGATCCGCATCCCGGGAAACCCCACCGCAGAGGATGATCAGCTCTGGATCCAATACAGTGGCGATGCTCACCACGGCCAAAGCAAGGTGCTCAGAGAACCCTTTGACCACCTCAAGAGCTGTAGGGTCGTTCTGCCTCGCCAACCTGAACACATCTTCCGCAGGGATCAACTCTGAGGACGAGCTGAGCTCTGCATATCTCTCGCTGATGCCCCGGCCGCAGGCCCAGCGCTCCAAGAAACCGAACCCAGGATAGTTCTGACCGAGTTGAGATGTGTCAGAGACCAAGTTACCCACTTCACCGGCCGCCTGGTGAGCTCCGAAAAAGAGCTGGCCGTTGAGGACAATGCCTGCACCCAAGCCTGTACCTATGGACACGCAGGCCAGGACATCGACCCCTTGGCCCAGCCCGTACCAATACTCGCCCAGAGCCTGCAGGTTGACGTCGTTTTCAAGAAAGATGGGATAGTCCAGATGCTCGCTCAGCCTTTCCGCCAGGGGGTAATCTTTCCATTTCAGCGAGGGGGCCCACTGGACCACCTGCTGCTGAAGAACCACACCCGGGATACCGATCCCCACTCCGCGGATGCGAGTTTGATCAATTCCAGACTCGTCGGCCAAACGCCGGATAAACCCCAGAAGGTTAGCGAAAACGGCTTCTGGACCAGCACTTGACCCTGTGGGCTGCTTCAGGCTGCAGACCACTTTTCCCCGCAGGTTCGTCACAGCGCCAGCCATGTTTGTTCCGCCGAGATCCACTCCGATTACGTATCCTGCATCGCCGTTCAACTCCAATAACACCCGCCTTCGTCCGCTCTTTGAGGCCACCCTACTCACACTCACCACCAGATCTTCCTCGCGCAGATCAGAGATGATGGTGGAGACCGTGGCGCGGCTCAGCCCAGTCAGATCACAGATCTGAGTCTGCGAAATGGGTCCGAACTTCGTCAGAATGTGGATCACAGTCGCCCGGTTCATCTTCCCCATCAACTGCGGATTCCCGACTTGGTAACTCGCCATCGTATCCCCTCGTTTGCTTTGTTACAATGTTTATTCGGCTGATAAACTAACATACCTGCTGAACACCGCGTGTTTGTTAGCTGAAGTTTTTGGAATACCCTATAGGCTGCGCCGGCGATCAACAATCCGATTTCGGAGGCCTCACGTGGCGGTTTCGGACAGTTCGCCAAAAAAGTGAAAAGCCCTGGAGCTCAGTTCTCCAAGGCTTTTTGCATGCGTCTGTTTGTAAGCTACTCTCGTTCTAAGACCAATCCCAAGCGCTTGCTGAGCTGCTTGATCCTGCGGACCGATTCCAGCAGGGCATCTTCCTTGCCAAAGCCACCGGCCTTGGTCACGATCAGGGGCACATTGCCCTCCACTGCCCTTGCGACGGGGATGCCTTCCTCCACCTGGTCCACAATCTCCAGCGCTGTGATGCCGATCTCGCTGCAGACCTGGTAAGCGATGGTCCCTCCGGCGAGAACGAGACCGCTCAGCTCAACCTCCTGCACCAGTTGGCGGATGAGGAGGCTGAGATTCTTGGCAACAGCGGCCTGGTCTGGCATCTGTTCTTGCCCACGGCTCCGTGCGGCATTGTCGCCCTGAGTAACGGTGATCACCAGGTCGCCCTTCGCCAGATGCCGGCGGGCCTGGGTTAGGTAAGCTTCGCAGTTCTCGATGAAGTCTCGATCCACCAGTGTCGATGGGGGAATGTACAGCTGGGCCGTACCAGACTCCGCCAACACCTGCACCTGGCGGGTCGTAACCGGCTGGTAACTTCCGGCCACAACCAATGTCGGTTTGTGGAGAGTCTGCTGGAAGTCACTCACCAGAACGCTGGCAAGTCCCGCCGATCCCACCCACAAAACAGGCTTGGCCAGGGATTTCACCTGCCAAACGATTGTCTCAAGATCACTACGGGAGACGCAATCGGTGGTGATCAGCTCGCTGCCCTGCCTGAGCAGTGAGAGCAGGCTGCTGGTCAGGCTTCCGCTGCGGATCTCAGCAATGTTCGCATGGGCCACCTGGCGCCGGCTCTGTTTGGTCAGCAGCGCCGGCAGGGACGAATCTTTCACCTGAAAAGAAGCGAACTCAGCCAGGGGAGAGTCGGCAAGGAGCTGGTTATCCACGAGGTGGTAGCCACCCAGGGTTGTCCTGCCGTAACCCGGGTAAGCCGGGCAGATCAAGGAAAACTGCACGCCGATGTGATCCATCAGGGCATCGATCTCGGCTCCTATGTTGCCCCGCAGAGTTGAGTCGATTTTCTTGTAGATGAGTGAAACCTGTTCCCACGGTATCTGCCTGGCGATGCTGGCCACCCGTGCATAGGCGGCCTGGGGCGTCATTCCACGGGTTTCTGAGTTGATCACAGTCACGCCCGGCCTTAGGGCCTGTCCCAGGTTTTCCTGGTGAACCAAGACCACCGTGGGGATGCCTTCCGAAGCGAACTGGGCTGCAGTATCGTTGGCGCCGGTCAGATCATCGGCGATCACCAGCCAGGACTTCATGCCGCCACCTCCCCTGTCCGTCACAGTATGCCTTACTCCACTTCCACCTCTGAGAAAAACTTGCGGGCAAGCGGCACCTGGCGCAGGCCAGTTACGGTGAAGCTGTCGCTGAGGTGGATATGTTCTGAGGAGCTTCCAACCATCACTGTGAACTCACCCGGCTCAACCACCCAATTGCCAGCGACATCGAGGAAAGCCAGCTGATCTGTGTGCAGGCGGAAGCGTACGTTCTTGGTTTCGCCCGGTTCAAGGTATATCCGTTTGAAGCCCTTGAGTTCCTTGATGGGCCGGGCACGGCTGGCCAGGTTGTCGCGGACGTACAGCTGGACAACCTCTTCGCCCGCTCTCTCGCCTGTGTTGGTGATCCGGCAGCTGATGGTGATGCCGTCTGCCGGTGCGATTTCCTTCGCCGAAAGCTTGAGGTCACCGAAGGAGAAGGTGGTGTAGCTCAAACCAAAGCCGAAGGGATAAAGCGGCTCGGTGTCCATGGAGATGTACTTGCGGCTCTTGGACATCTTCAGCCGGTTGTAGTGCACGGGCTGCTGGCCGACGGCCTTGGGGATGGAAACGGGCAGCTTGCCGCCGGGGTTGTAGTCTCCGAACAACACATCGGCGACCGCGGTGCCGGCTTCCTCGCCGGGCAGCCAGGCTTCCAGGATAGCCGGGATATTCTCAGCGATCCACTGGATCGAAAGCGGCCTGCCGTTGATCAAGACCACAACGGTCGGCGTTCCCGTGGCGTACACCGCCTTGACCAGCTCCTCCTGGACACCGGTGAGTTCCAGGTCAGCACGGTCGTGGCTCTCGCCATCGGGTTCGGTGACCAGGCCCTGCTGGTTGAAGTCAACCGCGGAGACGCCTTCCTCTCTGCGGATGAGTCCGGAAAGGCCGGACTTACCGCCGATAACGACTACGGCCAGATCAGATTCCTGAGCACACTGCACGGCTTCAGCAAATCCGTCGCAACTCTCGCCCATGATCGTGCAGCCCTGTGCATAGCGCACCTCTGTTTCGGGGCTGACCTTGGCTTTGATCCCTTCCAGCACAGTGACTACCTTGATAGTATCCTCCAGGGGATCAACATGGGCATCGTAGGTGTAGTCACCCTGCACCGAACGAGTCGAGTTGGCGTTCGGGCCGATAACCGCCAACCGCTTAATGTTCTTCGCCAGCGGCAGCAGGTTGTTTTCGTTTTTCAAAAGGACGATGGACTTGCGGGCGGCTTCCCTGGCCAGTTCACGCTGCTCCTTCGTCTCGAAGACCAGTTCCACACGGTCGGGCTCAACAAAAATGTCGTCGAAGAGACCAAGCTCGAACTTGAGCTTGAGATGGCGCCTTACGGCGTTGTCGATCACGGCTTCCGAGATCAGTCCATCACGGACAGCCGAAACCAGCTTCTCGCCATAGCACTCGATGGTGGGGCATTCCACATCCAAACCTGCGGAAAGGGCCATTACTCCCGCTTCGCGCAGATCTGCTGCTACTAGGTGATCTTCGTGCAGCAGGCGGATGCTGTAATAATCCGATACCACGATCCCCTCAAAGCCCAGTTCGCCCCGGAGAATGTCCGTGAGCAGCTCTCTTGAGGAGGCGCAGGGTATGCCGTCGATGGAATGGTAGGCGTTCATCACCGAACGCACCCGGGCTGTTCTGATTGCTGCCTCGTAGGGGAAGATATGGGTCTCCCTCAGTTCACGGGGCGGCACATTCACCGGTGCATGGTTCCTTCCGCCTTCGGAGACGCCGTGACCGGCGAAGTGTTTGAGGGTTGCCACAACTCCCTCCCGCAGATCATCCCCCTGCAGGCCGCGGGCATAGGCCGTGGCCATGCTGGCCACTAAGTACGGATCCTCGCCAAAGGTTTCTTCCACACGTCCCCAGCGGAAGTCCCTGGCGATATCCACCACTGGAGAAAGGCCGAGATGGGTCCCGATGGACCGCATCTGCTTGCGGACCTCGGTGGTCACCCTTTCCATCAGTTCCGGCTCGAAGCTGCTGGCCATCCCGATGGACTGCGGGTAGACGCTTCCGCCCGGAGACATGAGTCCGCTCAAGCACTCTTCATGGATGAGGGCGGGGATACCCAGGCGGGTCTGGGTCAGCAGATACTTCTGCACCTGGTTCGACGCTTCCGCCGCCTTCTTGGGAAAGAGGCCGCTCGCTCCGGCGATGCGGGCGATCTGGCCGATCCCGTGGGGCATCGCTTCTTTGGCCTTTTCCAGATCGAGGTTGCCCTCATCATCCAAGATTTCCTTGGGTCCAACAGACCCGAGCTGCGCCACCTTCTCTTCCAAGGTCATCCGAGACAGGAGGTCTTCCACCCTAGCCTCCACCGGCGCATCTTTCCTTCTGTACACTGGCACGCTCATTTTTTTCGCCTCCTTATTCCAAAACTTCAGCTATGAGCCTATCTAAGAACCGTTCGTAGACAACGGCCGCTAAGCCTTGAACACACGCAGAATCGTTCAGCTTGCTGAACTCTATGGTCACGCGGTTCCGCAGCGCGGGAAGCACGTTCTGGAAGAAGCTTTCCCGCAGGGCGTATTCGATGTGGGCCCGGAAATCCAGGATGCCCCCGCCCACTACCAGCACATCGGGGCTGAGGATATTAGCCACGTCTGCCAAGCCCATCCCGATGCTGCAACCCACCTTTTCCAGCGGTTCAACGGGCAGGCCTTTTTCCCTACTCAGGGCAAGCAGGTCCTCCCTGCTCAGTTCCGTACCCAGCGCCGAGTTCACGGCAGCAAGCAGAGCCTTTTCGGAAGCGACCGTTTCCCAGCAGCCGCGGCGGCCGCAGGAGCACTCAAGGCCATCCCGGTCCACAACAATGTGCCCGAGCTCACCGGCGCGCCCGTAGAGCTGATCGCCGCGAAAAACCATCCCGCAGCCGATGCGCTCATCGATGCCCACATAAACCAGATGCTCCGTATCCCTGGGTGCCTTCTCAAGATGCCCGAAAGCCGAGGCCAGGGCCTCGTTTTCCAGAAGGACCGGTATGCCGAAGCGCTCGGAGAGCATCTCGGTTATGGGCAGCGACATCCAGCCGAAGGACGGTGAGTACTCGATGATCCCCTTCTTCTGGTCGATGATGCCGGGAACGGCCACGCCGATCCCCATCACCTGCTGACGGGTGAGCTGCGCGCCGGTCAGGGTTTCTTCCAGCTCGCGCTGGATCTGCTCCAGGATCACCCTGTAGTCCTTGGTAGTAACTTGAACCGTCTTCTTGGCGGTAATCTCCCGAGCAAGGTTCAAAAGGACGATGCTCAGCCGCTGGGGGCTGAGTCCCACGGCCACCATGTAGGCACTGTTGGGCACAACAGAAAGCAGAGACTGTTTCCTGCCCCCTCCTGTGCTGCCGTCTTCCTTGCTTTCGCTGACCAGCCCGGCAGCTAAGAGCCTTTTCACATGGTTAGTGACGGTGGCCCCGCTGTACTGCGTCAGTTCCACCAGCTCTTTGCGGGAGATCGGCCCGCGCTTGTGGATCATCTCGAATATGGTGAGAACGTTGATGCGCTTGATATACCCGGCGTTGCCCACAATAACATCCCGCATGACTGAATCAAACCCCAAATATACGCAATTTAGGGTTCTCTACGGACTACTGTCAGTCTAGAACCCTTGTAAATGTTCCCTGTATTGCCTGTGATTCCCTGCTTAGTCCTCCAGGATCACGCAGTCTTCGGGAGAAAAGGCGATGAAAAGCTCGTCGCCAGCGTGTGCCTTGATGGGAGGAGTGGACTGGATGCGGAGGGTCTCACTGGTGGCGGGGCTCGTTACGAAGTAGTTCACCAGGTTCCCCGTAAAGACCACGTTCTCCACACGCACCGGGATGAAGTTGAAATCGCTTTGATCGCTCTTTTCCCAAACCAAGTTGATGTTCTCCGGCCTGATCAGGATGGTGGCCTTGGCGCCATCGGCTACCTGCCGGTGGCTCTTGCCGCTCACCTTGATGTCAGTGCCGTCTACCAGTTTGAACAGGGCCGCGTTTCCGCCTTTCTGCTTCGTTCCTTCTAGGAAGTTGGCGACTCCGATGAAGCTGGCCACGAAGCGGTTCTTTGGGCGGCGGTAGACATCCTCCGGCACTCCCTGCTGCACGATCCTGCCGTCCTTCATGATGCAGATGATGTCTGACAGGGCGAGCCCTTCCTCTTGGCTGTGGGTGACGTAGATGGCGGTGATGCCCAAGCTCTGCTGCAGCCTTCGGATTTCAAAACGCATGGTCTCCCTCAAGAGAGCATCTAGGTTGCTGAGGGGTTCATCCAAAAGCAGGATGGAAGGCTCGTTGGCCAGGGCCCGGGCTAAGGCTACCCGCTGCTGCTGGCCGCCGCTGAGCTGGGTGGAGTTGCGCTGGGCGTAATCTGCCATGTTGACCAGCTTCAGGGCAGACATGACCCTCTCTGCGATCTCCTGCTTAGGTCTGCGCCGCAGTTTGAGGCCGTAGGCCACGTTTTCGAACACTGTGAGGTGGGGCCAGAGCGCGTAGCTCTGGAAGACCATGCCCATACCCCGCTTTTCCGGCGGCACTACGGTGTGGCCCTCGGACATGACCTGGCCGTCTACCACAATCCGGCCGCTCGTGGGTTTTTCCAGGCCGGCGATCATGCGGAGCGTTGTGGTCTTCCCGCAGCCGCTGGGACCGAGCAGAGAGATGAACATGCCCTCTTCAACGTGCAGGTCAATACCGTCCACCGCGACCACGTTATGGTCGAATTCTTTCCTCAACCCTTCGATGAGAACCTTAGCGTCTTTCATCGGCAAGTCTCCCAGTCTCCTATCGTTTTGTGGGGCAGTGAAGGCACAGAGGCCTTCACTGCCGGTGCTGCTTTGGCTACTGCATGAGTTCGTGGAACTTCTCCATGTACTCGATCCGCTTGTCGTAGGTCAGGTATTCTGCGTCTACTGCTACAATGGTATGATCTGCCAAAGTGGTGCCATCGGGGAACTCATACTCAACGTCCGGACGAATCGGCATCATGTTGCCCAGATCCCGAATCAGCTCCTGGCCATAGGGCGAAACGAGGAAGTCGATGAAGGCCTGAGCTTCTGGGGTGTTCTGAGCCTGCTTGAGGATACCGATCATCTGGGTCTCCACCGGGCTGCCGTCCTCGGGGAAGACGAACCACGTGGGTTCGCCCCGCTTGATGCCGCCGACGGTGCTGGAAAGAAGCTGAATAGCTACGGGGCGCTCACCGGTTTCCACCAGGTCCATGATGGGGCCGTGACCGGAGGTGAGGCGGATGTTCAGCTTGCCGAGCTTCTCGAAGTAGCCCCAGCCGTAGGGTTCACCGTGCTTCTCGTACATGTAGTCGGCGATGTACCAGATGATGCCGTGAACCGAAGCGGAACTGCGGGGATCGGCCATGGCGAGCTGGTTCATGAACTTGTCGTCGATGAAGTCGAGCCAGGTCTTGGGCACATCTTCTTCAGAGACACGGTTGGTGTTGTAGTTGATCACGTAGAGCTGCATTCCGATGGGAACGAGGGCCGGGTGGATGTACCTGACCTCGTCGATGATCATCTCGGCATCCTTCGGCTCATACTCCTGGAAAGCTTCGTACCTGGTCTGCAGAGCCATGATCTGGGGAGCAGCGGCAACGATAACATCGGCCTTAGGACGGCCGGCACGCAGCTCCATCTCCACTGTAGTCAGCATTTCTTCGGTAGGAGCGCGGAAGCGGTTGGTCTTGATGCCGGTGGTCTCCTCGAAGATATCCAGGATGGGATCGAAGTGTTCACGACCGATGCCGTAGTAGATTGTCAGTTCGCCAGCGTAGACGGCTCCGGAGAGCAGCAGCAGTACACACAGCGCTGCTGCAGCCTTGAGCAGCTTTTTCATTGTTTATCCTCCCTTTTAGTTGAAAATGTGGTTCAGACGGTGTCTCAACTGCGCGCTCGGTTCTCTACGTCCACCTCCTCGGTCGGCGGATTGTCCAACTGCACTAGTTTGAGCTCTCCAGTAAAGAACGCCCGGTAAGTTTCTGGGCGAGAACAATCAGGAAAGTGATGAGCAGGAAGACCACTGCTCCCATGGCTGTGGCCACGGGCATCCTGGCGGATCCGTCCCACATATCCAGGATCGCGGTGGACATGACATCAGTGCCCACGTTGCGCAGCAGCACAGAAACGCTGAGTTCCGAAAAGCTCTGGACAAACACCAGGATCCAGGCGTAGAGCACCCCGTTCTTGACCAGGGGAACGGTGATCTTGCGCATGGTGGTGAGCCAGTTCGCTCCGGTCATCCGGGAAGCTTCCTCCAGATCGGGTGCTACCTGCAGCAGGGCGGTCTGGCAGTGGCGCATGCCCAGGGGCAAGAAGCGTGTTACGTAGCCGATCAGCAGGATCCAGAGCGTGCCGTAGATATTCAGGAAGGACAGGGGCATCAGGTACATCATGATCAAGCCCGCCGCCAAGGCGGTACCGGCGATGCCCAAAGGCAGTGCCGAGAGGTAGTCCAGGACCGCCCTGCCCCGCAGCTTGGTGCGGACGATGATGGAGCCAGCCACGATGGCGATGACCACCACAATAGTTGCGGTGCTCAAGGCCAGCCCGGTGCTGTTCAGGAAAGCAACCCTGGGAAGCTGCAGGCTGAAGGCGGTCACATAGTTCTTCAGGGTGAAGTTGGACAGGCGGAAACCGTGACCAACCGTCTTCAGGAACGAAACGGCGATGAGCGTCCCATAGGGCAGCAGGAAGGCAAAGAGGGAGTAGACCACGCCCAGGACGGTGAAGATGTGCCTGCTTCTCCCCAGCCTCATCACGCTCGGCCTGAAGCCCCTTGCGCTCACCGTCTGGTACATCTTCCCAGAGCGGATGATGTAGCGGTAGATGGCAAGCACGGCCAGGGACATGGAGATGACCAAGACCGAGAGAACAGCCGCCGATTTGAAGTTGAGCTGCATGAGCAGTGCTTCCCGGATGGCGATGGTCAGAACGTTGATGTTGAGCATGTGCGGCACGCCGTAGGAGGCCACCTGGGCGCTGAAGGAGAGCAGCATCCCGGAAAGGATCGCCGGCTTGACCAAAGGCAGCGTCACCTTCAGAACGGTGCGCAGGGGATTGGCGCCGACCATACGTGCCGATTCTTCCAGCGAGGGGTCCATGTTCTCCAAGGCTGGAGCAGTCTGGAGGAAGACATAGGCTACGCTGCTGGGGATGGCCAGCACGATGAGCCCAAAAAGGGTGTAGACGTTGATCGGGCCGTAGTCCGTTGTGAGGTTAAAGAGCTTGCGCAGAAGCACATTGAGATAGCCGATATTGGGGCCGGCCAGGATGATGTAGGACATGGTTACCAGGAAGGGCGGAGTGATGATCGAAACGATCACCGCGCTTCGCACCAGTGCCTTGCCCCGCATGTTGGTCCGGCTCACCCCGAAGGCCAAGGGAACTGCGATCAGGGCGCCCAGCACGGAGACTCCAACCGAGACGACGATGGTGTTGATCAGCGCCTGTGAAATCCGCTTGCGCTGAAAGGTCTTGACGAAGTTGTCCAGAGTGAATTTGCCGGTTTCGGTGGTCAGGGCTTCGTAGAACATGTAGATCACGGGAGTCAAGACCAGGTAAACCAGGAGTGCAGAAATGAGGATCCAGACCACTCTGGTGAAATCTATCTTGCGGATTCTGTCCAACCAGCTCATGCTGTTCACCATGCTCCCCCTCACCGCTGGGACTACTTGATCCGATACTGCTCCAACAGCTCAAAGTTTGGTTCGAGGCCGAGGCCGGGACGCTCGAAGGGTGTGACCCAGCCGTTTTCGGGCTTGGGACCTTCCTTGAAGATGACTTCACAGAGCCGCCAGAAGACGAGGTGGAACTCCACCTTGGTGCCGTTGACCATCCCCGCCTGCAGATGCACGTTGTGGAACGGCCAGGTGCCGCCGTTGGCGATCTGCTTGTTGAAGGCCCGGGCCAGATTGGCAACTTTGACCGCTTCCGTGAAGCCGCCCACGAAGCAGACGTTGGGCTGAGCGATATCCACCGCTTCCTCCACGATCAGCTCCCGATGCTGCCAGAGGTGGCCGAACTGCTGGCCGGCGGCGATGGGAATGGTGGTCTTGCGGCGCAGATCCCGCAGTAGGCGGAAGTCGTTGCCGTAGACGGGTTCTTCAAAGAAGGAGATGTTGTAAGGTTCGATCAGCTTGCAGAGCTCAACTGCTTGCGGCAGGCTGAAAAGGTAGTTGGCGTCGACCATAAGCTCGATGCCGTCGCCCACAGCTTCCCGCACCGCCTTCACCCGTGCGGCATCTTCCCGCAGGTTGGTGGCGTTCTGGATGGCAACAACCATCTTGAGCCGGGTGTGCCCTTGGGCGACCAGCATCTTGGCAACCTCCACCAGCTCTTCCCGGCTGTATTCGCCCATGCCGAAGGTGATGTAGGCTTGGGCCCGGTCATGGGCGCCGCCGAGCAGGCGGAACACCGGCTCGCCGAAGTGCTTGCCCTTGATGTCCCAGAGGGCGATATCGATCATGCTGGCCACCGAACTCCAAAGGCCGGTCAGGCAGCGGATGTTGAACTTGGTGTAAAGGTCCTGCCAGATCTTCTCTGTCTCCAAAGGATTGGCGCCGCGCAGGTACGGAGCGATCTCCTCGTTGATCGTAGCAGTGAGGGCCGGCCCGTAGACATCGGTTACGCTGTAGCCCCTTAGGCCCGTATCTGTCTCCACACAGGTAAGCACGACGTCGATAAAGCGCGGCTTGTCCCGCAGCGGGATGGTAACGGGGACTCTGTATCTGCTGGCCTGGATGTTCTCAATCTTCACTGCCAAACCCCTCCTCGGCTCTTCACAGGCTGGTAACAGGACCAGTTATTTCTATCGTTATTTTATCTCTTGAATTATCTCTTAATAATAAATTCAACAGTGTCCTCTGCTTTCCTGCTCGGTACGTGTGTTTTCCTTTCCCTGGATCTCAAGACAGGGAAGCAGTGCTCATCAGGACGGCTTGGCGCAGGGCTTCGATCAGGCTCTCGGCGCTGGCCTTCCCCATTCCAGCCAGGTCGAAGGCGGTGCCGTGGTCGACACTGGTGCGCACAAAGGGCAGTCCAAGGGTGATGTTCACGCCCGTGTCGAAACCCAAGACCTTCACAGGGATATGTCCCTGATCATGGTACATGGCCACCACAGCGTCGAACTCTCCCCTGATCGCCCGGACAAACACGGTATCAGCTGGGATCGGGCCCTGTACTGCAAGGCCATCGGCACGGGCCAGCTCCACTGCGGGGACGATCTTCCGCTCTTCCTCCCCGCTGCCGAACAGCCCCTCTTCCCCCGCATGGGGGTTGATGGATGCCACTGCGATCCTGGGCTCAGCGATTCCGAAGAGCCTCAGGGCGGTATGGGTTAACCGGATCACTGTTAAGACCCGCTGCCAGGTGATGCTGGCGATGGCCTCGATTAACCCTTTGTGAGTGGTCACATGGGATACCTTGAGCTGGGGCGCGGAAAGCATCATGGCGTAGTCCGTGGTTCCAGTTAAGCTTGCCAGGATCTCTGTGTGCCCAGGATAGCTCAGGCCTGCCGCTTTCAGTGCCGCTTTGTTCAGCGGCGCAGTGCAGATGGCCGTCACCTGCCCATCGAGCGCTAGAGAAACAGCTTTTTCCAGGAACCGGAAGGCGGCCATACCAGCTTCTGCCCGAACGGTGCCCAAGGGCAGATCCTCGGGCAGCAGATCTAAATCCAGGCAGGGAACGGCATCAGATCCATCGGGGATAGTGTCCAGGGACTTGACCGGCACGATTTCCAAGTTCGAACCGACATACCCCTTGGCCCTTTCCAGGATCTTGGCATCACCAACGACAACCGGTGTGCACTGCTCAAAGATCTCGCCGCTTGTCCAAGCCTTGAGTATGATTTCAGGTCCGATGCCGCAGGCATCGCCCATGGTTATCGCGATTACGGGTTTATGCTCCCTCACAGGAAACCCTCTCTTCGTCGTGTTTTTGCCGCAAACAGTCCACAGCCTTGACCAGAGCCCTGTCGGAGCCGAAGCCTCCCGCCTTCGTGACAACGGGCAGTCCCAGCTCTGGAACCACGCACAGAGGAATGCCTTCCTCGACCTGTGCTTGGACAAGCAGCTTCTCGATCCCCAGCTCCAAGCAGACCTGGACAGCGGTACCGCCGCCGGTTAGGACTAGACCGTCAGCCTGCCAAGCCCGAAAGGCTCTTGCGGTGAGGCGGCTCAGCCCCTTGGCCACCTGGTGGGGATCGCCGGCCCGGTTGGCGGTTGTGGTCAGTACGAGGATTCCTTCTTCCTGCTGCGTGATGGGCGGAAGCGTAAGGCTGTCCGGAGATATCAGTTCGTGTGGTTCGAGCTGCCAGACGGTACACTCCCTGGCCCGCTCCAGTTCCGAGACCTGCCGCCGAGTTACGCCGCTCATACTGCCGGCAATGACAACAATTCTGGATGCACTGGGCTGCGGGGCGGCAGAACGCTGGATGTCGGTTGGCTGCCCAAGCGTCTCACCAAGGGCCGCAGCCAAACCAGCTGACCCCACCCACAGCAGAGGCTCGTTCAGGGCCCGCAGCTGGCGCACGGCGCTGGCGATATCTTCTTCCCGTTCAGCGTCGCAGCAGAGCACGGGAAGGCCGTTCGTTCTCGCCGCTCGAAAGGCCTCAGCAGCACCACCGCCGCGGATGCACTCGAGGCCGATCTGCCGGACCGGATAGGTCATGCGGTGGGCGATGATCTCTATCAGGTTGGATGTTCCTTGAAGTGCCACGCCACCGGCGAACTCGGTTTTGTGGAGCGGCACATCGTACACCGAGTGCTGCCCTCCGACTGTCTTGCGGCCGATGGCCGGATAGGCCGGGATAACAACTGCCCCTGCGAACAGCTTTGTGCTCAGCAGAAACTCAATCTCGGCACCGATGTTGCCCCGCAGGGTGGAGTCTATCTTCTTGAATACGGTATCTCTTGTGTCCACAGGCCAGACCTTCAGCCAGTCGGCCAGCAGCTTTACAGCTTCAGTTGGGTGGAGCTCGCGAGTATCAGTGCTCAGTACCGTGATCAGTGCTCTGTCCTCGCCCTTTTCCGCCTTCTTTGCATCGGGGCACAGATGAACTTCCACCGGCCAACCGTAGCGGGCGAACTGTAGACCTGCATCACTTGCACCTGTCAAATCGTCTGCGATGATAAGGACCCTAGCCAGCGGTTGCCTCTCCTTCCCCCAGTTTGACTTCGCTTCAGATATTTGACACTCACCTCGGTATTCCTTCTTTTTTTAGGGGTTAGTTTTAGACTTAAATTTATTGGCGAAGAAAACGAGGCGGGCGGATCCGG
>DURQ01000080.1 GCA_012840725.1 Bacillota bacterium
GAAGGCCCCGGCAACAACGGTTCCGTAGAAAGCAAATATCACCAGGGTGATGAGAATGCAGGTGGCAAAGAGAGTCCAGCGCAGCCAGGGACTGACCTTGAGGATCCTGCGGCTGGACGGTTTGCCCGTGACCGTCACATAAGACTTCCTGGACACCCAGTAGCGCTGAACCAGAAAGGCGGTCATGGCCGGCAGGAGCAGCATCACAGCTAAGGCCGTGCCTCGGGGCGCATTGAACATCCCGGTGAACTGAAGGTAAGCCTGGACTGAAAGGACATCAAAGGTGCCGCCCAGCACCATCGGGTTTGCGAAGTCAGCCAGGGAATTGACAAACACCAGCAGCCAGGCGCTGGCCAGGCCTGGAAACGACAGCGGCAGGGTGATGCTGCGGAACACCGCCCAGCGGCTGGCTCCCAGATCCAGTGCCCCTTCCTCCAAATCGGGGTTGATGGCCTGAAGCACCCCGTTCAGGGTGTTGAAGGCGATGGGAAACATGCTGATGGTCTGCACCAAGACCAGGCCGTTCAGGCCGTAAATGTCGAGGTTTCTCAACCCCAAGGCCTTAGTGATGATCCCGTTTCTCCCCAGGAGCAGGATCACCGACAGGGTAAACATGAACGGCGGGGAGATCATGGGCAGCTGCACCAGCTGACCGAAAAACCCCTTCATGGGCATGTCCGTCCTGTTAAGGGCAAAGGCAAAGATGAAGCCGATTATCGTGGAAAAGGTGGCGGTCAAAGTCCCCAAAAGAAGACTGTTGAGAAAGCTCTGCCTGAGCCACCAAGAGTCCAGAACCTGCCTGTAAACATCGAGGGTAAACTCATCTCTGGGTCGTATGCTTAGGAGAAAAACCCGCACCAATGGATAGACAATAAACAACAGCAGAGCAGCACTAACCAGAAGCACGGTCAGCAGGAGAATCGGGTCCTGCCTGAGCTGCCACCAGCTGCTGCCGCCCAAAAGGGGCCTGCGCTTGCGGGGTTGTGCCACGGCCACAGTCATCCCTCCTCCAAAAAGGGTCCCTCCACCAGGAGGGACCCACCTGAATTTCCTGCCTCAACTAGCGGCTGCGGAACACCTCGTTGTTCCACTTCTCAACTAAGCGGTCCTTCTGGGACGCCGCCCAGACGTCATCTTGGTTGATGACGTTCACCTGAGAAATGGGCACCGCACCATCCATCAGAGGAACATCGATGAAGGGCACCACATTTGTGGAGGCGAGCAGCTGCGCCGCCTTTTCAGTGAGCATCCAGTCGTAGAGTATCTTGGCAGCTTCCATCTCCTTGCCGCCCTTGATTAAAGACATGGAAGCGATCTCGTAACCGGTTCCTTCCTTGGCGAAGGTGATGGTCACCGGATAGCCCTGCTGCAGGATGGTTACCTGGTCGTGGGCGTAGCCAATACCGACCGCCACTTCTCCCAGACCAACGGCCTGGTTGGGAGCGTTCCCGGAACGGGTGTACTGCTGAACGTTCTTGTGGAACTCCTTGAGGTACTCAAAGGCCTCGTCTTCGCCCCAGAGCTGTACCAGCGTCGCTACGAAGTTGTAAGCGGTGCCGGAGGTGCCGGGGTTGGCAATTTGGATCTCACCCTTCAGCTCAGGTTTGAGAAGGTCGTACCAGGAGGTCGGCGGGTCGATGCCCAGTTCAGCAAGGCGCTCGTTGTTAGAGATAAAGCCGAGTGCGCCAACGTACAGGCCGATCCAGTAACCTTCAGGATCGCGGAATTGCTCAGGGATGTTATCCCGGTTGGGGGAGAAATACGGTTCAGTCAGGCCCTTGTCTTTGGCCGTCATGTGATCGAGGCCGACGCCGCCAACCCAGATGCTGGCTTGAGGATTCCTCCGCTCAGCGTCCATCCTGGCCACGGCTTCACCGCCCGACAGGCGAACCCATTCGACCTTGATCCCTGTATCCTTCTCGAACTCTTCAAAAACCAATCTCGCCGTTGGCTCAAAGAGCGTCGTGTAAGCGGTAACCTTTTGCTGGGCACTTGCTCCTGCGGACAGGAGGAGTACCAAGGCTAAGACAAGAACAGCAGCTCTTTTCATACTTCTCATTTCTCATTTCTCCTTTCTCTTTCCCTTTCGTGGATCATTTTCACCACATAACTGTGTTCTCCTGCTTTAGAGACTTAACCCTATCTTTCCAACCGTCCACAGGGATTTCGCCGCCGGTGTCAAATACCCCACGTCGCACCACATTCCCAAAAAGACTGGACGTGGAAGCTGTTGAAACATGCTCGCCGGGCAAGTGCGCTGCTAGTCGTATTGTGTCTTCTTGTCGCTGGATGCGTTGGTGGCGGAGGCACATCTAAAGAGTTCAGTATCTCTGGAAGAATAGCGGATGCCTCGGGAACGGGCGTCCCAGATGTTCAAATCCAACTCACGGGAACGCAATATACTGGGACGACCAGAACGGATGCCGCAGGAAACTGGAACGCAAATGGCCTCAAGGGCACAGTGACCGTAATGCCTTTACTGGAAGGCTGGTCCTTCAGCCCAACCAGCAAGACCGTCGACAAAGCGCAGACCAATGCAAACTTCACGGCGAGCAAATTGCAGACGGAGTACAGCATCTCTGGCTTGGTTACCGATGCACAAGGTACAGGACTGGCCGGCATCACCATCAAAATCGCTGGCGAAGGAATCTCAACGGAAACCACAACAGGCCCAAATGGCACTTGGAACGCCGATGGGCTCACGGGTACCGTCACTGTCACTCCTGAAAAGGAAGGCTGGTCTTTCATCCCTTCCAGCAGGCAGGTCTCCCAGGCAGACAGCGGTGTGAACTTCACGGGTACTCAGGACGCTGCCCTGCTGTCCTTCGAACTGAGCTTCATCCATTCCTTCCTTGAGGCCGAGGAGCAAAAGCAGCTGTCCTCTGGCGCTCAGGCCAGAAACACCCGCCTTTTCGCTGAGGGCGCGCTTGGTTCCGGCTCAATCGCCCCCTACGTTGCCGGGCAGTTCACAGTTATGATGAATCGTGCCCTGCCTCGCGCCGAACGTGAGCGGATCCTGGAACAGGCAGGGTATGAAGTACTCGACACCCTTGATGTGATCGCCGCTCACTTGGTGACCCCGAAGGGTTATGCCCTAACGGCACAAGCGGACGAGACGCTTCTCATGGAAGCCCTGCAGGTCATCCCGGGGGTCCTTTCGGTTGAACACAACCAATACGTCCACGCGGAAGAGTTGAATGTCCCGAACGATCCTATGTACTTTTTTCAGTGGCACTATGATCTGATCAGGCTGCCGCAGGCATGGGCGGTTACCACCGGGAGCAGTAACGTTCGCGTTGCCGTTCTGGATACGGGCGTTGATACCGATCATCCCGAGCTTGTGGCGCACCTAGATCTTGCGAACGCTTGGGACTTCACCGGAGAGGGAACATTCGAAGACGAGAGAGGCCACGGCACCCATGTAGCAGGCACGATCGGCGCCGCAAGCAACAACGGCGAGTTGGTCGCGGGTATCATGTGGGACGTTGACATCCTGCCCGTCAAGGTGCTCAGGAAAGACGGTGTTGGGGATACATGGATGCTGACCAACGGTATTCTCTACGCCGCCGGACTCCTTAACGACCAGCCAGACAAACCCACAAACCCAAGACCGGCTCGGATCATCAACATGTCCCTGGCAGCTAGCGGTCACGCGGCAGCGATGGAGGAGACTGTCAGGTTGGCCTCTGCCGCCGGCGTGATCCTGGTAGCAGCTGCGGGAAATGAGAATGTGCCGCAAGTGAGCTATCCGGCTGCCTACGACCAGGTTATTGCTGTGGGTGCAACTGGCAGTGGTTGGGGAGCTGACGGGTGGGGAACACCCCAACGTGCCAGCTACTCCAACTACGGAGATCCAAGCATCGTGATGGCGCCAGGTGGCGATGGCGGCCACGGCGTCTGGAGCACGCTTCATAAAGACTGGGAGTTCGGTCCAATCGCACCGATGAATGGAACCTCCATGGCCACTCCACACGTCTCGGGTGTTATCGGCCTCATGCTGGCCAATGGTATCCCCAGCAGCCAGGTTCGGGACATCCTGGAGCGTACAGCAATGAAGGTCGGCGATCCCTACGAGTACGGCCACGGTTTGATCAACGCCTATTGGGCTGTGCAGGCTGTGGAAAACGTCCGTATCATACAGGGCCTCCGCAGCGGCAACCGGATCGCTGAAGTTGCGAAGGAAGCGGAAGTGCCTCTGCCAGCTCAAGGATGGTACACGATGGAGCTGAGAACAGGCACATGGCAGCTGATTGCTTGGGTCGATGTCAACGCCAACGAGCTGATCGACGCCGGCGATTACTACACAGAAACAGGCGTTACCGATTTCACCCCAGATTGGACACAGCCCTGGAGCGCAGAGTTGGAGGAAATCGGCAGTGACTTAGATGTGTCGCAAGCTGACCTCGGTTCCCTTGGAGCCAGCCAGCGTTAGGATCGGAAGAATCAACCGCCAGGCGAAGAGATGCCTGGCGGTTTTCTTTCTCATCTGGCGATTTTGGCGCACTCTAGGAAAACCATGCTAAAAGGGATACACCGTCCGATGAAGAAATCTTCCTTTAACAAAAAACCCCAACGGTGATCCCATGTTGAGGACGGGCAAGACAACTGTTTTCCAAAGGGCAAGCCTTCGCCGGGCGGCTGTGATCCTGCTGATCATTGCCGTCTTCCTCAGCATGTTCCTGCTCTTCATCCAGATGTCCCAAGAATCGCTGATCCAATCCCTAACCCAGCTCAACAACGAGTTTGTTGAGCAGGTGGACACCATATCCGGTACGCTTCTCGAGATCATCCACAACGCCGCCATGCAGATGTTCTACTCCCGCTCCCTTGCAAAGCTGCGCACCCTGGACTCGGTCTCGAATGCTGAACGGATCGCGGGCATGCGGGACCTGGGCAGCTGGGTGAGCAGCAGCACCTTTCTTTCCAGCGCCCTGATCTACAACGCCCACACCGACACCATGTACACCTCAGGCGGCGCCCATGTGCCCAATGCTGGCCAAACCTACGCGGATCACTCCACCTATGATCTGATGGTTTCCCGCGCCAGGCACGGTTTCACCGGCCCCGTTAAGCGCGAGTCCGCTGAAGGAGAGATCTACTCCTTTCTTTTCTTTGAACCAAATGTGCCCAACAGCGGCGCCCTGCTTCTCAATGTGCGTGCCCCTTGGTTTGAAAACCAGCTCCTCGGCCTCTCTTCGGGGCATAACAGCGTGGTCCTCAACAGCCAGGGGGAAGTCCTCGCTGCAAACGAGGGGCTCCTCTCAGGCGCTGTCCAGGTCTGGCCCGAACTGTCAACAAGGCTTGAAGACGGAGAAGCACATGGCATCATCCTTGATCCTCGAGGGAACAGCGGCTGGATGTACGCACAGCTTAGGAATTCCGGCCTGATCTACCTCCGCTCCTTCGACACGTCCGAACTTCTTCCCGGTCTCGCCAGGGTGCGCAACTTTGCCCTCGGGTTGCTCCTTGCCGTTTCCTCTGTGCTGGTCATCGGCGCCCTGTACACTGTGCTGGTACTCTACCCACCGGTTCAGGCCGTGCGCGAGGCCCTCCACAAGCTGGGCAGCAGCCACGGCGACATGGCGGTGGTAATGGATCGCCTGGTGGAAAGCCGAATGGAACAGCAGCTGGCCGATGAGGTCGCCCGCCTGCTCCAAGGAGAGGAGCTGGGTCTGCTTGAGTATCCCGCCTCCCTTATCCTCCTGAACTGCTCCGATCCCAAGTCGGTGCGCTCTGCCCTCGCCAAGATCACACCCCTCCCAGCCATCGTTGCCGCGGCACCCATCGGCTGTGCAGCGTTGATCAGTAGAGCTTCTGAACAGCAGGTGCTGGACCTGTGCCTAGCCCTCAGCGACGTCCTGTCCTGCCGCTGCCTGTACGGGACACCGAAAGAATCGGCGGCGGAACTCAGCCGCTGCCACGCCAGCCTTCAGGAACTCTGGCAGATGCGCTTCCTCTACGCTGGGCAGGCGGTCCTCTCGGAGAAGCTGGCCGCTTCCTTCAGCCAACCAGTAGAGCTTGCGGACAAGGACGTGAGCGCTCTGCTCAGCGCCCTGCGCTCGGGATCCCTGGATGAGGCCCGCGCCGCCTGGAAAGAGATCTTCGAACAGATCCGCACCGCCAAGTTCACTGACTTCCGCTTTTTCTTGAGATCCATCCTGCAGGACCTGGGTGCCATGCAGAGTGAGCTGGGCTTAGATCCGTTTACGGAAACGAGCCAGGTCTTGGAAGGCCTGGAGGATGCGGCGCAGCTGCACCGCCTTCTGGACGGCATTTTCCAGCAGATCGTTGACAGGCAGCAGGAGCGGCGGCGGAGCAGCCTCGAACTCCTCGCTGCCAAAGTTGATGACAGGATCGCGGCGGGCTACGGGGATGTCTCCCTCTCTGCACACGGTATCGCCGATGAAATGGGCATGAACCCCGTGTATCTCAGCAGGTTGTACAAAGAAGCAACGGGTGTTTCCATCGTCGATGCCATAAAGAAGGTGCGCATCGATAGAGCAAAACAGCTGCTCAGGGCGACAGACGCTTCTGTGAAAGACATTGCCGAACAGGTTGGTTTCGCCAACGACAAGTACTTCTTCGTCGTCTTCAAGGAGTTGTGCGGCACGACACCCAAAGAGTACCGCGGCTCCTGCCAGCAGTAAGTGCGCGCAAAAACCTTGCCGGTTTTGGGTCTGCCCCTCCAGCAAGGTTTTTTGCTGTGCTTCTCCTCAGATCAACTGCCGCCGTGCTCTTTCTTTCTCCTCGTCCGTGTCCTCCACAGGGTACCACATGGGATCCACGAATCTGATCCAGCAGCTGTTCCCTTCGGAGAAAGCGATGCGGTGCGGTGTCTGCACCTTTACCTTCTGATCACCCACGGGAATAAGGTACTCAGTCCGGTCGGTGAGGAAAATCCGGGTCTCGATGCGGGTCTGGTAGCCCGTACTTCCGGTGATGTCGATGGCATTTGGACGGGTCGCCAGGATCATCTCCGGTGCTGCATTTGGCGGCGGCGTTACTCCTAGGGGATGCTCCAGATCTCCCGCAGCATACACCTGTCCATCCCGGATGACGACCCGCAAGAAGGTGCTCTCACCGAGGAAGCTGTGGACAAAACGGTTGATCGGCCTGTTGTACAGGTTCTCCGGGGTATCGATCTGCATGATCCTGCCCATGTCCGCCACGAGCATCCGATCGGACAGTGCCATCGCTTCCGACTGGTCATGGGTGACGAAGATGATGGTGAAGCCCAGCTTGCGCTGGAGTTCCTTCAGCTCAAAGCGCATGGTCTCCCGCAGGTGCGGGTCCAGGTTGGAAAGGGGCTCATCAAGGAGCATGACCTTAGGGTTGGTCACGATCGCCCTGGCCAGAGCGATGCGCTGCTGCTGCCCGCCGGAGAGGTCGGAAGGATAGACATTCTCCAGACCCGTGAGGCTGGTGTGCTGCAGGGCCTGCTTCACCCTCCGCTCCACCTCAGCCTTGTTCACTTTGCGGATGCGCAGAGGAAAGGCCACGTTCTCGAACACGTTCATGTGGGGCCAGACGGCAAAGGCCTGGAAGACCATGCCCAGGTCCCTTTCTTCCGGCGGGACATACAGGTTGGCTCTGCTGCTGGACACGGGCCTGCCGCTCAGCAGGATCTCCCCTTCAGACAGATCCTCAAACCCGGCGATCATGCGCAGACACGTCGTCTTGCCGCAGCCAGAAGGGCCGAGGATGGAGAAGCATTCCCCTTCGTAGACCTGGAAGTTGAAATCATCGACGGCGACTATGTCGCCGAGGGTTTTGGTAGTGAACTTCTTGGTAACATGTCTCAATTCTACCTGAACTTCTGCCATGCCTTAGACCCCCTTCCGCCTCTGGTTCAGAGCGTTGACAATGGTGTTAACGACAACGATCAGCACGATAGCTACCGAGCCTAAGGCAGAGGCCTGCGGCATCATGCCCGCATCGCGCAGTGAGTAGATCTGAACGCCCAATGTGCGGGTATACGGGCCGTAGAGCAGCACTGACGTTGTTACCTCCCGCATGGCCGGCAGGAAGATCAGGAAGAAACCTGAGACCATGGCCGGGCGGATCAGAGGCAGGGTAATATCCTTCAGGCTCTCAGTATGGGAAGCTCCACAGGTCCGCGCCGCCTCTTCCAAGGAAGGATGCACCTGGAGCAGGGCTGCCGAGGAGGTCTTCATCGAGAAGGACAGGTAGCGGGCGATGTACGCCACGAGGATGATCCACAGTGTGTTGTACAGGTTGATCCCCAGGCTTCCCGACCAGGCAAGGATCACGCCGATGGCCAGCACTGTTCCGGGGATGGAGTACGGGAGTACCGACATGACCTCCAGAAGCGTCGAACCCTTAGGCCTGATTTTCTGCACAACATAGGCCACCAAGGTGCCGAGGATCATGGTGATGAACCCGGCGCTCACGGAAAGTATCATCGAGTTCTTGATCGACTCGATGGTGCCGCTTGCGGTGAAGATGCGCTCGTAGTTGGCCAGGGTGAAGTTCGCCGGAATCAGAGGAAGACCATAGGCCTTGACCAGAGCTACCAGGAAGATCATCACCAAGGGAACCAGCACGATCACTACAAGAGTCGAGAGGGCCAGTATGAAGAGGGGAATCCTGGCACCCCGCAGGTTGATCACGGTCGGGCGCATGCTCTTCCCTTTGATGATGTCATAGCCACCTGACCTGATCACCCTCTGCTGAATCCACAGGGCGATGGCCACCACTGCCACCAGCAGAATGGAGAGGGCAGCCCCCTGACGGATACCGTCAAAGCTTCCTCCCGAACGGGCGATGACCGCGTAGATGCGGGTGGGCAGTGTGAAGATCCCTTGGGAGAACCCGAGGATCGCGGGAACCCCGAAGTGAGCCAGGGAGCTGATCAAGATCAAGAGGGCTCCCGAGGAAATCGCGGGGGTGACCAGCGGCAGGGTGATCTTGCGGATAACAGTTCCCTGCCTGGCCCCGGCGATGCGGGCGCTTTCTTCCAGAGTAGGATCCATCCTCTCCAAAGCGCTTACTACCTGCATGAACACAAAGGGGAAGTAGTACGAAAGCTCGACAAAGACAATGCCCCAGATGGAGTTGATATTGAACGGTGCTGAGGAGAGCCCAAAGGTCTTTATCGCCCAGCGGTTCAGGTACCCCGAACGCCCGTTCAGCAGAAGGTCCCACGCCATGGCGCCCAGAAAAGGCGGGAACATGTAGGGAATGGTAAACAGAAAACGCATCAGGCTCTTGCCTGGAATGTTGCTGCGTCCCAGAAGCCAGGCGTAGAACACCCCGACGATCGTGCCGAAGACGGTCACCAGCAGTGCGATCTTGATCGTGTTCCACATGGCCGAGAGGGTGGTTTCCCGCGTGAACTGGTCAATAAGGAGATCAAGCGAGAACTGGCCTTGGTAGAAAAACGCGTGGTAGATGATCATGGAAATGGGAGTGACCACGATCACGAGGAGCAACACAAAGCTGAGGGCCGTCATCACCGCATCAAGCCCGATGCGGCGGCGCCCATCAACCGCTGCCAGATCCTTGGTCTTACCGCGCAGGTTGATCATCACACAGCCTCCTCTCGGGCAGCTGGGTAATAGTAGGGATTGAGGAACTTGAGCCCCACCTCGCTGCCTTCCCGGACTATCCCGCTCTGCCCCGCATCGAGTGAACCCTGCTGGATGCGGAGCGTCTTTTCACCGGCTCGGACGAAATACTCATACTCGCTGCCCAAGAACACGGCACGTTCCACTGTTCCCCGCACAGGCGAAGAGCTGTCAAAGACGATGTCATTGGGACGGATGCCCACATCAATTACGGCTCCGCCCCGCAGTTCCTGAGGAACTTCGCCGGGCCATGGAGCCAAAGTGCTTCCCAAGTCGAGTTTGTGCTGACCGTCTACCCTTTTGAGGTTCAGGAAGTTGGTGACACCGATGAACTCAAAGACGAACCTGGTCTTGGGCCGGAGGATGATGTCCTCGTCGGATCCGAGCTGGATCAGATCGCCCTTCGGGTCCATGATCGCGATGCGGTCGCCGAGCTGCAGGGCGGCGCGCTGATCGTGGGTGATGTAGAAGACGGTGGTACCGACGTTGCGCTGCAGTTCCCTGATTTCATAAAGCATCTGCTCCCGCAGTTTGGCATCGAGGTTGGTGATGGGTTCGTCCATCACGATCAGGTCATCACTGGTCATCAGTGCCCGGGCAATGGCCACCCGCTGCTGCTGGCCGCCTGAGAGCTGGCTGGGCAGGTGGTTGATATACTCGCTCATGCGCACCAGCCGCAGAACATCTTCCACGCGGCGGTCGATCTCCTGCTTGGGCACTTTGCGCTTGCGCATGGGATAGGCGATGTTTTCCTTGACGGTCAGATGGGGCCACACGGCGTAGTCTTGGAACACAATGCCGATGCCGCGCCGCTCAGCCGGAACATTGATGCGGCGCTTGCTGCTGAACATGCAGGTATCGCCAACCCAGATTTCGCCTTCCGAAGGCCTGTTCAGGCCGAGCAGGCATCTCACAAGCGTGGTCTTGCCGCAGCCGGAAGGGCCGACCAGACACATGATCTCGTTTTTCTCCAAAGACAGGGAGAAGTTTTTGAGTACCTGGTTATCTCCGTAGGCGAAGGAAATGTTCTCAAATCTTACATAAGCCACATAGCTCCCTCCCCTTCCTCGTTGAAATCTGGGCAGCGAGGGATGCCCGCTGCCCAGAGTGAGGCCTATACTTCCCTACGGGATGGTTAGATGCCGAAGAGCTTATCAAAGGCAGCCAGATTCTCGTCGCTGTCCTTGACCATTGCCTCCAGATCCAGGGACAGGGCCTTAGCGGCGATC
The DNA here is from genome assembly GCA_012840725.1 of Bacillota bacterium. Classification (GTDB taxonomy): domain Bacteria; phylum Bacillota; class Limnochordia; order Darwinibacteriales; family Darwinibacteriaceae; genus DTU010. The sequence continues at coordinate 10,817 of DURQ01000080.1, forward strand.
TCTTCCACGTTGACACCCGGCTGTTCCAGATCGTTGCGGACCGAGATCAGGTTCTGGGCGATGAGGATCTCCTGGCCTTCTCTGGAGAGGATGAAGTCGAAGAGCAACTTGGCATTTTCACCATTGGGAGCGTTCTTTACCAGGCCGATGGGGCTGAAGATGGATACCGTGTCTTCTGGGAAGATGAAAGCTATGGGTGAACCCTGCTCGGCCAAGGTGGCGGTCACGTAGTCAAGGCAGACGCCCACTTGGTACGCCCCGGCAGCTATCTGGTTGTGGGTGGCGGTGGTGCCGCTTTCCATGTAGCAGCCGTTAGCCCTGAGCTTCTCGATATAATCGAGACCGTACTTCGGATGGCTGATAATAGCGTTCAGCCAGAACTTGGAAGTGCCCGAGGTGCCGGGGTCGGTCATGACGATCTGATCGTTCCACTTCGGATCGAGCAGGTCAAACCAGGTCTTCGGTGCTTCTTCCGGAGTTACAAAAAGGGTGTTGTAGGCAATGCCCATGTTCATCATGCGGGCGCCGATGAAGTAACCGTCGGGATCTTTGTAAGCGTCATCGATGAAAGCTGCTTCCGGGGATTCGTAAGCTTCCAGGATACCAAGCTCTTTAAAGGAAATGTAGTCTGCGGGGTCGCCTACCCAGATCACGTCAGCGCCGACCTGGCCAGCCTGAGCCTCGGCCGCGATCTTGGTCATCACACGGCCGGTGCCAGCGAAGTAGTACTCCATGGTCATATCAGGATACTTAGCCTCGAAACCCTTCTTGATCGCCAGCAGCTGATCTTCCTGCATCGACGAGTAGAGCATTACTTTCCCACTGGCCGCCAAGCCTACGCCAGCAACTGCCAAGACAAGAGACAACACAACTAGCAAACCGAACATTCTCCTGCGCACCATCCACCATACTCCCTTCTTTGATTTTGTCCGGCTGCAACCAGCACGTGAGCTCCCTGCAAGAAAACGAAACTCCACCTGCTGGTTGTGGGGTTTCCGGATCATCTGTGTTAATTGTATATTAACCACAGCGTTTGTGGAGTTTAAAGTCATTAAACCACAGGCAAGTATGGATTTTGAACTACCAAAAAAGCCCGCCGGCCAGGGGGGCGCCTGAGGGGCGAACTCCTGACTGACGGGTGTTTGACAGGTTTTGAACGTCTAAAGAACGTAGCTTTCCAAGGCCTCAAGGTCCTTGATAACGATCACTTTACTTCCTAGCAGATCGATGTAGCCGAGCTCCTTGAACTCGCCAAGCTTCCTGGTAATCGTCTCCCTTCTCAACCCGGAGAAATTGCCCAGTTCCTCACGGCTCATGGACAGCTCCAGCCTGATGCCTTCAGCGGTTTCCACGCCGATGCGCTTAGCCAACTTGAGGAGAAGCCCGGCGGTTTTCATGGAAGCGTTGCTGGTAGCCAGCCTCTGAATCAGCTCTTCTGCCCAGCGGATGCGCTCGAAGCTCTTCACCAGCACGCTGCGCAGAACCACCGGCGAATCGTAGAAATACTTGTCGAAGGCGGCTTTGGAAATGACCACCACTTTGCAGTCTGTTAAGGCCTGCCCGATGTAGCGGTACGGAGTCTCCACCAGGAGGTTGAGGCCGCCAACGAAGTCTCCATCGCGGTAGATGTAGAAGATCTGCTCTTCCCCATCAAGTGTGTTGATGAAGATTTTCATCTGTCCCTGGTAGATCAGGTACATGAACTCGGGGGGATCTCCAGTCTTGAACACGTACTCCCCCTCCTTGATATCCGCCAGAGTCACGAGCTTCAGGATATCTTCTACATCCTCCTCGGCAAGATCGGCAAACAGGGGAAGCCCCCGCAGCACGGAGAGGAGTGCTGACTTTTCCAGCTCGGAAGCTGCCGCCTCGCGGCGGGGCTGCTCTTGTTTTTGCTCTGCCTGGGCTTGGCGCTGGGCGCGCAGGCTTTCAGCGAAGACCTTGTTTGCATAGATCTCCAGTTCCTTTGCTCGCCCTTTATCCATGGGCTCCACTCCCTCCAGCCGATAGGGAATCCCCAATCGCTCGTATTTCTTCACGCCTGCCGTATGGTACGGTAGGATCTCTATGCGGTCTACCCGGGCCCAGATGGGCCGGATCAGCTCCACGAGCTGCCGCATGAACTCTTCGCTGTCGGTCAAACCCGGAACCATGACATGCCGCACCCAGATCTGCCCCTGAAAGCCGTTTTCCTCAAGGCTGTTGAGGAAAGCGAGGTAGGTATCGAACCCGTTCACCGTCGTCAGCTGGGCAAAAGCAGCGCTGTCAAAGGCTTTCACATCGAGCAGAAGGGTATCCACATGGGGCAGGATGGCCGGGTAATACCGGGGATCGCCGTAACCCGAGGTGTCCACACAGGTATTATAACCTTCCCGCTTAAGAATCTGCAAGGAGGCTGCAAGAAACTCTCCCTGAAGCAGCGGCTCCCCGCCGGAGAAGGTCACGCCGCCTTCTTCGCCATAGTAGGGACGGTAGCGCTCCACAATGTGCAGAACCTGCTCCGGAGTCAGCTCCTCCCCTCCCATCCTTTTCTGGGTGTCCGGGTTGTGGCAGTAGGCGCAGCGCAGGGGACAGCCCTGCAGGAAGAACACTGTTCTCGTCCCGGGGCCGTCCACCAAACCCATTGTCTCGATGGAGTGTACAAAGCCGCGCATGTTATCTCTCCTCTAAACCGCCTCGTGGAACGTCCGGTTGATCACATCAAGCTGATGTTCGCGCTTCAGGCGGTTGAAGCGCACTGCGTAGCCGGAGACCCGAATGGTCAGGTTGGGATGCTTCTCTGGGTGTTCCATGGCCTCCACCAGGAGCTGGCGGTCAAGGACGTTCACGTTGAGATGGAAGGCGCCGCGCCTGAAGTATCCGTCGAGGATGTTGGTCAGGTTGGTCACCCGCTCAGGGAAATTCTTACCCAGCGCCGCCGGCACAATGGTGAAGGTGTTGGAAATGCCGTCCTGGTTTACCCTTCGGTAAGGCAGCTTTGCCACCGAGTTCAGGGAGGCCAGTGCGCCCATCTTGTCCGCGCCGTTCATGGGGTTGGCGCCCGGGGCAAAAGGCTCGCCCTTCTTGCGACCATCGGGTGTTGCACCCGTCTTCTTGCCGTAGACAACGTTTGAGGTGATGGTGAGCAGCGACAGGGTGGGTTCGGCGTTCCGGTAGGTCTGGTGCTTGCGCAGCGCGTCCATGAAATACTCGTTGATCTCGATGGCGATGCTGTCTACCCGATCGTCATCATTGCCGTAACGCGGGAAGGTTCCTTCCACTGTGAAGTCAACCGCGATACCGTGTTCATCCCGAACCGGCTTCACCTCTGCGTACTTGATCGCGGACAGCGAGTCAGCAGCAATGGACAGGCCTGCCAGGCCAAAGGCGATATACCTGTGTACCTGTGGGTCGTGCAGCGCCATCTGCCCTGCTTCGTAGGCGTACTTGTCGTGCATGTAGTGGATCGTGTTCATGGTGTTCACATAGAGTTCCGCCAGCTGATCCATAACCTGCTTAAAGGCTGCCATCACCGTATCGTAGTCCAGTACTTCCTGGGTATTCAGTGCGATCCCCGGCAGAACGTGTACCGGCCGGTTTTCCTTGTCCCGCTTGATCTCGTCAAAACCGCCGTTTATGGCGTAGAGCAGGGCCTTGGCCAGGTTAGCCCGGGCGCCGAAGAACTGCATGTCCTTGCCCACCCGCATGGCCGAAACGCAGCAGGCGATGGCGTAGTCATCGCCGTAGATGGGCCGCATCAGATCGTCGCTCTCATACTGGATGGAAGCGGTCTTGATGCTCATGGCAGCGCAGTACTCTTTGAACGGCCTTGGCAGGTCCTTGGACCAGAGTACAGTCATGTTCGGTTCGGGAGAAGTACCCAGATTGTCCAGGGTGTGCAGGAACCGGTAAGCCGTCTTGGTCACGAGCGGCCGGCCGTCTTCCCCCATACCTCCGATGGCTTCCGTGACCCAGGTGGGATCGCCGGCAAAGAGGTCATCATACTCGGGGGTGCGCAGGTGACGGACCAGGCGCAGTTTCACAACCAGCTGGTCAATGAGTTCCTGCGCAGCCGCTTCGTCAAGGAGGCCCCGCCTCAGATCCCGCTCCAGATAGATATCTAAGAAAGCCGTGTTGCGTCCCAGGCTCATGGCTGCCCCGTTGTTTTCCTTAACCGCAGCCAGGTAGGCGAAGTACAGCCACTGCACCGCTTCCTGCGCGTTTCTCGCCGGCCGGCCGATGTCGTAACCGTACTTGGCCGCCATGGACTTCATGGCCTCGAGGGCCCGAATCTGCTCAGACATTTCCTCCCGCAGACGGATGATGTCTTCCACAGCTGGCCCGGTCAGGTTTTCCTTATCCTTCTGGCGCATTTCTTTAAGGAAGTCCACTCCGTAAAGGGCAACCCGGCGGTAGTCACCGATGATCCTGCCCCGCCCGTAAGCATCAGGCAGACCGGTGAGCAGCCCCACCGAACGCACAGTGCGCATTTCCTTGGTGTAGGCGTCAAACACGCCCTGGTTGTGCGTCTTTCTGTACTCGTTGAAGTGCTCCTCCAGTTCAGGATCCATCTGAAGTCCGTAGGCCTCAAGAGAACTCTTCAGCATGCGGAAACCACCATAGGGGTTCATGATTCTCTTAAGGGGCTCATCGGTCTGCAGGCCGACGATGACCTCTTGGTCCCGATCGATGTAGCCCGGCGCGAAGTTGTCGATGCCGCTGAAGCGCTCCAGGTCGACCTTAACCGTCTGGCTGCGGACTTCCTCCTGGATCAGCTCGCTGACTCTCTTCCAGAGCCCTGCTGTCCTGGCAGTGGGTCCTGCCAGAAAACTTTCATCGCCATAGTACGGGTTGTAGTTGCTCTGGATGAAGTCCCGCACATCCACCGTTTCCGACCAGCGGCCGGCCTTAAAACCAGCCCAGGCCTCGGCCATTTCAGGGCGGTTGAATAGGTTTTCCTTCACAATAATCACCTTCCCAACAGAAACTCTCTCATCTTCCATGTGAGGCTATTGTACCGTTTCCGCGGGAAAGGCGCTGTGACCCAGATCACTTCTTCAACTTTTTTTGATGAAGAGATAGTTCAAAAGGTGTTGTTATCCTGTAAGAAAGCGGAACGCGCAGCGGCCAGGACCCTAAGGGTACCTGGCCGCTTTCTGATCTGCATTACGCCGCTTGGATGAACCTGCCGAAAAAGGCGAACTCCCGAATCGCCGCGTCGATCTCTTCTCGGGAATACCTTGCCCCCGTGAGTCTGCGCACTCCGGCAGCAACTTTTGCCTCAGACCCGTCCTGGAGGTGATCATGCACAAACAGGGCGGTAGTCAAGAGCTCGAGCTCCTCGGGAGACCTGCCGCGGCAGTAAGCGATAACCTCATCGATCACAGCCAAATCTTCTGGGCTCAACCCCTCCGCATTGGCCGCCAGACCCCGTATGGTCAGGCCGATAAAGTGGTGCGTACCATCAGAGCTGAACCTGATCAGCCCTTCTGCACTGAGAAAGAGGGTGTGTACGTCCAGGGCTGCGCTGTAGGGACCGGCAAAATGCACTCCGTACTGGTAACCCAGATCAACTCCCTTCTGCTGCACTAGGTACACTATCCGCTGCAGGGCCGTGGTGTCGGGCAGTTCTCCCCAAAGCTCGCTGATCCTACCGATCACATACGCCGCACTGCTGGCGATTGTCTGCGTTACAGCCATCTGAGTTCACCCTCCTCACCTTGTTCTTGATTTCAGTATAGCGAACACGTGTTCGCTTGTCAACACAAAAAACCGCTGGGCGTAACCCAGCGGTCCAATTACGGGTTTCAGGCCTTCTTGATGCTCAGAGCCCTTGCCGGGTTCCCCACGGTGAACTGCTCGATGTCCCGGATTCCTACTCCTACCTGCCTGAGCAGAGGGATGAAGCTCACGACGATGTGATCCATCCCCGGATCGCCGCCGTAGGACCGCATCCGCGCCCTTGTCGAATCCAGCCCTAAGAGAATCTGTGCGGCAAAGCCCGCCTCCACCATACGCAGGATGTGTTCAGCTTCTTCGCGATCAGAATGGTACTTCGGCCGGCCGATCGTATCGTACTGCAGGTAGACTCCCGTCTGCGCCACCGTCACATGGTACGAAAAGTCATCGAGACCGCGGTCAAGGTGGCTTACAATGATGGACTCGGGAGCGAGGCCCAAATCGAGAAGCAGTTCCACCTGCTCCAAAGCCCCCGCACCCTTTTCCGTGTGGGTCAGGACCGAAACCCCCGTCTGCTTGGCGGCGAGACCCGCAGCGGTGAAGAGACGGAGGTACTCTGGGGTTATCCCGGCACTGTCCGAAGCGGCTTTGATCACACCGGCCCGTATCGACGACTTCTGTCTGGGGAAGGCGTGGTCACCATCGAGAAACATACCCTCAGTCAGCTCAGTAAGGAAGAGCTCGCACAGCACTTCTTCACTGGCGGTGTGGAGCCAGTGATCGCCAGGGTAGTAGATCAGCTTGTGGAAGCCTGTGGAGGCTATAACATGCACACCGCTTGCCTCGGAGGCGCGCTGGAGCAGATCCGCCCTGCGGCCGCAGCCCACGGGTTGAGCATCCACCACGCCTCTGCCCCCCGCCCGCTTGAAAAGTTCCAGTTCGGCCAAGGTACACTCGTAAGAGTCAAGGAGCAGCGCAGGATCTATCCGTGCCGCGTGATCATGGGACGTGAACAAGTGCTCATGGGCATGGCAGAAACCCAAGTCTTGTGCGGGGATCAACCCCCGTACTGTCTGGATCCACGCTGAGTCAGTTATCTGCCCCACTCCTCGCCTTCTGGATCTTCTCAACGAACTGCTTGGCTTGCGCTTCGATACCGGCGTAGTCGCCAGTCTTCGCGCCGCGGGTCAGGCTTCCTCCAACGCCAACAGCCACCGCCCCGGCTGTGATCCAGTCTTCGACATTATCCAGACTGACGCCGCCCGTGGGCATGAAGTTGGCCTGGGGGATGGGTCCCTTGAAGGCTCTGATGGCCTTGGGGCCGTACAGCTCCCCGGGAAAGAGCTTCACGATATCTGCTCCATACTCGAGGGCTGTGACAACTGATCTCACATCGCTGATCCCCGGCATGCAGGGCACCTGATACCTGTTGCACAGCTTGAGGGTGTCCAGGTTTAAAGAGGGGCTGACCACGTACTGAGCACCGGCCAGGATGGCGATCCGCGCCGTCTCCGGATCCAGTACTGTGCCAGCACCGATGATCATCTCATCAGGCGTGTAGGTGGCGGCCAGTTCCTCGATCACTTTCGTTGCGCCGGGCACGGTGTAGGTGATCTCAATAGCAGCCGCTCCCCCTCGATAACAAGCTTCAGCGATGCGCTTGGCCTGATCCACGCTGTCGGCCCGCACTACAACAACCAAGCCCGCATCCATGATCTTCTTCAGTACCTTCCACTTCTGCATAGGGCAATCTCCCTTCCCTTGGTTTCCCAGCCAACCTCAAATCGCGATAGTGCCGCCCCTGCCAGGTGTTGATGGTGACACTCCGCAGAATGGAACGCTTTATTCCTATTTACTAGCATTTCGTTACCTGTGATTTCCTTTCCTGCGTGATTCGGGCGGCAGTGGGCGCAAGACCGCTCTGTGGCCCACATCGGGTCCTTTGTGGAAGTGCAGACAGAGGCGCAATGTGGTAAGATAGGTCCAAGAACACGACAGGAGGATTATATGAAGGACCGCAAGTTCATCATCTTTGATCTCGACGGTACACTCAGCGACCCAGGAGAAGGCATCATCGGCTCCTTAATTCTTGCTTTGAGGCATTTCGGCATCGAGGGTGACCCGAATCTGCTGCGCACATTCATCGGACCCCCACTGAAGGAGTCCTTCGAAAAACACTTTTCTTTCAGTGAAACCCAGGTAGACGAAGCGATCCGGCTTTACCGCCAGTACTTTGAGGAACACGGTCTTCACAAGAACCATGTCTACCCGGGCATCCCAGAACTCCTAAGCGATCTGACGAAAGCCGGGAAAACGCTGGCCATCGCCACAACCAAGGCCGATTTCTTTGCCCACAAGACTCTGGAGTACCTGAACATCGCCAAGTACTTCCAGAAAGACCTGGTGTTCGGCGCTTACCTGGACGGTCGGCGCACTGATAAGGCCGAACTCATTGCCGCCGTTCTGGAGCGTCTTGGAGGAACCCCCCAAGACAAAGTGATGGTCGGGGACAGGAAATACGACATCGTCGGCGCAAAGGTGAACGGCCTTGATGTCATCGCTGTCACCTACGGCTACGGCACTCAGGAAGAGCTCGAAGCCTTGGAGCCCACAGCCATGGTAAACTCTGTCCAAGCGCTGCGGGAACTGCTTCTGGGTTAGGAACCATCACCGCAACGCGTTTCCTGAGCGCAACCGTTGTTTGTTTCATTGTTTTCACAAGAAAGCTGTTGTTAGTCACATTTCCGCCCGACACGCAAATGTCTTCACAATATGGAAAGGAAAACGCGTGATTGGTGGCGAATAATCGTGACAGTGTACCCGGAAACATGCCAAGCACAGCATTCCTCTACTGACCTTTATTCGCAGCAACGGATAGGACTGTGAAGATTTCAGGTGCGGAAAGCCGCACCTGATGTCTGAATTGGACAGCGGCAAAGAGGGGGTGGGATGTTTCTAAGAGGGGATTGGACGCAGTACCAATTGTCGGGGAGTAAAGAACCCAAGAATTTCAGATCGCAAAGGAGCGTGTGACAAGTGAAGAAATTATTCTCGGTTATCCTCTTGGCGGTTTTGGTTTTGGCAGCGGCCAATACAGCTTTCGCAGCTGTTAGGATCGGTATCTCCATGCCGACCCAGAGCCTGCAGCGCTGGAACCAAGACGGTTCTAACATGAAACAGCGCTTTGAGGCTGCCGGCTATGAAGTCGACCTGCAGTATGCCAACAACAATGTGGCGCTTCAGGTTTCTCAGATTGAGAACATGATCCTCAACGGCGCAGACGTCCTGGTCATCTCCGCCATTGACGGTGCTTCTCTTGGTACCGTTCTCGCGGTTGCGAAGGATGAGGGCATCCCGGTTATCGCCTATGACCGCCTGCTCATGGAAACCGATGCAGTTTCCTACTACGCCACCTTCGACAACTACATGGTAGGTACCATCCAGGGCAAGTACTTGGTAGAAGCTCTGGATCTTGAGAACCGCACCGATCCCGTGAACATCGAGATCACCGCTGGTTCGCCTGACGACAACAACGCTCGCTACTTCTACCAGGGCGCTATCGACCAGCTGATGCCCTACATCGAAGCGGGCAAGGTGGTCATTCCTTCCGGCCAGATCGAGTTCGAACAGGTTGCCACCTTGGAGTGGTCCTCTGAGAGGTCTCAGGCCCGTATGGACAACCTGATTGCTGCTTACTATGCTGGCGGCCGGAAACTGCACGCTGTACTCTGCTCCAATGACTCCACCGCTCTGGGCGTAACCAACTCGCTGATCGGCGCCGGGTTCACCAAGGAAGAGTTCCCGCTGATCACCGGCCAAGACTGCGACGTTGCCAACACCAAGAACATCATCACTGGCTACCAGGCGATGTCCGTGTTCAAGGACACCCGCACCCTGGCGGAGAGGGTTGTAACGATGGTGCAGGCCATCGTCAACGGTGAGGAACCCGAAGTCAACGACACCGAGACCTACTTCAACGGCGTATTCGTAGTACCCACCTACCTCTGCGAACCGGTATTCGCTGACATCAACAACTACGAAGAACTCCTCATCGAGAGCGGCTACTACACCAGGGAGCAGCTCCAGAACTAGAGACTGCTCATCTAAAGAAACCACAGAGGCGAATGGGCTTCATGCCCATTCGCCCTTTAGGGTTCAGGAGGGTAACAAGTGGCCAAGAAGTTACTGGAAATGCACTCCATCACCAAGGAGTTTCCGGGGGTTAAGGCGCTCAACAATGTGAACATCACCGTTGAAGAGGGAGAGATCCACGCCATCGTTGGCGAAAACGGAGCCGGCAAGTCCACGCTTATGAACGTGCTCAGCGGGGTCTACCCCTACGGCTCTTACACCGGGGACATCTACTTCGACGGGCAGCTCTGCCGTTTCCACAACATCAAAGACTCAGAACGCCTGGGCATCGTCATCATCCATCAAGAACTAGCTTTGGTACCCTATCTGTCCATCGGCGAGAACATGTTCCTGGGCAATGAACGTCAGCGCCGGCGGGGCATTGTCGACTGGAATGAGACCTTCCAGGAAGCCGAAGAACACCTGCGGGTAGTGGGCCTCGAGGAAAACCCCCGTACGCTGGTAAAGGACATCAGCGTGGGTAAGCAGCAGCTGGTCGAAATCGCCAAGGCACTGGCAAAGGATGTCCGGCTGTTGATCCTGGACGAACCAACCTCATCCCTGAATGAAGCGGATTCGCGCAAGGTCCTCGACCTCTTGCTGAGCCTGAAGCGGGAAAGGGGCATCACCTCCATCCTTATCTCCCATAAACTGAACGAGGTGGCGTACTGCGCTGACCGCATCACCATCCTGCGTGATGGCTCAACTGTGGAGACGCTGGATAAATACTCCGACGACGTAACAGAAGAGCGGATCATCCGGGGTATGGTCGGACGGGAGATGACCGAGCGCTACCCCCACCGCCCCAAAACCATCCGGAGCGATGTGGCTCTTGAAGTCAAGGATTGGACCGTCCACCATGAAATCTACACCGAACGCAAAGTTGTAAACGGCGTTTCTTTCAAGCTCCACAAAGGGGAAGTTGCGGGGATCTACGGACTCATGGGCTCCGGACGTTCGGAGCTAGCTTTATCCATTTTCGGCCGGGCCTATGGCTCGCGCATCTCCGGCACGCTACTCAAAGACGGGCAGCCGCTGGAACTATACTCGGTTCCCGATGCCATCGCTGCCGGACTCATCTACGTTACGGAAGACCGCAAAGAGAGCGGGTTGATCCTCGGCAGCAGCATCATGCACAACATCACCCTGCCGCGCATGGAGTTTGTCTCAAACCGCGGCCGGATCGACCGTGATCTGGAGCGGAAAACGGCAAACAACTACCGCGAGACTCTGGGAATCAAGGCGCCCAGCGTGGAACAGTTTGTCGGCAACCTCTCCGGCGGCAACCAGCAGAAGGTACTGCTCGCCAAATGGATTTACTCCAAACCAGATATCCTGCTGCTCGACGAGCCGACACGCGGCGTGGATGTGGGTGCTAAATTTGAGATATATCAGATCATCAACGACTTGGCGAAACAAGGCAAGGCCATCTTGTTCATCTCTTCTGAGCTGCCTGAGATTCTGGGCATGTGCGATCGGATTTACGTCATGAACAACGGGCGCATAATTGCGGAGTTTCCCCAGTCGGAGGCCACTCAGGAAGGCATTATGAACTGCATCATGCAGCATAGTAAGGGGGAGATCGGGGCATGAGTAGTCTCTGGACAACGCTTCGGAACAACCTAAGGCAGTACATGATTTTACTTGCACTGCTGGTTATCATCTTGGCGTTTCAGCTGATGACTAACGGGACGCTGCTGAAGCCGATGAACGTGTCCAACCTCATATTCCAAAACGCCTATGTGGTCATCCTGGCCGTAGGTATGCTTATGTGTATTCTCACCGGAGGTAACATCGACCTTTCCGTCGGGTCGGTGGTGGCTCTGGTCGGTGCCTGCGCAGGTACCTTTATCATAACTTGGGGTTGGAACTCCCACCTTTCCATCCTGCTCTGCCTGTTGATCGGTCTTGCCATCGGCGTCTGGCAGGGATTCTGGATTGCCTATGCGCGGATTCCTGCGTTTATCGTCACCCTCGCGGGGATGTTGGTGTTTCGCGGCTTGACCCTGATCGTGCTGGGTGGGCTCACCCTGGCCCCGTTCCCCGCCGATTTTCTGGCCTACTCCACGGGTTATATTCCCGACGTGTTCGCCAACCTTGGACTGTTCGGTCTTCGGAACTCTACATCGCTGTTGATCGGCATTCTGGTGGCGATCGTCTACTGCGTTTCTCAGATCAGAAGTTGGTTCTGGCGGAAGAAGAAAGAGTATGACGTGGAGAACCCGGCGATCCTGACCCTGAAGATGGCCATCGTCTCGGCTGCCGTCATCTGGCTGTTCTACACCCTCGGTGCCTACCGCGGTGTGCCAAAGGTACTGATCACCGTGGGCATCATCCTGATCGCCTACAACTACCTCACGCAGCAGACCGTGATCGGCCGGCACCTCTACGCCCTGGGCGGTAATGAGAAAGCGGCACGCCTGTCGGGTGTTAAGACCAGGAAACTGCTCTTCCTCGCCTATGTGAACATGGCCTTCCTCGCTTCCATCGCCGGCATAGTGTTTGCCGCCCAGAGCATACAGGTGCCGCCCCATGACTGTATGGGTGGTGAAGTAGCCGTAGGCGATGAGCACGATGCCCACTGTAATCAGCACCTTCGGTACGCCGCGGTAGGCACCGAGGGTGTAGAAGAGCCAGATCACGGCTGCAGACACGATCACGACCTTTAAGGCGAGGATCCAGGGGCTCTCCACCTCATAGGCCTTTTTCTTGCGCGTGATCCAGCCCCGCACTTGGGTGATGCAGTAGATGATTGCCAGCAGCACGCCAACCAGGAAGGATGTGGAGTTCCGCAGCCCAAAGAGATTGAGGGTTGGGAACAAGTCGGGGATATAACCCGTGGAGTAGGCCAGGAAGTCCGCGGGAAACGGAGCCAGAGTCAGGCCGCCCAAGACAATCAGGGTTAAGCCCCGGAAGACCAGCATGCCCGAGAGGGTGACGATAAAGGCAGGTATGCAGGGTGGATTTCCCAGCTCCGTTCTCTCCAACCACCGCGTGGATTTCTCCCTCTTCCACGGTGATGTTCACGTTGTCCAGCGCTTTTACGCCGGGGAACTCTTTGGTAATGGAGTGCATCTCCAATAGCTTCTTGGCCACTTGTGACCCTCCTGAACCCTAAAGGGCGAATGGGCAGAATGCCCATTCGCCGCTCTGGTTGCTTTCGGCTGCAGTCTAGTTCTCCAGCTGTTCCCTGGTGTAGTAACCGCTCTCGATGAGCAGCTCTTCGTAGTTGTTGATGTCAGCGAATACGGGTTCGCACAGATAGGTGGGTACTACGAACACCGTTGAAGTAGGTCTCCGTATCGTTTACTTCGGGTTCCTCGCCGTTCACGATGGCCTGAACCATCTTGAC
>DURQ01000081.1 GCA_012840725.1 Bacillota bacterium
AGTCCTTCGAGATGGACGCGATCGCTTCCTGCTTCATCGGCGGCGCCAGCGCTTACGGCGGCATCGGCACGGTCGGCGGCACACTGATCGGTGCGATGATCATGGGCATCCTGAACAACGGTATGTCCATCATGGGTATCAGCTCCAACGTCCAACAGGTGGTCAAGGGCCTCGTCCTTTTGGGCGCAGTCGCCTTCGACGTGCTTGGCAAACAGAGGATGCAGCTGGACTTCCTGGGCTTCCTGCGGAGAAAGGGAACCCAGCAGCAGGAAAGCATCAGGACCGAGGGCTAACTGCCAAACTGCTTCAAAAGACAAACTCCTCTGCCAAGGCGAGTCCAACTCGCGGCAGAGGAGTCTTTTTTGCGGACAAACTTCACTGGATCGAAACGAGAGCCAGGTAAAACACGAACAGGATCGTCCAGGCTGCGATGGGCCCCCACAACTGCCACCCGCTGCCGCGCCTGTAACGGATCAGGTACGCGGGAAGCAGTAAGAGCCCGAGCAGCAGACGCAGAGCAGCACAACTCAGCGTGAGCTTCTGCAGATACACATCCCACAGCAGAAAAACAAAGCAGAGTGCGAAGTAAAGGTACAACAGTCCACTGAACTCAGGCAGCAGGATGGTGCCTGTGAAGTTCACCAAGGCTGGTACCACAGCCAACAGCCAGAGCGAATGCTCTTTCGCAAACCTTACCATCCGCCCCACCACTAAACGAGCACAAGCTCCACGCCTCTGCTGGCAATCTCCTCAAGGTCCTTTTCGTTACTGTCCGTTTTGACGGTAATCATCACATCCAGGTCACTGAAGTTGCAGAATGTGAAGATCCCGGTGAACGAAAACTTGGAGGAATCCAGAAGGGCAATCCGCTTCCGGGCACAGGCTACCATCTGCTTCTTCACCGTCAAGTGCAGCGGATAGGAGACTGTAAGGCCATCGCTGCCCTCAATGCCCGTAGTTCCCAGGAAGGCCACATCAACGTGGATGTTCGAAAAGAAGCTCTCCACATCCATGCCGACGAGACAAGCGCTGTTGGAGAGAACGATCCCTCCGGGCATGGCCACCCGAAAGTGCCTGCCCGTCTTGAGGCCGATGGCCAGTGAGTTCGTCACGATGTCCAGATCGTCAATCGCGCCGTCCTCCACTAGAGTCTCGGCGAAAGTCTCCACCGTAGTCCCAGCGTCGAGAACGAGGGACATGCCGTTCTTCACGTACTTCTTGGCCGCTTCAGCAATACGCCGTTTTTCCTCCACGAAGAGGTTCACACCTGCCTCCCGCGCGGTATCGCTGATCGCAACAGCAAACCCGCGCATGCGGCCCGCCAACCCCTTCTCCTCCATGGCAATGAGGTCTCTCCGGATAGTCGTAGGCGTCACATGGAACATCTCCGCTAATTCGTTGACGGAGACCTTCTTGCGCACTAAGAGGAGGTCATAGATCTTTTCGATGCGGTAGGAATTGCTCATATCCAACACCCATGGCTTCTCTGTTTTTTCTGCCGTTGGCCAAGAGACGCGCCCGACAGCTTTTGTCTGGAGATTTGGGTAATTCTTCAACAAGACCGCTTACTCCTTCTCTGTTGGTCAAATCGAGCCGAGGGCCTCAAAAATCTTGTAAAAAGGAGAACAGCCAGAAGCCACCCGGCTGATTGGGGGATACAGACCAGCAGCTGATGGAGCGTCAGACCATCCTGCACTCCAAACTCGGGGAAGCTGTTGGTTCCGGGGTTGCCGCGGCTCGGCTGTTCTCCAAACTGCACTAATTGACTTTGAAAAACGCTAAAGCGATGATCCCGACAATGTGCAGCGCAATCGAATACCAGAGTATCCTGCGGGTCTTGGCGGAGACGCCTGAGAACTCTTTGTAGAAGACTCCCCAAAAGATCGTCCACAAGGCGGCAGACTTGCCAAGCAGGAAGGAGATGGTGGCACTGATCGCCGGCATGGAATAGATGGAGATCAGGTTGCCTCCGTAGTGACAGCAGGCCGAAATGGCCGAAAGGACAATGGGCTTCTTCGGCCGGCCAAGGCACAGCACCTGTCGCCACTGTTTTTTCCTGGTGAATTCTATGGCAGAAACCAGGGCCACGCTGAGGAAAGAACCTGTGGCCATGAGAACTACGGTCAGAACAGGCGGCATCCCTTTAGCCGTACCTTCGGAAGTGCCGATTGCCCAGCCGTTCACCAAGATGGAGGAAAGCAGCATCAGAACGAGCATTTTCCCAGTGACCGCTCCCGTTCCATGCTTGGACGAATTCCCCCGCTCCTTATCCCGGCAGTGGGAAGCATAGGAGCTGAGGAAGCTTCCGATGATGAACAGAGCGGTTGTCAGGATGATGAAGGGCAGACTGGCCGGGCCTCCCGGCAGGCCTTCTGTGGCAATCGATGTCCCGATACCCAAGACGGTGCTGATACTGCCGCCGACGGTGGTGGCGAGGATCATGCCGATGGAGCTCATGACTGTCAGGTTGAACATCAGGCCCAGGCTCATCAGGGCACCGCCCATCAAGATCTTCAGGCAGCTCTGGGGATTCTCCAAGATCAGCGCCCAGACATTGGCCCCTGGCATGAGCACCGGCGCGAGAACCACGGTGACGCCCAGAACCAGTACCAGTGAAAACCCGTACAACCAGAAGATTACCCCAGTTATGGGGTAATCATCGACATGGTTGACAATCTGCATCCAGCTGCCCCACATGGCTGCAGCAAAGAGTGTGAGCAGGATGGATACTTCCAGTGGAAAGTAAATGGTGTTCATAGATGTTTTCCCTACCCTCGATGTCTAAAGGCACGTGATGCTTACAGCGACTGTGCTTGAGCCCAGAAGATCGACCAGGCAGAGGCCGCAGCCCGGGGTTAACTGCGGTCTGCCCTCAACTATGGGGATTTCCTTGGAACCTCCCAAAAGGGCCGCCTTTGTCCTGGCGCTCGCCAGCCACGGCTCACTGCCGCTTGGGTAGTCAACCCGGGGAGGGACAGCTGTTCTGAGTTCGTTGAGGATATCTGCCTGGGCGTTGCTGTTGCCTGCTTCCACCAGAACCACGGCCGCGGTTGGCTTGTCCACTGCCACAACGCAGAGTCCATCAACAACCCCAGAACGGGCCACGGCTCTGATTATCTCCTCTGTGAGGTCCACAAAAGATGGTCTGCCCGTTTCAACTGCGATGTTGTAGATCATGGTGTCCTCCTAAAAACTCTCGATAGCGCTGGTCCGCAGAGTGTGGCCGTAAGGGGACGTTCTGTGGATGGAGTCAGCGGCCCGGAAATACGGTTCACCATGCAGAGCGGCGAGATAGGATGCCATGATCGATCCCGGGATGTGGTTGAGCATGGGCTCAATGAACTCGAAGCCCTCTGGTGCCTTGGGCACGGTGCATACCTCGACCCCTGCCCCAACTTCGTAGTCCTCTCTAGTACCGGTGGTGATGAGCCAAGCCGGGCGGCCGATGCCCTCCACGGTCCTCAGCGTCTCTTTCACCCTGCTGAAGTTGTTGAACTCCTTAGTGGAGACGATCACCGTGCCGATATTCCTGCGATCGGAAGCAAAGTAATGCACGTGGCACCAGTTCTCGCTGTCGATGGTGGTCGCCAATACCCCGGCAACCTCCACAACCTTGGCGGCGATGAAGTAGGCGGAAGCCCAGTCAGTGTAGTCTCCGATGGCTTCCATGGCCGGCATGTTCTGCCAAGCCTGTGCGATCTGGAACGCCTGGTCATCCATCTCGGGGAGGTACTTGGCGAATTCAGCAGTGTACTCCAGAATCGCTGCGAAAAGCTTGTCCACAGTGCCTTCCGGCTGCAGGCCTTTAGCCTCGCCCATATAGGCTGCCAGTGCAAAGGCTCCGGCCAGTGATGCGTAATAGTTGCGCAGACCAGGCCCGGGTTCGCCGAAGGGCGGAGTATTGACGATAAAAGTGTACTCAGCAGCCTTGGCCCCAGAAGATTCTGGTGCATTGGTCAAAAGGAGGCTCTTGGCGCCGTAATGCCTGGCCCGCAGCAGAGCTTCGCTCACGCGCACCGCAGAACCAGAAGCGGAGATAGCGACGACCAAGGTGCTTTCTGCTTGGGAAGGATCGCACTTGAAGGCCTTGGCAACGTCAATGCAGCGCTCAAAGGTGAACTTGTTGCCGAACGCACCTGCATATTTCTCAAAGGCTGGGACAGCGATCTTTGCCGCCAGGTAAGAATCGCCGCAGCCCGTCAGGATCACCCTGCGGATCTTCTTCAGCACATCCCGGGGAATGGTGTTCTCTAAGCCCTTCTTCAGCCCAGCGATCTGTTCCTCGGCCATCGCTGGAATGCTCAGGCACTGCCTTCTCAGCTGTCCATCGTAGTTCTTCTTATCCATGAAAAGCGATCTCCTTTCCGTCCTCTCCTGCCACGATGCCCACCGCGTAACTGCGGGGCCTCGGTCCATCGAACTCAGCAAAGACCACTGCCTGTTCTGGGCCGATCAGCAGCTTCCCTTGGGAAATGGGAAGCGTGAGCTGTGTATCTGTGAAGGCGGTCTTTACATGCCCGCCAGCGTCCGCTGCCGTTTCCCGGTGCTTAAAGTCCGCCCTGGTAGGCACCAGCCGCTCAATATCTTCCATGATGTCTGCTCTGGCGGCCTCGTCTCTGTCACAGAGCAGGATTCCTGCCGTAGAGTGCATGACAGAGACGTGGCAGATCCCTTCCTGCACTCCTGACCCTGCGATCATCGCGTTGATGTCCGCCGTCAGATCATGCATGCCCATGAACTCAGTGGAAACCTTCCCCCACTGCACGGTAACGGGCCGTTCGAAGATGTCCACGCGGTACACCCGTTCCCGGGGTCCGTCAAACTCCAGCAGCACCAGTCCCTGGGAAGAGCCCAGGATCAGCTTCCCACCATCGATAAGGAGCAGTGCGCTGCTGCCGACGACAGCACTCTTCACCCGCCCAGAGGCATCAAAGGGATGGCGCTGGTTGAGGACATGCACCTTGCTCGGGAAGTTGCGATCCAGTTCATCCATGAGGTCGTCCAGACCGCGGGGATCCCAGAAGGAAGTGATGGCCAGGCCGGTGGTGTGACCGGCTAGGGTGACCAAACACAGCCCCTGCTGCACGCCGCTGGAGGCTACCAGCTCATTCAGCTCCGCAGTAAGCGAAGGATAGCCGCGAAATGATGTCTTGATGGTGCCAACGAAGTGCATGGTTGACCTCCTAGATGTGAATTTCAACCTTACTGCTGCCGGTTGTCATGATGTCCCGGTTGAAGAAGGTCCCATCGCCAGTCCGCTCCAAACTGCGGGCATCGAACTCATTGAAGAACCTGCGCCCACCCAGGACAGCGCAGTACGCTGCCAAGAAGGTGACGGGCACATAGTCCATGATCGGCATGAGCCACTCAAAGCCCTGGGGAGTGTCTGGAATCTGGCAGACCACTGCTCCCGGTTCAAAGGCGCTGGCGTCCGTGTTTGCGATCACAAGTGTCGGCCGCTTGATGCCTACCGCCGCCTGGACCGTCTCCTGGGTGCGCTTGAAGTAAGGCGAATGCTTGTCCGCGAAGATCACCGTACCGATCTTCTCGGGGTGCTTCAGGTGGTAATCGATATGGCACCAGTCTTCCGCATCATCGTAATTGGAAACGCGTCCGGTGCACTCGTAGAACTTCATGAGGCCGAAGAGAGCCGAGTAAAGCTGCGGACCGGAACCGACGAAGTTGAACAGCTCGAGGTCCTTCCAGGTCTGGGCCAGTTCAAACATCTGCTCTTCGATCTGGTCCATCACCGGCTCGAAGCTGTGCACATAGTGCCTGATCGCCGTCTGGAACTCCTCGGGCGCAGTTGGCGGCAGAACGTTGCGCACATGGCCGATCCTGCAGCCCAGAGCGATCAGGCCGATCAGGCTGGCGAAGTAAGAACGCAGGCCGGGGAAATCCTTGTCCATGTGCGGCGTGTCCACATGGAAGGTCTTCTTGGCGATCCCCGAAATCCTGCTGGGTACCTTGTTGGTAAGGGCAAGGGAAATAGCTCCGATCTGGTTGGCCTTTTCCAGGATCTCTGCGATGCGGGCCGTACCGCCGCTCACGCTGATGCCGATTACCAGCGGGCTGTTGGGTTCTCCGATTCCCAGGTGGGCAGCGGGTGTAAAGCGGGAAAACTCCATGGTGTCAACGGCCTTGCAGTTGAACACACCTGTGAAGGACTCCAACGCATCGGCCGCAGCTCCGGCCGCAGCCAGGGAATCTCCCGCGCCGGTGATGTAGATGTTGCGGATATCATAGATCTCTGCAACGGAAAGTACACTCTCGAGCTTTTCCTGATCAAAACACCTCTTAACCTGCTCGTCCACTAGTTCCGTTAAGCTGCGCACCTGAGCGCACAAGGGATTCGCGTAGTCCTGTCTTTGCATGTCGCGTATTACCTCCTAATGATGACCTCTTGCACAGCATGTTCCCGGTAGTACTCCGCCAGCTGCAGCGCCTGCTGCATGACTTCTGGGGTAAACCGGGGATAGGGACCGTGCTGTGCTGCGTTGTACCCGGCAGAGACATTGGCCATGGCTACGACCATGTCCGGGCTGTAACCTTCCACCCAGGCATACAGTGCGGCACCGGTGGAGTTGTTGCCGCACCCCGTTGGATCCACACTGGCGCCAAAAGGTTGAACGCTTGGGCAGAAGAAAGCCTGGGTCTTGGTGACCGCATAGGCCCCTCGCCTGCCCACTCGATAAAGCGTGAACTTCGCAGGCAGCTTCATGAGTTCGCGGATGATCCTTTCGTCTTCGTCCCGGGGGATATCAAAAAGGTGAGAAGCTTCATTGTGGTTGATGGACCACATATCTGCAATCTCCAGGATCTCCGGGATCCGCTCCAACTTGAACTCCCTGGGCAGGTCGCGCACGGAGCCTCCGTACTCGATCTCCCACATGATCTGGAAGCCGTGTTTCTCCTTGACTTTGGCCAGGTTCTGCCAGACAACCCGGTCCAGGTTCTGGGCCCAGTACATCCCCTTCACGCCTGGCCCAGCAGCGGCATCAATGTGGTACGGGTGCGTCTTCAGGTAGCCCAAGTACTCATGGGTCTGATGGGCCTCGTAGGTGAACCCCTGATCATCCGGCCGGTAGCGCAGGGTGAAGCGGTTAACCCTTTCGGCCTCCACCAAGACGCTTTCATGGCTGAGGCCGTTCTCATCCAGCCATCTGCCATAGGTCTCCACGTAATCGGCTCCGGTCTGCGTCACCAACTTGCATTTGTCTGTCCACAGGCGAATGCCGGCCAAGGCATACAGCGCCGGGCCCCCGATATGCCAGGGGCTGAATGTGCCGTCTTCATGTTCGACCTGATCGGACATGATGTTACCGCAGGCCAAGTACTCGATCATATCTTCACCCTTCCCAGGCGCGAGCTGTAGAACTCATAGAGCTCAGCAGCTTGGCGGTAAGCTGATTCACGAACCGCGGCAAAATCTGGGATGATCCCAAACTGCCGGACGTTCTGAGCTGCCGCCACATTCGCCTTGATGCCGATCATGAGCGGGTCGTCGCCTTCACAGTAGGCATAGATGGACGCCCCGGTGGAAGTGTTGCCGCAGCCCGTGGGATCCACCACCCGGTCAGAAGGCGCGGGAGGAAGGTAAAAGACCTCATCCTTCGTTACGCTGTACAGGCCCCGGGCCCCGACGCGGAAGATGGTGACATCAACAGGCAGCCGCTGCAGTTCCCTGATGGCTTCTTCCTCGGTCTCAATGTTGAAAAGAGTCCGAGCCTCCTGGATGTTGAGGGAGAAAACCTCCACAGATTCCAGAGCGTAAAGCACGGCGTCCATGTACTCGTAATAGGCGCTGGGAGCCTCGATCTCCCAAACCATCTTAAAGCCGTTTCTGGCCTTGATCTCCTTCAGTCTGCGCCACCAGACCAGGTCGCAGTTTTGGGCGATGTAGATGCCCTTCACGTTTCCGCCAGAAGTCCAGCGGTCGATCTGCTCCGGGCTGGTCTTCATGTAACCGAAGTCCTGGATCCAGTCGCTGCGGTGACGCTTGACTTCCTCGACACCCCGGTAGGTGCCGTCTTCGTTGTAGGCCAGATAAGAATGGTTGCAGTGTTCCACTACCACTTCAAAGCCCTCGGTGATCACCTTGTTTTTGGCGATCCATGGGTCAAAGAGTGTGTGGTAGTCTTCTCCCACCCGGCTGCTCTGCATGACAGAGTCTGTCCAGAGCCGGATTCCGGAGTAGGCGAAGGTGGCCGGCCCACCGATGTACTCTCTTCCGGTGGTGTAACCATCGGCCGTAACAATCGTATCTAACATCACATTGCCAAAGGCGATGTAATCTACCATGGCAAAGCAGTTCCCCCTTTTGCAGCGATGTAAGCAGCAGAGCTTGTTATGATGCCTGGGCCTCGCCACGCTCCAGAGCCATGAGCCGCCGCTTGCGGTGAGCTGTGTCCGCGGCCTTCTTCTTCAAAGCCGAGAAGATGAGGAGCAGGGCCACTGTGATGATGTAGGGCAGAGCCGCCAAGAACTGGGCGTCGGTGATCACCAGCTTGGAATAGTTGGTGATGGCATCGGCGAAGCCGAAAATGTAGGCGATGACCGCAGATGCCAGGGGTGAGGCGCCGGCGATCGTTGCTGCCGCCATGCCGATGAAGCCCTTTCCACCGGTCATATCCCGGATGAAGAAGCTCTGATAACCCATGGATAGGAACATGCCGCCCAAGCTTGCGATGAGTCCGGCCAGCATGAAGGAAATGGTGTACACGGTCCGCGGGTTCACCCCGACAGACTCGGCAGCCTTTGGATTCTGACCCACAGCGCGCATGCGCAGGCCGAACTTCGTCTTGTAGATCAAGAACCAAACCACGATCACCATCAACCAGGCCAGATACGTGAACCCGTTGTGCCCTGAGAGGACAGGACCCAAGAAGGGGATTTTCTCAATCAGAGGCAGCCGGAAGGCAGGTACCTGCAGACTGTTGAAGTAAGCCGCTGTGTTCGCCTTCTGCCCTGTTGTAACAAACATCACATACACCGTAGCCCCCGCCAAAGCCATGTTCAAGGAGATGGACATCAGGTAGAGGTCCACCTTCATCACAAAGGCCGCAAAACAGAGGAAGAGGGTGATCAGCACAGCACAAGCGGCGCCGATGAGCAGGCCGAGGAAGAGGTTCTGCGTGACGGCACTGCCGATGACACCGGCCAAGGCCGCGGTAAGCATCATACTCTCCGCTGCCATGTTGGTCAGGCCGGCCTGGTGGCTCACCGTGGCGCACAGCGCCACAAACACGATTGAGGTGGAAATACGGAATGTGGAGAACAGAAAGGATTGAATTGTTTCCATCACGAATGGGCCTCCTGTTCTTTGTTCCTCGCCAGCCTGAAGATGACTTTCTGCCTGGATTTGGAGAGGAAATGCTCGGCTGCGACGAAGAAGATGATGATAGCCTGCATCATGTTCACGAACTCCACAGGGATGTTCGTGGACAGGTTGAGTACCACGGCAGATGTTCTGATGTAAGCCAGGACAAAAGCGGCGATCGGAATGTACGCCGGCTTTTTGCGTGCGATTACGGCAACGAGCAGCCCGTCAAAACCGATGTTGGTCAGCGCGGTGTACTGGTACCGCGGGTACAGCCCGAAAGCATCCACCGCGGCCGCGGCGCCGGCGAAGGCACCGCCGATCATCTGGGCGATAAAAGGCGCAGCAATGGCGTTGATGCCAGAGTAGAGCGCAAACTGAGGGTTAGCACCCACGGTCTTGATCTTCTGGCCGATCTTCGTGTAGTTGTAGAGGATGAGTGCGATCACCCAGCCGATGGCGGCCACATAGATCCCGGAATGGAAGTTAGTAGTTCCAACCAAGGAGTAGAACTTCATGTTTGCCGGGTACATTTTGGTGGCCTGCATGCTGATGGAGCGATCCAGCAGGAACTGCTTCAGCACCCACAGTGACAAGAACAGCAGCATGAAGTTCATGATGATGGAGAGCACCATCTCACTCTGCCCCAGCTTTTCCCGGATAAACGCAGGAACCGTGGCGACAATGGCACCGATTATGGCACACAGGGCGACCATGATCGTGAGATTGAGCCACAAAGGCAGACCAACGAGCAAGTTGGTCTTGAACATGACCAGGCACGTGATGATGGGTGCAAAGTTAACAATGCCTTCGCCGATCAGGGAAAAGCGGCCAGCACTGTAGATGAAGCAGAAGCCGCAGCCCATCAGCACGTAGGGGATGAACTTGCCCATGAGCTGTCCGAAGCGGCGAGCATTTACAAACGGCCCGATGGCGAAGTTGCGGACGGCATCGGCCATGGAGCCCTTAGAGGCGATCATCACGAAGACAACGGTGATGGCATAGGCAATGATCAGTCCCAAGAACACCCGCAGGAACTCGAAGAGCATGTCGACGCGTTGGACTTTTTTCATAACACATTCCCCATTTCTTCCTCAGTCATGGACCGTACTCCGAGCATGTACTCGCCCAAAAGCTCGTCGGTGACCCGGGAAAGATCGGTAAAGTGCGCATTGAACCGCCCCTTGCGCATAACCAGCAGACGGTCAGAGTGGTTCAGGAGCTCGTTCAGATCCGAAGAGATCAGCAGGACAGCCACGTTCTTTTCCCTGGTGTACTTGTACAGCAGTTTGTGGATGAGAGAAGCCGTACCCACGTCGATGCCGCGAGTGGGCTGGTTGGCCACGATCAGGTTTGCTCCCGACGTGAACTCCCTGGCCACGATGACCTTCTGGATGTTGCCTCCAGAGAGGAGCCTCACGGGCGTGTTCCGCGATTCGGTGGCGATTTCAAACTCCTCGATGCACTCATCTACGAACTTGTTGAGTTCCCGCTTGCTCAAAAAGGGCCCACGGGCGAACTTCTTGGAAGAAAGATAAATCGAGGCGATGTTGTCCCATACGGAAAGGTCGGGAGCGCAGCCGTAGACGAGCCGGTCTTCGCTGATGTGGGCTACGCCGAGCTTCCTGATCTGGTCGATGTTCCTACCCTTTATGCTCTGCCCGTTGATCATCACATCGCCCTTGGTTGCTGGACGCAGACCAGTGATCACTTCTGAAAGCTCTGTCTGGCCGTTGCCCTCGATGCCGGCAATTCCCACGACTTCCCCCGCATGCACCGCAAAGGTCAGATCGTTCACGTGGATTTTGCCTATGTCATCGACGTAGCTCAGGTTCCTGACCTCAAGGACGAGGTCCCCGCGCCGCGGCGCTTCTCTGTCGACCGTTTTCACAACCTCGCGGCCCACGATCATACTGGAGAGTTTCTTCTCATCCAGGTCAGCGATGCGCCCCGTACCCACTACTCTGCCCCGCCGCAGAACCGTAACGTTGTCGCAGATTTCCATGACTTCGTCAAGCTTATGAGAGATAAAGATAATGCCATACCCGCGGGACCTGAGGTCCCTCAACTGCACAAACAGTTCGCGTGTCTCCTGCGGAGTGAGTACCGCAGTGGGCTCGTCCAGAACGAGAAGACGAACGCCACGGATGAGAGCTTTGAGCAGCTCGACTTTCTGCTTGACCCCTACGCTGATGTCCCGCACCAAGGCATTGGGGACGACGGGCAGGTTGTACTTCTCGGCAGCCTCCAAGGTCATCTTGACGGCCGTTTCCTTGTCAAAGACTCCTGCCTTACCCGGCTCAATGCCCAAGACGATGTTCTCGGCAACGGTGAGGCCTTCCATCAGCATGAAGTGCTGGTGTACCATGCCGACCCCTTTAGCGATGGCATCGAGCGGATTGGCGATGCGGACCTCTTCGCCCCGGATGAGGATACGACCCTCCTGATAATCCTCCAAACCGAAGAGGATCTTCATGAGGGTTGTCTTTCCAGCCCCGTTCTCCCCAAGCAGCGCGTGGATCTCGCCCTCGTGGACGGTTAAGGACACATCTTTGTTGGCCATGAACCCGTTGCTGTATATCTTGGTGATGTTCTCCATGCGTAAAAGCTCTTTGCTCATCTCGTACCCTCTTATGAAGCGGGCAGGCCGAAACCTGCCCGTTATTTGCTGTTCCTATCTGTGCTCAGCTCATGCCTTCTCGGCTCTACAGCCTGAAGCTCCTATCATCACGGAACTTGGCGAACTCTTCGTAGCTGTTGAAATCGAAGTAGCTGGGGACTTTGATCTCGCCAGACTTGACCTTCTCTTCGATAGCAAAGAGTTCTTTCTGAACTTCCTCAGGAGTGACCTGGAAGAAGCGCTCGTTGTAGCTCAGGCCGACGCCACCCATGGCCAGGCTGTAACGGTGGTTGCCCATCGCGATGGTGCCTTCGATGATGCCGCTCATAGCGTTGACCACGGTGTCCTTGATCTTCTTTTCCATGGAGGTGGCTACGTTCATGTAACCAACGACTTCATGGTCGGAATTGGCGTAGACGGTGTACTGGTCGTAGTCAACACCGATCATGAAGATACCTTTCTGCCAGCCGCCAGCTTCTTCGGAAGCCTGAGCAGCACCCAGACCCAGGAAGCCTGCGATGTTGTAAACGATGTCGTGGCCGGAACCGTACAGAACGGATGCGGTCTCGTAGTCGTTGGTGATGGTCATGTCGGATAGGTAGGTCAGGGTGTACTCGATGTTCTTGCCATAGGTGTCGTTGAAGAACTTCACGCCAGCAATCCAGCCAGTGACGAAGTCATTGAGGATCGGCGAGTCTTGGTTGGCGATGGCTCCGACCTTACCAGTCTTGGTCATGAGGCACTGGTAAATCGCTGTCATGAAGGAGCCTTCATCCTGACGGAAGGCAACACCGTGAATGTTCGGGTAGTCAGAGAAGTCCGTCAGCGGCGAGGTATCATAGATGACGAACTTGGTGTTCTTGTAACCAGCCATGTTGGCCAGCAGATCGTCCAGGATGTACCAGCTAGCAGTGATGCAGTAGTCGTAGTTCCCGGTTTCAAGAGCGTCCAGCAAGCTGGTTACTCTGACGGACGGATCCGCGGTTCCTTCAACAACGGTCAGATCGAGGTTGTACTTCGCGGCAACCTCTTGAGCAGCGTACCAACCGAGGTCGTTGATGCCCATGTCGCCAAGGTTCTGAATAGCGAAGTAGAGAAGCTTACCCTTTTTCTCCGCAGCATAGCCGGCCAGGCTTGCGCCCAAGAGCAGTGCTGCAACTACTACCAGGCTGAAGAATACTCTTGTGTTTCTTCTCATTTCTCTTTCCTCCTGAAATGCTTTAGTCTTGGTACGTTTGCCCAACAGTACTCTAACACCCGTCAAGAACCTCCGCGATCACCTCCATCCAGAGATCCAACCTGTTTATGCGTACTGAACTTCCAACTTACGAACCTGTTCCATGTAGGCTGCCACTGTGGCTTCATTGATCATGCCGCCCCAGTTGCCATCTTCAAAGCAGCTTCCCACAAGTGCTCCGTCAGCCAAGGCCAACCTGCTGCTGACATTTGTCAGGTCTGTTCCGCCTCCCAAGATCACCGGTACATGCGGGAAAGCTTTGTGGATATCCATGACCATCTGGTTGTTCAGCTCTTCGTCTTTGTGCATGATCTCCACGGCCTGAGCCCCGAAGTTGACCGCTGAGCGCACATAACCGAGAAGCAGATCCCGGTCATAGCCATCTCTGAAATCGGGCCGGTGATAGCCGCTGACCTCAGCAAGGAGCTCAACGCCTTCAGCCTCAATCTTCCTGCGGTACTCAAACACCTTCAGCGGATTCGCTTCCACCAATCCGTATGGGGACTGAACCGACCCGACCAGGGCTGTGCAGCGGGTAAAGTCTGCGCCCACGCTCTTGGCAACTGCAAGCGATGGGGTGATGCAGTTCCACATGATCTGTACACCCACTTTGAAATCCCGGCCAACGGCCTTCTTCACTTCGTTGGCCACTACCGCCATGCCGGCAACCCTTACGTAGTCCGTGTCATCTCCGGAGGGATAGATCTTGTCAACCGTTTGGATCAAACATCCGCTGGCTCCCCCGTTCTCAAGAGCCTTGGCATCATGGATGGCTTTCTTGATCGATTCCTCAAGGTCACCATCCTTGTAAAACGGCGTTCCGGGCATAGGCCGCAGATGGATGAGGCCAAATACCAGTTTCTTGTTCTGCTGCTTTGCTTCTCTGAACATTGAACTACCCCCACTCTGTCACAGTTGCTTCGATTAGGTGGTGTTTTGAACACGGTCGCAGGGAAATTTACGAACAAATTGCTCTTATTGTCGCCTTCATCAGTTCGCATCTTTCGCAAACGTCCATTTTCTCGTCAC
This sequence comes from Bacillota bacterium, assembly GCA_012840725.1. Classification (GTDB taxonomy): domain Bacteria; phylum Bacillota; class Limnochordia; order Darwinibacteriales; family Darwinibacteriaceae; genus DTU010. The sequence continues at coordinate 14,206 of DURQ01000081.1, forward strand.
CACAAGGTTAAGTTTCGCCATCTTTGTGTCAATAATATCACCCTGGTGTTTACGGCGTCAACATAAAGGACAAAAAGAACAAAAAATGGTACAAAGTGTACATCGTCTCCTATCCCTCGGTTCTCGCCGCACATTTTATTAACAATTATGCACGTTTTCGATGTTCGTTTCATATCTCTAGGCGGCTCAGATTATGGAGAACCCCCCTGCCATCTTTCTGGCAGGGGGGTGGTCCACCCTTAGGGCCACATCAGCTCTCCAGCTCAGTAAGAACCTCGTCGACTGTCATGATGCGGGCGAAGCATCTTCCAAGGATATTTAGGGTTGCCTGCTGTGACTGGTCATCAAGGCCGCCGGTGGCATCAGCCAGGAAAGCGACCTTGAAATCCCTCATAAAGGCGCTGCGAGCCGTGCTCTCGCAGCAGATGTTGGTTACGGTCCCTGTGATGATCAGGGTGTCGATGGCGGCGGGGTAACGCAGGGTCCTCAGGAGGGTCTCCAGGTTCGTACCGTAGAAGGCATCGAAACGGTACTTTCGGACCACAAAGTCGGAGGCTTCGGGACTGAGTTCGCTGCAGATCTCATCTCCATGGCTGCCCGGCCTGATCAGCCTCCCATCCAGATGGGGCTGGTAGGCAAGTTCCAGGGGCGAGACCAGTACGTCATCAACATAGTGTGCAGAGACTGTGTAGATCACAGGCATTCCGAACATGCGGCACCGCTCAGCCAACCGCTTGATATTGGGGATCACCTCTCGAGCCATCGGTACCTCCAAAGATCCACCCGGTTCGGTGAAGGCGTTCTGCATATCGATGATCAGCAGGGCTGTGCGGTCTTTCTCCAGCGTCCAGGGCTTTCGGTCTGCGCTCATCATTTCACCCCTCTTCTCAGGCTGCCGCAGCCTAAAAGGATGCTATGGTCTGGATGAGCAGATCCATGAACTTCTCATTGTCGATGCCCACCGCTACCTCGCAGTTGGGTTTCTGACCCCTGTGGATAGCCTTGTCGCCGGCGAGCTGATCCGCGGTAGTCCGCTCATGCCGGTAGTCGCAGACGGTCATGCCCCGCGTCAACTTGCCGTTCAGCTCAATGGCTACATGCATGGGCCGCATATCAAAGATGGTGGGATCGATGAACGTCGCCACAGCGCAGGGATCGTGCATCGAAGCTCCTCCCGTGCCGAAGATCCTCATCAGTGTACCTCCGTAGAAACCAAGGAGGTCGGCCACGGTCCGGGCAAAGGGAGTTCCCAGCTCACGGATGCGCTGGATGTGCTGGGGTGTTGCTTCTGCCCTGCGGGTGACGTTCAGACCGAACATCTTCATAGGGATCCCGCTGCGGAACACCACATCGGCCGCCTCTGGGTCGATGACGATGTTGAACTCTGCCACGGGAGTCACATTTCCGTAGGTGGTCGAACCGCCCATGATGCTTATGCAGGAGATCCTCGATGCGATTTTCGGTTCCTTGATCAAAGCCAAGCCAACATTGGTCAGGGGACCGGTGGCGATGATCGTGACATCGTCATTTTCCATGACGGTCTTTATGATGAAATCCACCGCGTGCAGCTCGTGAAGGGGCGTGGTTGGCTCCGGCAGATCGACTCCGTCGAGTCCAGATTCCCCATGGATCTCAGGGGCGTAGTTCGTCCAGCCCAAGAGTGACTGGGGCATTCCCTTGGCCACCGGAACGTGGGTCAGGCCGGCAAGCTCAACGATCTTCAGGGAGTTCTTGGTAGTCTTCTCGAGCGATTGATTGCCGTGGACCGTGGTGATGCCCAAAAGCTCCATGTGCTTCGCGGCAAGCAGTATCGCGCACATGTCGTCGTGTCCCGGGTCGCAGTCAACGATCACTTTCCGTTTCCTTACTTCAGCCATTTTTCGGTTCCCTCCATGATTGTGTTTTGATTGTGGTTCGTCCTTCACCCTGCGCGACGTACCGTCTACCTTGTGTTCGTTACATCTGTGGGAAAACCTTTTTACCTTTCTCAGCCAGAGTCAACGGGCATGGGTGTACAAGGCACGGTAACCACTGGTAGAATACTGTTAGAACCTTGTTTTCGGCGAGGAGGAATTTTCGTGATCGGACTTCCTGGATTGATGTCGATGCTTCTCGCTGCGGCTGGTATCGTCTTCCTTCTGCCGAGAAGAACACTGGCAGCAAACCCTTTTCTTCCCCTTTGGGAGCGCATCCCCGATGGCGAGCCGCGGGTGTACGTTGATCCGGAGACGGGCCAGAAGAGGCTGTACGTATACGGTTCCCATGGCTCCCGCACCACAAAAGGCTACTGCGGTCCCGACCATGTCGTCTGATCTGCTCCCCTGGGCAACCTAACCAACTGGCGCCATGAGGGTACAGCCTTTCACATCAACCGGCTGCAGGGGGTGGAATATGTCGACCGGGACGGCCTGACGAAGAAGCTGACTGTGGATGCGGAGAAAACGGCCTTGTGGGCGCCGGATGTGGTCTACCACCCCGAGAACAAAAAGTATTACATGTACCTCTTCGTGGCCGAGATGTGGAATGTCAATCCCGTTCCGATAGATGGTTCGAGCCGGATTCGGCATCCCATGTTTGTAGCTTCCAGCGACCATCCGGCAGGCCCCTTTGAGGATCCCAAGTTCGTCTACTTCGCCTTCGACCCAGCGGTTTTGGTAGATGATGTGAAAAACGAACAAGGGAAGTCCCGGGTTTATCTGTACTTCACTCCCCAGGAAAGCCGCAACCTCTATGCCTGTGAGCTCGACCCAGACGACATGGCGACGATCATCCCCGGGAGCATGCACTATCCGTTCACGAGAACCGATCAAGCGCCTCAGAACACCATGCCAGACTGGACCCCGCCTTTCCATGTCTTTGAAGGGGCCTCCATCCGCAAGGTGCGCGGTGTCTACCTGCTGGCTTACTGCCGCGCAGTACGGACCAACCAAACGGCGCGGGAAGGCTTCAGCCAGATAGGCTGGGCGTACAGCGACAATCCCTTCGGCGACCCAGCCTTGGGAAGCCGCTGGACATACGGAGGAGTGGTTGTCGATAACCGCGGCGAGATCGTGGTCGACCCATATACGGGGGAACTGACCTTCAGTTATACTGGCGGCAACGACCACGGCGGCATGGTCGACGTGGACGGCAGGTGGTACCAGGTGTACCACCGTGCCACCAACTTCGGCCTCAAGAGGCAGGCCATGGCCGAGGCCTTTGACCTGCGTTTCGAAAACGGGAAACCAGTGATCGACCAAGTGGAAGTGACTTCCCAGGGATTTGAGACAGAAGGACTCGATCCGTTCAAAGAACACTATGCCGCCTGTGCCTGCTTCACCCTGCCGGTTGGGCCTGAAATGGGCCCCCGCTTCTTCACGCAGCACAGCGACGAAGCCCCCAACTTCGACCCGGAAGCTGAGCGCGAGGATTGGTACCCCGTCCTCAACCTGTGCAGCCGCTCTTGGCTTGGCTACAAGTATTTTAATTTCGGTGCTGGGCTCGCGGCCGGGCAGACCCTGAAACTGGTGCTTACCCTCAAGGAAAGCCTGCCGGGCAGGGTGAACATTTACACCAGCGAGGCCAAGGCCAAGTATGCGGAACCTGAAAAGCCCAAGAGGCTCATGGGAAGCATCGAACTTGAGGGGACAAATAGCGAGTTACACACAGTCGAAGGCATCGTTGAAACCGCAGGCTTGACTGGCAAGCAGGGCATCTATCTCGAGTTTCTGTCTGAGATCGAGGACCGGGAAATCTGCCAGCTGAACAAGCTGCAGTTTGTGGTGGGATCGGAAGACTTCTGTTGACAACCAGGTGGACCAGAGGGCCAAGGAGACAAAATGAGAGGCAGGGCTCGCCTTTCCGGCCAGCCCTGCCTCTTGAGTAATTTGTGGGCACCTAGATAGGGGTTGCTGAACAGACAGATATCAGCAACACAAAGCCCCGTTTTGGTTGGAAAACAGCCAACTTAAAAAATGGGCAAGAAGAATTCGGAGATTGCGCTCCAAGTTCAGCACCAACAGTTGCATGG
>DURQ01000082.1 GCA_012840725.1 Bacillota bacterium
CTGTTTATCGGCATCAAGACTGTCAAGACGCATGTCAGCAACGTGCTGAGCAAATTGGGAGTTGAGGACCGGACTCAGGCAGCCATCTACGCGCACCGCCACAAGCTGGTCTGATCCCCGCTGCAAAGCAAGGAAAATGTTAGAAGGGCCGCAGGCGCAACGCCGAGCAGGCCCTTCTTTTTGGTCTTCTGTTATGTCTACTCCCCATGCACATCTGTTATCTCCTTGGGGTACCCCAGATGGCGGAGGAGGGCAACTGCGTTCCTGGTGGTAGCTGGTCCTTCCTTCAGCTTGTAATCGAACTCCAGGCCTAAGGCTCCAACTCTTTCACTGAAGTGCAGACTGGTGTACTCCTTCGCAAGCAGGCTGGTGAGTTCGAGGTCGTGAGTGGCTGCCAGGACCAGGGCATTGCGCCTGATCAGGTACTCCAGGACGCGCCGTGCCGCAAAAATACGTTCTTCGGAATTCGTACCGCGGTAGAGCTCGTCGAGGATCACCAGTGTGGTAAGCTCCTCGTTCAGGGCTTCGATTACCCGCAGTATGCTGAGAGCCTCCTCCAGGTAATAGCTTTTTCCCTCGATCACGTTGTCGGCTCGCCCGATTGAGGTCAGCAGCCGCAAGGGACAGCTGCGGTACTCCTTGGCAAGGCAGGTGTAGATCGACTGGGCGAGCAGGACGTTGACTCCGACCGTCCTTAGAAAGGTCGACTTCCCTGACATGTTGGAACCAGTGATCAATATCCCTCGATCAGAAACCTCTATGGAATTGGGAACGGGGTCGGAGAGCAGTGGATGATACGCTTCCTCCAGTGTGAGGCCGTTCGCTTCCACAAACTCCGGCTGACAGTAGTAAGCGAGGGATGCCCGAAATGAGGCAGCAGACTGCAGTGCGTCGATCTCCCCCACAACCAGGAAAAGCCTCTGCAGAGCATCACGGTTCTCGTCAATGAAGCTCAAAGAGCGGAAGAAGCCGCGCACCTCTGCCAGGTAAAAGATGGTGACGTACTGCTGGAACATGTAAAGCAGAGGATCTGTGGATTCCACGCCCACGTAGCGCACCACTTTGCGGAACGACTTCACCTGCTGGAGGCATTCCCGTATGGTCCCGGTATGCCCCTCCAAAAAGCCCGCCTCCACCTGGGAGAGTTTCTTGGCGATGCTGATCAGCTGACCGAGCGAACGCACGCCCTCGAAGTGGGCCTTAACCTCCTTCTGCACCCGAAAGTGGAAGTACATGTTGATCTGAAAGACAAACACGATGAAAACGATATACCGCGTTGAGATCAGCAGGAGAAGCGGAGAAAACAGAGCCAGCACAAAGAGGACATAGTACAAGAACATGGGGTGCGGCGGCTTCAGCTTTGGAGTGTTCCAGATCAGGGTACACAGCCCCGCTCCCAGGCGGGCTTCCATACCGCTGAGGATCACCTGCACTGCCTCCCTGACCCCCGCCTCGCGCTCAAACCCGGAGATCACCCCGTTCCTCTGCTCGAGCCGCGAAGTGTCCTTCACCTCAGGCAGGCGCAGCAGGCGGTAGAGCACCTGCATGCCCGGCCAGGTCAAAGTGCGGTCCAACCGGGAAAAGACAGCATCCATGGTTAGATCCTGCCAGGTGCGGTCATCAATGGTCGGATCTGGCTGCTGCGCCTGGTCAAAAAGGGCTGCAATCTCGGAAAAAGCCCTCTCCTTCTTGACCTCTTTCACTCCCCACTGGGCCCGCAGTCTTGCCAAGAGTTTGAGGCGCTGCAGGCGCCTGTATTCGAGATAACTCAAGCCCGCGCATGCGGTACCAGGCGCCAGCAGCCAGATATATTGGGGAGCGACGCGGCTGCCCAGAAGGACAGCGAGATAGGTGAACACTGCCGTGAACAGCAGCAGGGTGTAGAGGCGCGCTTTCTGCTTAATCGCTCTTATGTCAAACATCCCTTCCCGCCCACCTCAAAAGCCTACGGAGTGATGAGAATCCCAGTGTAGTTCTGGAAGTATTCGGAAGCAACCCGCTTGATGTCCTCGGGCGTGATGTGGTCGAAGAAGGCAAGGTACTCATCGATCCACTCATACCCCCGGCCAGTCATCTCTGCAGTGGCCAGCAGGAGAGCCTGAGAGATGTTGGTCTCGTTGTTGAGCAGATGGTTCCCCCTCAGCTTGGCCGCTACGCCTGCAATCTCCTCAGAAGTCAGCCCTTCGGAAGCAAAGAGCTGCAGCTGCTCAGTAATCTTTTCCCTGACCAGATCGACGTTGTCTGGATGGGTGATGGCATATGTCAGTATGTTGGATGGACCAAGCCGCTCGTCGTAGTAGGAGCCTGCTTCGTAGACCAACCCAAGCTTGTCACGGATCTCCACCAAAAGGCGGGAAGAAAGCCCATCGCCCAGTACTGAGTTGATCACCGCCATCACTGCATTGTCCGGGTTGAACGTGTCAGGAGCGGGGTAGCCCAGCATCAGGAAGGCCGCGCCCGTGGGCAGGTTGATCGTCATCTCCCTGTCTTCTGGAGGGTAGACAAACGGCATCGCTTCCTTGGGGGCTGGACTTCCAGAGTACTCGCCCTGCCGGCTGCCCAAGGTCCCCTCCAGGACAGGCAGCAGCTCTTCACTGTTGAAATTGCCCACTACGGCCACAGTGAGGTGCTGCGGCAGGTACATGTACTTCTGCCAATCTTTCACCTGCTCACGCTGGGCTGCAGATACCCCTTCCCAAGAGCCGTAAGGCGAGTAGCGGTAGGGATGGTCCCCGTAGAAGAGTTCCCACTGAGTCAGGAACATGGCATTCACAGGATCATCATACAGGCTCTGAATCACTGCAAGGGAAAGTGCCCTCTCCCGCTCAAACTCGGCCTCTGGGAAGGTCGAGTTGTTGAGAAGATCGAGGACGATGTCAAAACTGGCCAAAAAGTTGTCGGGCTGACACTGCAGCATGATCGAGGAATAGTCCTGCAGAGAGGTTGTCTGCAGCTGGGTGCCCAACGACTCGAGTTCCGTGATGATGTCCAGAGAAGTGCGGTTCTCCGTTCCGGAGATCAAGTTTCGCTGGACAAGATAGGTCAAGCCCTCAAGCCCAAAGGGATCCTGCACACTTCCCACGTCGGACATGATCACCATGGCGACGATGTCAAAGGCCGGGTTTTCCTTGAGAACGACGGTGATGCCATTTGACAGGGTCACCCTCTGCACATCTTGAGTTATGCTGAACGTATCCTCAGCCAGAACGGGAACTGCACTCAGGGCAGCCAACAAAACCAATACTAAGGCCAGGCTTATTCTCTTCTTCACTGGTCATTTCCTCCCTCTGGCTTGATCTCGCCATGAACATAGGCCTCGGGTTTCAGATACAACTGGGCAGCGCGCTGAATATCTTGGGAAGTAATCTGTTCCAGGGTGGCGCTGCGGTTCACGGCCCCCATCACCCCGCCGTACAGCTCCATCTTCCCGAGAAACATGGCTACATTGGCAGATGACTCTGTGGCAAAGGCCAAACTGCTCCTGGCCATGGCTCTCGCTCTTCCGAGCTCCGCTTCGCTCACCGGTTCGGTGTGGAGCCGCTGCAGCTCATCCCGGACTGCCTGGATGAACTGTTCCCGGTTGGCTGGATCAAGCTCGGCCCAAATGCCAAACACGCCTGCATCGGCAAAGCCTATGTAGCTGGTACTCACAGAGTTCACGAGGCCTTCCTGCTCCACAAGCCTTCGATACAGCCGGGAAGCTCGTCCCTCGCCCAGGATGATAGCAGCCATGGTTAAGGCAGCCGCATCTCTGGTGTTTTCCCCTGGTGCGGGGAACGCCAGCAGGACATAGCTCTGCTGGATGGGCCTCTCTTCGTCCCAGTACACGACACCTTCCAGTACAGGCGGGGAGATGTACTCGAAAGCCGGGAAAGGTGCAGTAGGCATGTCGCCGTACAGCTTCTCAGCCATCGCAAAGATCTCATCGGCGTCAACCTTGCCAGCTACAACCAGGACCATGTTGTTGGGCACATAGTAGCGAGCGTGGAAGTTGAGGATCTCTTCCCTTGTGACATTAGCCAGCTCCTCTTCCGTACCGGCAATGGGGCGGGCGTAGACGGTATTGGCAAAGAGCTCAGCCACGGTTGTATGCAGTAGGTGATTCTGGATGGAGTCTTTGCCCAGGCGGATCTCTTCGTGGATCACCATCCGCTCCCTATCCACTTCGACCGGGTCAAAGACAGAGTTCCTGATGGCATCAGCTTGGATTTCCATGGCTGTGCCCACATGATCCGACGGAACGATAATGTAGTAAGTGGTGAAATCAAGGCTGGTAGCCGCGTTCAACATACCGCCGAGAGACTCGACCTGGCGGGAGATTTCACCCACCGGCCGGGACGGAGTCCCTTTGAACATCAGATGCTCGAAGAAGTGAGCCATCCCCGAAAGGCCAGCTGGATCGTCCTTGGAACCGGCGTTGACCCACATGTTCACGGTCGCGATCGGGTAGGAAGGGATCTCCTTAACGATCACCCGCAGCCCGTTTTCCAGTATTCGCATCTGCAGTGGGATCAGTGTAGAATCCGGGTCAACAGGCTGCGCCCAAACCACGGCTGCTGACAGCAGCAAGACTACAAACAGCAACAGACCGACAACTCTCTTCTGTTTCATCTCCAACCTCCTGCCTGGCAAGTCATTGCTGAACATTTCACGATGCAGCATTAACTCGATTCTATCGGCCTGAACGGCCCCTGTCAATGAAATCCATCCGTTTCATTTCGCCATCCGGAAAGAAATACGATCGTTTCGGCCTTTAGTGTTAAGCTTTGCGAAATCAATATCAGACTAGGGAGGAAATCTACTTTTTCCGCAGAATGATGCTTGAACATCGTCAGAAGACGTAAAACAAAAGGAGGAGTGTGACGAAATGTCCCATGCTCGATGCAAGAAACTGTTCATTTGCGTGATGGTGATCCTGGCCTTGACAGTCCCTGCGGCCGCCCAGGACGATGTGATCAAGATCGGAGTGATCTCGTCGCTAACCGGCAGCGTCTCCACCTATGGCCAGTCGGTGCGCAACGCTGTGACCATGGCTGTTGAGGACATCAACGCTGCTGGCGGCATCAACGGTCGCCAGATCAGCCTGGTCATCCTCGATGACAAGGGCGATGGTACAGAAGCGGCTCAGGCTGCCCGGCGGCTTATCGATCGGGAAAACGTAGCCCTCATCCTAGGACCCGTGATCACCCCAGCTGTTATGGCCGTCGCACCCATCTGCCAGGCCGCCGGCGTACCGATGCTTACACCTACCGGCACGGGCGATCAGATCACATCTGTCGGGGACTATATCTTCCGGGGAGCTTACAAAGACTCATTCCAAGGCAGGGTCATGGCACAGTTTGCCATCGAGAATTTGGGACTCAAGGAAGCCGCGATTATCTATGACGTGGCCAATGACTACTCCGTCGGCCTGCGGGCTGCCTTCAAGACTACCTTTGAGGAACTTGGCGGCAAAATCATCGCTGAAGAATCCTACTCAACGGGCGACACGGACTTCAGTGCTCAGCTGACCTCGCTGGCCATGCGCAACCCTCAGGCACTGTTCATCCCCGATTACTACTCCACCGCAGGGCCAATCCTGATGCAGGCGCGGCTTATGGGCATGGACGCTGTCATGCTGGGCGTTGACGGTTGGGACTCCCCTGATCTCAGTGCCCTAGCGGGAGGCTTTGAAGAAGGCGGTTACATCGTCAACCACTACTCCGCAGACGTCGACAGCCCTGCGACACAGGCCTTTATTGCCCGCTACAAACAGACCTACGGGCAGGCTCCCGATGCCCTCGCCGCTCTCGGCTATGATGGCACCTTGATCGTGGCCAAAGCCCTGGAAGCTGCCGGTTCCACCGATCCCGAAGCCCTGAAACAAGCCCTGGGCACCGTGAGCGGCATCGAAGGAGTGACCGGCACGATCAATATGGATCCTGAAGGAACCCCGATCAAGTCCGCTGTCATCCTCAAAATAACCGGCGGTCAGTGGGAGCTGGTAACGAGAATCGATCCCGTAGGAAGGTGAGGTAATGGCTTGGCAGGTCGCCGCACTCCAGCAGCTGCTCAACGGCTTGGCCTTGGGCAGCGTGTACGCCCTGATCGCCTTGGGCTACACCATGGTCTACGGCATCATCAAACTGATCAACTTTGCCCATGGCGAGATGTATATGCTGGGCGCCTACTTCGGCTTCTATGCCATCACAATGTTCAAGCTCTCACTGTTCCCGGCAATGCTGGTTTCCATGGTAGCTGCGGCCGTGGTGGGGGTGCTGCTGGAGAGGATTGCCTACCGCCCGCTGCGGAATTCGCCGCGCATCTCCGTGTTGATTACGGCTATCGGAGCGTCTCTGCTCTTCCAGAGCACGGCCCAGCTGGTGTTTGGAGCGGCATTCAAGCCCTTTCCACAGGCCATGCCGTTCCGCCGCATCCAGCTGGGTCCGGTGTTCATCACCAACCGCCAGCTCCTGATCTTCGGCGTTGCCGTGGTACTCATGGTGGCACTGCACCTTCTGGTAACGTACACCAAGTTCGGCAAAGCCATGCGGGCGGTGGCCAGGGATAAAGAAGCAGCCCTTTTGATGGGGATAAACGTGGACCGCATCATCTCGATCACTTTCGCCTTGGGTTCAGCCCTGGCGGCCACGGCCGGCATCCTGGTAGGCATGTACTACAACCGCATCGACCCCTACATGGGGACAATGCCAGGTCTGAAGGCTTTTGTTGCGGCGGTGCTGGGCGGTATCGGCATAGTTCCAGGGGCGGTGGTAGGTGGACTCTTGATGGGAGTTGCGGAGAACTTGGTGGTCACGCTCGGTTCTTCAACTCTGAGGGATGCTGTGGCCTTTGCAGTGCTCATCGTGGTCCTGCTCGTCCGCCCCAACGGTCTGCTCGGCAAAAAAGGCATGGAGAAGGTGTAGAGGGTGAAAAACAAGCTGACAGGTCTGGTCTGGACTGCCCTGCTCGCTCTAGTTTACGCGGCAGTGCGCTTTCTGGAGGGCCGGGGAGTGCTCCTCCCATACCATGTGCAGATTCTAAGCCTCTGCTGCATCAACATCATCCTTGTGGTCAGCCTGAACCTGATCAACGGTTTCACCGGGCAGTTTTCCATCGGCCATGCCGGGTTCTTCGCCATCGGCGCTTACCTCTCGGCTTACCTGACAGTCAAACTGCAGGTTCCGTTCTTAGCCGCCGTGCTCTGCGGGGCCCTGCTCGCCGGCGTGAGCGGCGTAGCCGTGGGGCTTCCTGCACTGCGCCTCCGCGGCGATTATCTGGCCATAGCCACCCTTGGCTTCGGCGAGATCATCCGGGTGATCATCCTGAACACCGATGCTGTCGGCGGTGCCAGAGGGTTTTCCGGCATCCCCAAGTACACCACTTTTGGGCTGGCCTATCTCATTGCGATCATCACCGTGGTGGCGATTCACAACTTTGTTTCTTCAGATTTCGGACGGGCCTGCTTGGCGGTGCGGGAAGATGAAATCGCGGCCGAGTCCCTGGGTGTGAACAGCACCTACTTCAAAGTGCTGGCCTTCGCCTTAGGCGCATCCTTCGCCGGGGCCGCGGGCGCCCTGTTCAGCCACTATCTGCAGTACATGGCTCCCACCGCCAGCCAGATCGGCTTCCTCAAGTCCATTGACATCTTGATCATGCTCGTCTTAGGAGGATTGGGCAGCCTTACCGGCTCGGTTATCGCCGCCATCGTCTTAACTATTCTGCCAGAATTCCTGCGGGGGTTTGCGGAGTACCGCATGGTGATATACCCCCTCCTGCTTATCGCCGTGATGATCTACCGCCCCGCAGGACTGATGGCAGGCAGAGAACTCTCCCTGAGTTCTCTACTAGCGCTTGGAAAAGGAGCGAGAACACATGGCCAGCACAGCTGAACTCATGGTCAATAACCTCTGTGTGCAGTTCGGGGGGCTGAAAGCCGTAGATGAAGTGAGCTTTGCGCTCAAGCCCCAGACCCTAGCAGGGTTGATCGGCCCGAACGGTGCGGGCAAGACTACCATCTTTAACGCCCTGACCGGCCTCTGCCCTGTGAGCAGCGGCGAGATCAGCTTCAACAACCAGCGTCTCACCAACCAACCGGCCCACACCATCGCCCGGTACGGGATTGCGCGCACTTTCCAAAATATCCGCCTGTTCAAGAACCTCACTGTTCTGGACAATCTGCGCATTGCCTATCACAAGAACCGCCGGTATTCGCTGCTCTGCGGCCTGTTCCACTCACCTGCTTTCCAGCGGGAAGAAGCGCAGATCACCGAGAGCGCCAAGGAAGCCCTTGCCCTTGTGGGCCTGGCTGACAAGGCAGACCTGCTGGCAGGGTGCCTTCCCTACGGTGAGCAGCGGCGGGTGGAAATCGCCCGGGCCCTCATGCTCTCTCCCAAGCTCCTGCTGCTGGACGAACCGGCCGCAGGCATGAATCCCCAAGAAACCCAAGATCTTCTGGAACTCATCCGCGAGCTGCGGGACAACCTGAAGATCACGATTCTGCTCATCGAACATGACATGAAGTTGGTGATGAACCTGTGCGAGAAGCTGTTCGTACTGGATTACGGTCATCTTATAGCCACTGGCGATCCCAAATCCATCCAGACCGACCGACGCGTCGTGGAAGCCTATCTGGGCGGCAGCCTGAATTGATCATGCTGGCTGTGGAGAACCTCACGGTACATTATGGAGTGATCCAGGCTCTCAAGGGGATCAGCTTTGAGGTGCACGAAGGTGAAATCTTCACACTGCTCGGTTCCAACGGCGCTGGCAAGACTACTACCCTCAAGGCGCTCTCTGGCTTGATTCCTAAGACTTCTGGACGGGTGCTCTTTGGAGGCAGGGACATCACCTCAGTCCCCAGCCATGCGCTGCCCGGGCAGGGCCTGGTGCATGTGCCTGAAGGCCGCCGGATTTTTGCAGGTCTGTCAGTGGCCGACAACCTCCTCTTGGGCGCGTACCACCGCCGGGACAAGGCCGGCATCAAAGAGGATCTGGAGGCGGTGTTCGAGCTCTTCCCGCGACTGGCGGAACGCCGCAAACAGGACGCGGGTTCCCTCAGCGGCGGTGAGCAGCAGATGCTCGCCATGGGCCGGGGCCTGATGGGCCGCCCGAAACTGCTCCTCCTCGACGAACCATCCATGGGCCTGGCGCCCATCTTGGTGGAGGAGATTTTCGCATTCATAAAAGAGATCAACCGCAGGGGCACCACCATCCTGCTCGTGGAGCAGAATGCCCAGATGGCCCTGGCCATCTCTCACAAGGCCTGCGTACTGGAGACAGGCAGCATTGCCCTTACCGGAACTGCCCGCGAAGTGGCCTCCGATGGCCGTATCCAGGAGATCTACTTGGGGGTGGGCTGACAGCTGCTTTCCACCCAGGCGGCGTAAGGCTCGAAAGTGCGGCTTAGGGGAAGTGCATAGATGGCGGGCAGCTCGTAGGAATGCAGAGCGCGGATGGTTTTCTCAACTTCTGAGTAGTGTTCCTCAGTTGTCTTCGCCACCAGTCGGTACTCAGGATCCTGCTGCAGCTCCCCCTGCCAGGTGTAGAAACTCTCGATTTCCGAAATCTGCACGCAAGCAGCCAGACCCTTCTCGACGAGCGCCCGGGCAATGACCCGGGCTTCGTCTTTGTCAGCAGTCGTTGTGATAACCGCGACCAGGGCCATCTTTCACTCCCTCTCCTTTCCCCAGACGGCAACCCCCCGCTCAGAGAGGGCCGAAAAAGTCATCACATATCTGGCCAGGGAAGGGTCCCACTGGCGGGCAAACACGCCTTTGTACAGTTCGCCATCGACCATGAGGTGGGCATAGCACTCGCCGACAAGCTGCCACGAACCGCTGACCTCACCAGAAATGCTTCCATCGGGGTTCAGCGTGATGTTCACGGCCGGCTTCATCTGAGACGAGATGTCTTTCCCGTGGTTCACGTACTGGTAATCTCCAGCGATTTCTTCCTCGGTGACCGGCTCCAGGGATTCATAGGCATAGGGCAGCACAGACATGACCGGCCAGCCGTCCTCGTTGAAAAAGAGCTGGTGGGTTCGGACTTCATGAAACTCTCCTGTTTTGGGGAAGCGAGTGTGCATGATCAGGAAAGTGCGGCCCGTCTCTGGATCGTAGTAAGCAGAGTTGTGACCAGGCGAGACGTACCCGTAGAGCCCCCGGTTCAGCCTGAACAGGAAGTTCCCCACGAGTTTCACCCCGTAAGGCTCAATGGCCGCATCATCAAAGAAGCTTCCGCTGGGGCCGTGCGCGTCGATCATGTCTTTGCCCTCTGAGTCGTAATACGGCCCATCTGGATTCTTGGAACGGGCCACCCTTATGTTGTAACCTCCCCGGGAATCGAGCCCGCCGTAGCTGAGGAAGAGGTAGTAATATTCCTGTTCCGGATGGTAGAGAATGTAAGGTCCCTCCATCCGGCTGTGATTCCCACCAGCGAGGCGCTTGCCATAACCTTGATCAGGCAGCGGGAACCCCGTTTCCGGGTCCATTTCTACAATGAAAATGCCCCCGGAGTAAGAACCGTAGACCATCCACAACCTGCCCTCCGCGTCAAAGAAGACCGTGGGATCGACCACGTTGGGATGCCTGTTGGCGTTGTAGTAAGTACCATCGGGTGCCCGTTTCCCGCTTCCTCCCGATGTGAAGATAAGCCCGAGGTTGCGGTAAGGCCCTTCGATGTCCTCTGCCACGGCGACACCCAAGGCAGAGAGGGGTGAGTCACCCCGGCAGGCACAGTAGTACATATAGAAGCGCCCATCTGGCAGCTGGACCACATCTGGAGCCCAGAGAGTGTCAGTCTGCGCCCACCTGAACGCCTCGGCCAGTTCGGTATAGACATTGGGTATCAACCTGTTCCCGTCATGCACTCTGTCTTCAAGCTGCTCCCAGTTCCTCAGATCGCTCGATCTGGCAGCAGCGAGATGCGAGCCGAAGACGTAGTACAAGTCACCGGCTTTGATGATCGACGGGTCGTGCACGGAAGCGCTGCTCAGTGGGGGCACCTGTGCCGGGGACTCCTCCCCTGCAGCATACGCCGCGCTCCCGAACAGCAACAGCACTGCAGTCATCAGGACAACAGTCACAATCATACCCTTCATACTCAACAGACCCTCCCTAACCGAATTTCCCTCGAACCATGGCGAAAAACGGTGTATAATACCACTAATACATTATTGTCCCCTGGAGGGAATACCATGGAGCAGCAATTGGACGTTTCCGGCGTTGTGTTGGAGACAGAGCGCCTCATCTTGAGGGCATGGCTGGAAAGCGACCTTGAGGACCTTTTTGCCTATGCGTCGGTTCCAGGCGTGGGCGAGATGGCAGGCTGGCCCCATCACCGCAGCCCGGAAGAAAGCCAAGCCGTTCTGCAGAGGTTCATGGAACAGAAAGACGTATTTGCCATCGTTCACAAAGAAACCGGAAAGGTGATCGGCTCCGTCGGAGTCCACAACTCTTGGGCAAAAAACGAACCCCAGTACAGCGATCTGGCCATCAAAGATCTCGGCTATGTTCTCGCCAAGGAATACTGGGGACAGGGATTGGTACCAGAGGCGGCCAGGGCCGTAGTTGACTACTGCTTCGATGTTCTTGGGATGGATGCCCTTACCTGCGGGCACTTCGTGGACAACAACCAATCGCGGCGGGTGATCGAGAAGCTTGGCTTCCGCTACGTCAAGACCGTGCTTCTGCATGCAGAGGCGCTGCAGCAGATGTTCGAAACTAAGTGCTACATCCTGTTTAACCCGCGATCCACTGGATCAACAGAACAATGCCCAAAACAATCGGCTGATGGATCAGGTAAATCATGAGGGAGTTTTTGCTGATCATGGTGATGTATCTGTTCTGAAAGCTGAACTTGAACAGGCTGACTCGCTTGAAATAATGCAGTTTGTAAGCTAGTACACCCATCATGAAGATGGACAGATACGGTATGAGAGGGTAGTAATCAGCGGACACGAACCCGTTGTACATGATCCCGAGGGGAAGGAGAAGAGCGGTATCAGAAACGACCCTCTGCACCGGTATCCCCAAAAGCGCGATGGCCACTGCACCGATCACCAGGCCAGTGTTGCTCATCCTCTTCAGCAGCGGGAAGAGAACCATGCAGGTGCCCAGGAAGTGCAGTATTCCAAAGCGGATGTACTGCTCTCTGAGGAAGAAATAGGTGACGAGGGTGATCAGCATACCCGCAGCGAACACCTTGACGCCCCTCTTGACCGTGTTCCTGCTGAAGCCGCTGCTGATCCCGGATAGGAATATGAAGGTCCAGGCTGAAGCCCTGCCCTCCCAATACCAAAAGCCGCTCCAGTAATTGACATCCAGTCCCGCAAACTCATTCAAGTCATAGACCAGGTGAAACACAACCATGAGGACGATGGCGACCGTTCTTAACAGGTCGATCTCCCAAATCCTGTTATCTGTGCTAACAACCCTGTCGTCATTTCTGCCCTGTTCCTTCAGTTCTTCAGCATGCATCTTCTATCCCCCGCCTCTTCCTACACACAGTGAGAATTGGACTCTTACACCGATTTCCCTTCTTCAAGTGCCAGGTGGCAAGTGGCAGGAGGCAGGAGGCAGGAAGAAAAGCAGGATACCGCTGGCCCATGCGGATCCTGCTTCTTGCATCTTGCTTCCTGTCACTTGAACAAAAAACCCCGCATCTCTGCGGGGCTCAATATCATTCTTGGCAGCTAGCTACTCTCCCACCACGAGATGTGGCAGTACCATCGCCGCTGAAGGGCTTA
>DURQ01000015.1 GCA_012840725.1 Bacillota bacterium
CTCCCACACCGCTCGAGACGACCTCCTGTGTACACACTCTAGACATGGACGAACTTCCCCCAGAGGTTAAGTATGTGGTTGCCGCTGTCACCCGGCACGGCCTCGTCGGTTACTACTCTGCCCCAGAGATCTGGACACCGTGAGATCGCCAGAAAGGCACAGGAAAACCCTGTGCCTTTCACCTTCAAAGCCTCCATACGGCGATAAGTATACCGAGCAGTGCCCCTGCCAGGACCTCCACTGGCGTATGTCCCAGGAGTTCACGCAGGCGTTCGGGGTGCAGTTCCCTGCGGTTGAGATCCTCAATGATGGCGTTGAGCACCCGAGCCTGCTTGCCTGCGGCCCGCCGCACACCGGCGGCATCGTACATCACGATCAAGGCGAACACGGCCGCAAGGGCGAACAGAGTTGAGTCAAACCCTTCCGTAAGCCCAACCCCTGTGGCCAGCGAAGTCACGAAGGCACTGTGTGAACTCGGCATTCCTCCTGGTTCCACCAGCCTTTTGAAATTCAGTTTCCCCCGGGTTACCGCCCAGGAGACGATCTTCAGCAGCTGGGCCACGGCCCACGCCAACACGGAGACCATCAAAACTCGATTTGAGGCGATCAGTCCCAGACCTGATGGAGAGCCTATTGCCATCATCCCTTTCATAGACCGGCGAGTCGGGAATAGGATGATCTAGGGGGGATAAAAATGCCTTCAGCACTACCCCTGCTGCTCGTCTTTGCCGCAGCCATCTTGTCCAAGAATAACCTTCTGGGCGCGGCTGCGGCCATCGTCCTGTTCCTCGACCTCATGAACTTAAAACGGTTTTTGCCGCTCCTGCAGACTCGCGGACTCGAGGCGGGCCTGCTCCTTTTGACTACTGCACTCATGGTACCGTTCGCTAACGGGCAGGTGAGTCTGAAAAGCCTCTCCACGGCCCTGCTCAGCCCAGTGGGCATCCTGTCCATCGTGGGCGGGCTCGTGGGAGGCTACCTGAACAGCCAGGGTCTGGAGTTTGTGGCGGCAGAACCATCAATTATCCCGGGCATCGTCATCGGGGTGATGCTCAGCGTCGCTTTCTTCGGAGGGGTCTCCGTTGGACCCGTCATGGCCGCCGGCATCACAGCACTTCTCTCGCGCCTGCTGATCCGTTGAGGCGCTCCCTTTGATTATAGCAGGTTCCCGATTCTGGAACAACTAGGAAGCCCGTCTCCCCTGAAGCAGCTCGCGGAAGGCATGGCCGCTCATGCTCTCTTCGTCAAGCAGCCTGGCGGCTATCTCCCTCACTTCTTCCAGCCTCTCGCTCAGCATCTCCCTGACCGCGTCCTCCTGCGCCCGGATGATCTTCACAACGGCATCGTGGAGCACTGCGGAAGGCAGATCCGAACTGACTATACCGAGGGGCGATAGTCCTGAAAAGACTATGCGCTTGGCCAGCTGCACGGCCTGCTCGATGTCGTTAGCGGCACCCGTGGAGCGCTGCCCCAATACAAGCTCTTCCATGACCGCACCTGCTACGCAGACCTGGATGCCTCGCAGCAGCTGATCCTGGGTGTAAAGATACTGCTCTTCTTGAGCCTGGCGGATGTACCCCAAAGCCCGGCTGCGGGGCACCACGGTGATGGTCGCGACGGAACCGGGTTTGACCAGCTCACTGACGACCGCATGGCCCACCTCGTGATAGGCGACCCTTTCCCGCTCTTCTTTCCGCAGAAGGCGGTTGGACTTCTCACCCAACATCACCTTCTCCACTGCCTCCCTGAGATCAGCCTGTTCGATCACCTGGCGTCCACCGCGCAGAGCGCAGATGGCAGCTTCATTTAAGAGGTTTTCCAGGTGTGCTCCGGAAAAACCCTGGGTTTCCGAAGCGATCTGTTCCAGAGACACGTCCTCAGCCAGCGGTTTGTTTGCCGCATGGATCTCGAGGATGTGCAGGCGGCCGGCCTTGTCTGGCAGGTCCACCTGGACAATGCGGTCAAACCGTCCCGGCCTGAGCAGCGCCGGGTCGAGCAGGTCGGCGCGGTTTGTAGCGGCAACAACCAAAACCTGGATATCGTGAGCGCTGTCCGCCCCATCCATCTGGGTCAGCAGTTCATTCAGGGTCTGATCGTACTCCAGATGGCTGGCGTGTTTTCCCCTTTTCGGCCCCAGGACGTCGATTTCGTCGATGAAGATGATCGCGCTGCGCTTCTTCTCCCTCTCTGCTGCTGAGCGGGCTTGCTGGAAGAGCTGGCGCACTCTGCTTGCCCCGACCCCGGCATACATCTGGACAAACTGGGAACCAGAAGCTGCCAAGAAGACTGAAGCCGTGTAATTGGCGGCCGCTTTGGCCATAAGGGTCTTGCCGGTACCGGGCGGCCCCACGAGCAGAACGCCTTTCAAGGGCCTGATGCCAAGCTGCCTGGTTTTGGGACTCTCCTTGAGAAAGGTGAGCGCCTCCAAAAGCTCGCGCTTGGCGATCTCTTGGCCGCCTATCTGGGCAAAGGTCACCGCTGGAACACTGCTGCTGTCCCCCACTCCCAGCCGGGCAGGGCTGAAGCGCGCGGTCAACCCGCCCCTGCTGGTCAAGAGCAGCGCGCCGAGGGTCAGCGCGGCAAGAGGAAGCAGGATCAGGTTCAGATCGACCCCCCAGAGCACTACGAGAACTAACGCTGCCAGGGCGGCACCTAGGGTTATCTCTTTCATCCATTTCGCCAAGCTAAAGCACCCCCTTCTACAGATACTGCTGCCTCCCCACCAGGAGAGCGGCTGATGGCCCGCCAGAGGACACTGGGGCCATGGATCAGCGATACATAAATGAAGTCCCGGTCAACGGCTAGTTCACAGCTCACTCCTGCGGCGGCTGCCCAAGTTTGAACACGCTCCTCAAGCAGGGTGAACTCACCTGTCATGATCGCTTCCTCCGCGGCGAGCTGCACCCGTTCAAAGATGCGTACCAGCTCAGGAGAAGCTGAGTCGCGCACGTAAACCGCGATGTTGGTGCCAAAACGGTCTGCGATCCGCCGCACCTCAGCTAAGGTTATGGAGAGCGGCGTTTCTGGATCCAGCTCCAGATAGACTGCGAGCTTACCACGGGCCTCCCGCTGCAGGCTAGCGCTCTGCACGCCCTGTGCTTCCTGCAGTTCGCTTTGGAGCGGCAGGACAATCCTCCTCTGTTCGTAGACGTTCTTTCCAAACAAGCCGGATGCCAGCAGCAGTATGAAAACCAAAGCGGCTACCGGCAGGTAAATGCCGCGATATGTCATCGGCCTTCTCCCCCCAAAGACAAACAAAAAAAGTGTCAGTATCCAGTACTGACACTCAACATTATAACACACTATTTCAGCGAGCTTTTCAGCACATCTTGGGCTTTCTGGAAGTACCTGACACCAGACAATACCGTGGCGATGACCGCCAACCACATGAGCAGCGGTGCCCAGGACACCCTTAGGAAAAAGGCTATCACCGCCACAATCTGGCTGATGGTCTTAATTTTTCCCCAGAGGGATGCTGGGATGACCTTTCCCTCAGCGGCCGCGAGGATCCTCAGGCCAGAAACGGCGAACTCCCTTCCCAAAATGATCAGAGCCATCCAGGTGTTGACCAACCCCGCCTGGACCAGGACAAGAAGAGCAGCGGTAATGAGAAGTTTGTCGGCAATGGGGTCTATGAGCTGCCCGAAGCGGGTGATCTCCCGGCGGCTGCGTGCGAGATACCCGTCCACGGCATCCGTAGCCGAAGCCAGGACAAAGACCAGCGCTGCCGGCAGGTTCACCTGACCCGGGTTCTTCAGGTACAGGTACACAAACAGAGGCACCAGGGAAATGCGGAGCAGAGTAACCATATTAGGCAGGTTCAACGCCTTCCACCACCTCTCCAACCAGATCATAGGCCTGCGCATCAGTTATGCGCACCGTAACCAGCTCTCCCGGCCGCAGCTCTCCGCGGCCCAGGTAGACCACACCGTCTACTTCGGGAGCCTGCCCGCTGTGCCTACCAACCATCACTAATTCCGACTCTAAGGATAGGTGTTCGATCAGAACCTGAAGGTTTCTGCCCACGAGACGCTGGTTCAGATCAGCGGAGATCCTCTGCTGTAAGGCCATGGCCTCACTCCAACGCCTTTCTTTCACCGTCTCAGGAACCTGTCCGCGCAGTGAGTAAGCGGCCGAGTTCTCTTCCCGCGAATACTTGAAGATCCCCACATGGTCCAGGCGCATGCCGTCGAGGAACTTCAACAGCTCCTGGAAATCTTCCTCAGTCTCCCCCGGAAAACCTACTATAAAAGAGCTGCGGATGACGACTCCGGGGATGAGCTCCCGGATCCTGTTGACCAGACTCACAGTGGATGCAAAACTGCCTGGCCGCTTCATACGCCGCAGCACGTTCTCGGACACGTGCTGGAGGGGCAGATCGATGTACTTCACAACATTCGGAGCTGAGGCAATCAAGTTCAACAGCTCTTCGCTGATGGAAGTCGGGTAGGTGTAAAGAAGGCGGATCCAGGGTATGTCCAAGCAGGCCAACTCCCGCAGCAGCTCCAGAATACTGGTTCCAATATCCCTTCCGTAGGCGGTTGTGTCCTGTGCGATCACCGCCAGTTCCTTTACACCCGCTGCCGCAAGCTGCCTGGCCTCCGCAAGGATTGACTCAGGAGTCCGGCTGCGGTATTCCCCGCGGATCTGGGGGATCACGCAAAAGGCACAGCTGTGCGAACAACCTTCCGCGATTTTCAGATACGCCAGGTGCGAGCCGGTAGTCGACAGGCGTGCGAAATTTCGGTTGTAGTCGAAATGGCGGCCGCGGCGCTCAAGTACCCTTTCGCCACCGGCGATCCGCTTGATAACCTCTGGAACCAGGTCCAATTCGTCCGTGCCCAGAAGGGCGTCAATCTCGGGAATCTCCTTCCAGAGCTCCTGAGAGTAGCGTTGAGAAAGGCAGCCCATCACCACCAGGCCGCGGCAGCGGCCCGTCTCTTTGAGGGCAGCCATCTCCAAAATCGTCTCGATAGACTCTTCCTTCGCTTCGGTGATGAAACCACAGGTATTGACAATGATGATCTCGGCTTGGTTGGGATCACTGACAATCTCATGGCCCGCATCTGCCAAGAAACCGAGCACGATTTCCGTATCAACTAGGTTTTTGGCGCAACCTAAGGACGCAACTCCTATCTTCATCAAACATCTCCCATTGCAGCATATTAGCTCATCCAGCCGAGGCAGAGCGCTGACCTCAGGCATGGATATCCTGTCCCTGATATGTTATCATACATGGAGAACTTCTTCAAAGAAGCGATTTGCCGGCGGGAGCAGGAAAATGATCCTGGGTGTGGAACATGTATAAAGGTTTGTGAGAAGAAGAGAGGAGCGGCGATGAACGGCCTGAAGTACCTTGCTCTGGTTACTCAAGTTGGAGTGACCATGATCGCCAGCGTTGGCATCTGTATCGCTGTGGGGCTCTACCTCGATCGCCTGCTCAAAACACGGGCGGTGTTCACCCTCGTTTTTTTGCTGCTTGGCTGTATCGCCGCCTTTTGGAGTGCCTATAGGCTGATCATGGACACATTAGGTTCCAACGCGGAGCGCAAGTGATGTTCGACGAAAATGATGTGCTGCGTACCACAGTCGCACTCACAGTCCTGCTCAGCGCAGGGCTGTTGATTGTGAGCGTCGAAGCCGCTCTCGGCCTGCTCATGGGCGGGTCCATGAGTGTGCTGGTGCTCAGATTGATGATCATCGACGGTACTCGCCTGCTGCGGCTTGCTCGCACGGTCGAGCTCGCCAGGCGGGATGTGTACCGGTTGAACATGAAGTCCTTTTTCAAGCGCTGTGCCCTTTATGCTGCCACCCTGACCGCGGCAGTTCTCAGTCCCCATTTGAACTACATGGCCGCCTTTGGCGGGCTGCTCATGCCCCGCCTGGCCATCTTCTACCACCTTGTGCGGGGGAGGATCAAGCGTGGAAGCTGAAGTCTTGTTCTACATCTACTCATTTCCGGTTAGCAAGCCGCTCTTGTTCACCTGGATCATCATGGCCGTAGTCTCACTGGCCTCTTTCTTGCTCACCCGAAACATGCAGAAAGTCCCAAGGGGGGCTCAGCATTTTGTAGAACTGCTCGTTGACGGGATCGAAAAGCTGGTGCTGACCAATATGGGGCCGGAGGGAAAGAAGTTCGTTCCCCTTATCCTCATGATCGCGGTCTATGTGGGCTTTTCCAACCTGATCGGCATCATCCCAGGGGCTTACTCGCCCACGGAGAACCTGACCACCACTTTTACTCTCGCCCTGATCGTCTTCCTGGTAGGACACTATACCGCGATTCGCAAGAAGGGCTTTCTGCCTTGGATTAAGGGCTTTGTGGAGCCGTATTTCATCCTGCTTCCGCTCAACATAGCCGGAGAGTTGTCGCAGATCGTTTCCCACTCCTTCCGTCTCTATGGCAATATCTTCGCTGGCGGAGTGCTGCTCAGCATCGTCTATATGATCGCTCCCTATGTCATCCCAGCTGTCCTTCTAGGCTGGTTCGGGATCTTCTCTGGCATCATCCAGACAGCAGTATTTACGCTATTGTCTGTCGTTTACATTTCCATGAAAATCAATTAAAGGCTGCAGAACAGCTACGAAAGGAGGAAAGAAAGTGCTAGAAATCGCCATCATCGTTGCCGGAGTTATCATCGGCTGCGGCATCGCTCTGATTTCTGGAGGACTGGTGGGTATCGGTGAAGGTTATGCCGCCGGAAAGGCTGTGGAAGCTATGGCCCGTCAACCCGAGATGGAAGGCTCGATCCGCACCACCATGCTCCTAGGTCAGGCGGTGTCTGAGTCCGGTGCCATCTACTCTTTGGCAGTGACCTTGCTGCTGATCTTCACCGTTGTGCTTCCGCTGGTGGACCGCCTGCTGGAACTCCTGTAGAAAGGCACCGGGCATTGTGTAGTGGGAATCACTGCGTCTTTGGTGCTGGTTCTGGACCTAGATATGCTGTAAAGGGTGACTCTGATGCTGATTGATCAAAACCTCTTATTGGCCCAGACGATCAACTTTATCCTGCTGCTTCTGCTGCTCTACAAGCTGCTGTACAAACCAGTACGCGCCTTCATGGATAAGCGTACGGCCGAAATTGAGGGCCAGATCCGCTCTGCCGAAGAGGGCCAAAAAGCGGCCGAAGCTCTGCGTCTGGAGCTGGAGCAGCAGCTCAAAGAAAGCCGCCAGCAGGCGCGGCAGATCGTTGACGAGGCGACCAGAAGAGCCGAGGAGGTCCAAGCCAAACTGATCGCCGAAGCCAAAGCTGAGGCAAGAGCGATCCTAGACCGGGCGCAGAAGGAAATCCAGCTGGAAAAGGACAAGGCCTGGGCCGAGCTGAAGCAGCAGGTTGGTGAGCTGTCGGTACTGCTGGCCTCGAAGGTCATCGATGAGTCACTGGATGCAGCGCAGCACAGACATCTCATAGCTGACACGATCAACCAGCTTGGCAGCTTAGGCAAAGGACATCTGCAATGAGCATGACCACCATGAGGAGTTCTCAAATCGCCAGCCGTTATGCCCAAGCGCTGTTTCTGACGGGCCAGGACAAACGTGCTGAACTCGCTCAGGAGTTCAAAAGAGTACTGGCCGTCCTGGAAGATCCGGTAATCAGCGGGGCATTCTACCACCCCCGAACGGGACGGGAACGCAAGGCTCAGCTGATCAGCCTGATGCAGCTCTCACCGCTTCTCGAGAGCTTCCTGCTCTTGGTGGTGGAAAAAGGCCGTGAAGGCTTCATCCCGATGATGTACCGTGAGTTTGAGCAGCTGGTCCTCGATGATCAGAACACCTCCGTGGCCGAGGTCGCCTCTGCTCTTGACCTGACGCCAGAAGAGTGCTCCGAGCTGCAGCAGAAACTGAGCAAGCTCACAGGCCGAAAGGTCATCCTGCGCATGCAGGTGGATCCGAGCATAGTTGGCGGCCTGATCATCAAGGTGGATGGAAAGGTCCTGGATGCCAGCCTCAAACACCGCCTGAATGCCCTCGCCCACACCTTAACCAGCTAACACCGTAAAAGCCCAGGTGTACACCGGGGCTTTCTTTCTGTCCATATAAAGAAGGCACCCACGCGGGTGCCTTCTTTTCCTGCTTCTTGCTACCTTGACTTACCTGTCAATCCAGATGTAGTTCCAAGCGCTCGCTACTCCACCGCCGATGCCATCCGGGATAGCATTGCGCAGGTGGTCGCGCACGGCTACCATGTTCTCGGAGGTTACGGTGTAGAAGAGCGGCACGTTCTCGGCAACGATGTCCTGGAACTCGAAGTACCACTGACGCCGTACCTCGGGATCCATAGCCCTCTGGGCCTGCAGCCACACTTCGTCGATGCGGGCTTCCCACTCGGTAGCCGGGGTCTCCTGGTAAGGATACCACATATGCAGGTTACCGCTGGAGAGCCAGACGTTGGAGCCACCGTTGGGATCAAAGGTACCAGTGAGGCCGATGATGATCGCATCCCAGTCAAAGGTGCTGGTCAGCTTCTCCACGACCACGTTGAAGTCGATCTGGTTGAAGTTGACCTTGATGCCCAGGGCAGCCAGGTCTTCCTGGAAGAGTTCGCCCACGATCTGGCGGATCGGCACGCCGGGGTTGGTAATCAGATCGAACTCAATCGGATTGCCGTTCGGATCGCGGCGGATGCCATCGGCGCCGAGCTTGTAACCTGCAGCCTCAAGCTTCTCATGTGCCAAGTCAAGATCGTACGGATAGGTCTTCAGATCCTTCTTCAGGAAGAAATCATTCCTCATGTTGATCGGGCTATCCTGGATGTAGCCCATCCCGTTCATAGCCATGTCGAGGATGGTTTCCTTGTCAACCGCATGGGCAATGGCCTGACGGAACTTAACATCGGTGAACCAGGACAGCTTAGGCTCCGGAACGGCATTGGGATTCTGGTTCAACACGATGAAGCTCGTTCCCGGGTTCGGCCCGGCGGTGATGATGCTCCAGCGGCTGTCTACCTCCCGGTCAACGTATTCAGGATACTGGTTGGCCGGAATGCCGATGTAGTCAAACTCACCGTTGAAGAAGGCCAGAGTCGCCGTGTCGGTGCTGGGATAGTAACGGAAGATGATCCTGTTCAGATAGGGCAGGCGGTTGCCGGCTTCGTCAAACTCGTAGTAGTTGTCGTTCCGGACCAGGATGAGCTCTTGGTCAATGCGGTACGACGAGATGCGCCAAGCACCGGTACCCACGATCTGATCCAGAGGCGTCTCCAGACCCCACATCTCATGGTAACGGCCTTCCTTATGTGCCTCGCCAAGCAGATGAACGGGAACGATCGGCGTTCCGATGCTGTACATGATCGGAGCATGCGGACGAGGCAGCGTGAACTTAACCGTGTATTTGTCGATCTTTTCATACTTCATCGGCTCGCCGTCGATGAGCAGGCCGCTTCTGGAGTTGGAACCGACAGCCGGATCATAGACCACGTCAAAGGTGAAGATGACGTCATCGGCCGTGAACTCGGTACCATCGTGCCACTGTACGCCCTGCCGCAGGTAGAAGGTTACCTCTGTGCCGTCTTCGCTGATCACGTACTCCTTCGCCAGCTTCGGCAGGACCATACCGGTGTCGCGGTGCAGGACAACAAGGCCTTCAAAGATGCGGTCAGTCACATCAGTACTGGAAGTCTCAGCTGCTCTGTGCGGGTTGAAGGTCTTGGGGCCGCTTGCGCCGCCGTGAACGGTCATCGTACCACCGTAGCGGCCGACTTCCATCCCAAATTCTTCGGCCAGGTTGATGATCCTCGGATCCAACAACTCCACAGCACTCGCCACCCCGGCACTGACGACCAGCGCCAGAAGCAGCGTCCAGATGAACACGTGTTTCCTCATGGTCTGATCAGATCCCCCTCATTTACAAGATTTCGGAATACTCAACTGCTGCCACACCTTGATTTTCTAAGTGCTATCACTGCTCCTTCCCTACGAAATTCAGCGACAGATGCCGCCTCAACTGTCAAAATCGTCGACAGGAGTTACGTTATATAATACGACCGGCAGGGCCGTTGTCCTGCCGAAAGACGCACTCTTTCTTGCCTCACCCGGGAATTTACTGCCTTAACATTTCGAACACAATACGCTTATCAAAAAGGGTAGAAGCTGAGTTCCACCCTCGCGGCCTTGCTGGTATTACGTCGTCCGGCTTTTCGGGTCCAGGGCATCACGCAGGCCGTCGCCGAAGAAGCTGTAAGAAAGAACAGTTATGAAGATGAAAAACCCCGGTACCAAAAGCCACGGATAGCGCGTCAGCGACGACAGGTTCAGCGCCTCGGAGAGCATGTTGCCCCAACTGGCCACCGGATGCTGGATTCCTACCCCGATGAGGCTCAGCCCGGATTCCGACAGGATGAAGCCGGGGATGGACAGCGTCGCGTGTACGATCACGTAGCTCATGGTGTTAGGCAGGATATGGCGGATGATGATGCGCGGTTGAGAAGCACCGATGGCTTCCGCTCCCGCCACGAACTCCGTCTTGGCTATGGACAGCACCATGCCCCTGATCACCCTTGCCAGACCGGCCCAGTTGATGAAGCCTAAAATGGCCACGATCAGCATAAACCGCTGGTCCGAGGGTATGTTTGTGGGCAGCACTGCGCTGAGGGCCAACAGCAGGTAGAAACTGGGAATCGAGATGATGATCTCGGCGATGCGCATCATGATGTTGTCAACCCAGCCGCCGAAGTACCCAGACACCCCTCCGTAGATCAAACCGATGGATAGGCTGATGATCAGACCGATGATGCCGATAAACAGCGAACGCCGACCGCCGTATGCCAGACGGGAGAAAATATCCCGTCCGTAACGGTCTGCGCCAAACAGATAGAGTTTTCCAGGTTCTTCGACGCCGAACAGGCGCAGATCGCTCTCTACCCCAAGGATGTTATACTTGTCGCCGCGTACGAAGAAGTAGATGGGGTACATGGTGGAGGTATCTTCTTCATAGATGTTCCTCAAGCTGTCCACCCGCTTGTACGCGTAGACAAAAGGCCTGACCAGCTTGCCCTCGTGGAAAATGTGCACCCGCGTCGGCGGATGATAGGTCCGCCTGCGGTCCGTGGTCAACTCGCTGTAGGGTGCGAAGAAATCGGCGAATATGGCAAAGATATGCAGGAGGATGAGCACCCACATGCCGGCCAGGGCCAGCTTGTGCCGGCGCAGTTTCTTCCAGGCCATCTTCCAAGGCGAACGCAGTGCCCCGCCATTATCCGCAAACTCAGGTTGATCCTTCGTCTTGTTCAACAGAGTCATGTCCTATGCACCTCACTCGTACCGGATCCGCGGATCACTTGCTGCCAGCAGGATGTCCGCCGTCAGATTGCCCAGAATCAGCATGACAGCGCCGATGACCAGGTTGCCCATGACCAGGTAGTAATCCTGGCCCTGCACCGCGTTGAGCATCAAGCTGCCGATACCCGGCCAGTTCATGACGATTTCCGTCAGGGATGCACCCCCGAGAATGCCGCCCAGCTGAAACCCAAAGATGGTGATCAGGGGATTGATGGCGTTTCGCACGGCGTGCTTGTAGATTACGACGCGTTCAGCGAGGCCTTTGGCCCGGGCCGTGGTCACGTAGTCCTGCCTCAGGACGTCCAGAAGATTGGAGCGCATATAACGCATGAGACTGGCCAGGGTTCCTGTGCTGAGGACGATGGTGGGCAGGATCATGTGGCGGGCTAAGTCGACCACCTTCTCCCAAAAGGTGAACTGGTCAAAGTCGATGCTGGTCATCCCTCCAATGGGCAGACCCCAGCCCCTCGTCAGGTTCAGGTACAAGAGCAGCAGCCCCAGAAACCAGTTGGGTATCGAAACCCCGATGAAGGCGAAGAAGGTGAGCAGCTTGTCGCTCCAGGAGTATTGATGTACTGCGGAATGAATGCCGATGGGAATGGCCAGCGCCCAAGCGACAATCAGCGAAACCACGGTGAGCAGAAGGCTGTTGAAAACACGCTGTTTGATCACCCAGGTCACGGGAGCATGCCACAGGAAAGAGTGGCCCATGTCGCCCCTGAACAATTGGGTGATCCAGCGGATGTACTGCATGTGCGGCGGTTGATCCAACCAGAACCGTGCCCGCATGGCCTCCATGATCTCCTCCGTAACATCCGGGCTGAGTGCCATCTGGGTCAAGGCGTCACCCGGAGCCAGCTGCATGATAAAAAAGCTGAGGGATGAGATCCCCAAGAGCATCGGGATAAGATAGATGAATCTCCGAATGATGTAACGATACATAGCAGCGTAACCTCCTCAGTGGCCGGGGGACATGGAGACCGTCCGGCACCTAACACTAGCGGGCATGTTCAGTACTATTCTCGTTCCAGGCGAAAAATCCTCCCGCCCCCGGGTCTGTATCGCTCCCGCAGCCTCATATGAACCGCTCCACCGGGGAAGGATCGCAAAGAGGAGGTGGAGGTGTGCATCCCCTATTCCCCCAAACCACAAGCGCTTGGCCGCCTAAGGACACTGCGGCGGTCCTTCAGGAGTACTGCCTTGGGAAACTCCAAGTCCAGATCGAGGCCGCTGGGTTCGGCAGGATCGTCAAAGAGCTGCGCGCCCGGCGCTTTGACACGTGGGAATGGTACCAGCTGGCGAGGCGGGCTGACCGGCTGGCGGCCGCCCAGAACCAGACGCAGGGGCTGCTGGCCTTAGAACACCTCAGAGAACGCTGGCAGGAAACGGGCGTGATCCCCTATGAACATCAGATCCGCACGGCAGAGCGGGTCATCCATGAGCTGCACGGGCAGGCGATCCTCGCCGATGAAGTTGGTTTGGGGAAGACGATCGAAGCGGGGCTTATCTTGACAGAGTATATGCTGCGCGGTCTGGTTAAGAAAGTCCTGATCCTCACTCCCGCTAACTTGATCTGGCAGTGGTATTACGAACTCTACGAAAAGTTCGGCCTGGCCGCGGGGATCCAGCGCACGCCCTGGGATTGGACCTATGCCGATGTGCTCATAGCTTCCCTGGATACCGCGAAAAGGGAACCCCACGCCTCGATCGTCAAGAGTATCGTTTATGACCTGCTCATCATTGACGAAGCTCACAAGCTGAAAAACAGCTCAACAGCCAGCTACCGTCTGGTCAACTCTCTTCAGAAAAAGTACTGCCTGATGCTGACCGCAACCCCTGTGCAGAATGATCTCAAGGAACTCTACAACCTGATCGGGTTGATCAAACCGGGACAGCTCGGCAGCTACCAGTCCTTCAAAAGGCGCTTCATGGCTGACAAGCGTACGCCGAAGAACCCGAGGGAACTGCGTCAGCTCCTGGATCAAGTGATGATCCGCAACCGTCGGGAGGAGGGCACGGTAAGGTTCACGGAGCGCATCGTCCACCCGATCATCGTTGCTCTGGGTCCCCGGGAGCAGGAGATCTACCTACGGGTGAGCGAGTTCATCAAATCCAGGGGCCGGCGGGCGGGCCCAAGCAGCATGCTGCCCTTGATCACCCTTCAGCGGGAAGTCTGCTCGTCCTTCCTGGCCGTGGCCCTGACCCTGGAAAAGATGATGGCCAGCCTCGCCGAAGCGGAGTTGGCGGAGGCAGCCGCGCTCCTCAAGGACCTGGCCGAGGTGAAACAGAACAGTAAGTGCGATGCCCTGGAACGCTTGGTCGCCCAGTTCTCGGACAAAGCCATCATCTTCACCGAGTACAGAGCATCGCAGGAGTACATCCGCTACCGCCTGGAAAGGGCCGGTTACCGCACCCTCGCCTTCGATGGCAGCCTGTCCCGTGGTCAGAAACAGTGGGTACGCCACCTCTTCCAACGGGAAGCCCAGTTCTTGGTGAGCACCGAATCCGGTGGCGAGGGCCTGAATTTCCAGTTCTGCAATTTGGTGGTAAACTTCGACCTCCCCTGGAACCCCATGCGCCTGGAGCAGCGCATCGGGCGGGTCCACCGCTTAGGCCAGATGCGGGATGTGCACATCTACAACCTCATCACCAAAGACACGGTGGAAGAACACATCATGTACCTGCTGCACAAGAAGATCAACATGTTCGAGTCCATCATCGGCGAACTCGACGCCATCCTCCTCCACCTCAACCTTGGCAAGTCCTTTGAAAGCGAGATCATGAAGATCTTCCTTGAACATGAGGAGCGGGAGCAGATCCAGGCTCAGCTCGACGGGCTTGCCGAGAAGATCCTGAGCAGCCGGGACGAGATCAGGGCCGCTTCCTGGGAGGGATGAGCATCCGCCAGCTTGTCTTTGACTTCTTCGCTCTCTGCGGCCACCGGCCCATCGAAGTCTGCCCCGGGGTATGGCAGGTCAAGGCGGATGACGGTCTCATGCAGGCCCTCGATGGCTGGCGCGCACAGGGCCGTCTGCTCCAGTTCTCTTTCCAACGCGACCTGGCCGAGGCCTATGGCGCCGAACTGATCAGTCCAGGGAGTTACCGCCTCAACACGATCCTCCGCCTCGTACAGGGGCAGGGACTACTCAGCCAGGCGCACATCCCCCACCACCTCTTCCACGAGCCAGGAATCCGTAAGCGTGTCCTGGCAGAGTGCGCTGGAACCGGACGCGCCTACGTGCTCACAAGCTCTGCCCATTTTGGTCAGTACCTGCAGCTGGAACTGTCAGCCCAAGCGCGAGGGTTGCAGAAAAAAGAGAGCCTTCACACAATCGTTGTGAATCTCTCTTCGGGGGAAGTTCTTAAGTTCGCCTTTCCCTTCCACCTGCTTCAGGCCGGAAGCGTCCCAACCGAGCAGATCCGTAGAAGGAAGTGCAGCCTCAAACAGGCTTACCTGAAGGCCGCTGCCCACGTCAGCGAGCTCTGGTCCCAGGACGACCAGTCTTGGGTCGAGCAAGCTCTAGGGAAAATGGCTGAGGAAGAAAAGAAACTTCGTGAGTTTTACCAGGGCAGGACCTCCACGGCAGAATTCACCGCAAAACTCCAGGAACTGCGTGGACGCCTGCATCCGGGCCTATCCATCCGAGCTCTGCGCGGGGCCATCCTTTTCACCCCTCTCTTCCGCTACCGCTTGGTGGTAGTGAGCGCCAGCGGCAGGGAACGGGTCTGTACAGTCATGTATGATCCCATCGCTAACCTAAGGGAACTAGACTAGATCGTGGGCCACACGGGATATGGACCCAGCTCCCATCACCAAGACCAAGTCCCGGGCAGTGAGCCACTCCCGCAGAAACGGCTCGACATCTTCTTGCCGTGGGATGTAGTACACACTCTTGGGTGCGTTAAAGGAACGCACGCGCTCGGCTAGGACCGCCGAGGTCACATTAGGAATTGGCTGCTCCGGGGGAGGAGCGTAGATGTCTGTGATGATCACGACATCGGCCTCTCGAAAAGCCTGTACAAACTCCTCGAAGAGAAGCTTGGTCCGGGAATAGCGGTGCGGCTGAAAGACGGCGACGATCCGCCTCGCCGGCCAACCTTCCCGCGCGGCCCTGATCACAGCAGCGATCTCCGTGGGATGATGGGCATAGTCGTCCACAACCAATGCTCCCCGACAGGTACCAAGCATCTCAAAACGGCGCTTGGCCCCACTGAACTGGCGCAGAGCACCCTGCATCTGCGGGATTGTCAGGCCGAGATGGTGGCATACGGCGATGCAGGCCAGAGCGTTGGACACGTTGTGACGCCCGGGAACGTTGAGTACGAAATCGGCAAAGAACGTTTCGCCGCGGTACACTCGGAAGGCGGATCTTTGCTGTTCCAGATGCAGTACCTCTGCCCGCCAGTTGGCGCCGGGAGCGAAGCCGTAAGTGACGCATGGATATTCCTGGCTGATCGACGCGCCTACAGGGTGGTCGACGCCAATTAAGCGCAGGCCCCCCGGCTTGCAGTTCCCGAGAAACCTCCGATATCCGGCGATGAGAGACTCAAAGGCGCCGTTGTAGTTCTCCAGATGATCCGCCTCAATGCTCGTCACCACGCACACCTCAGGGTTGTAGCGCAGGAAAGACCCGTCACTCTCATCCGCTTCCGCCACCACAAATTCACCGTGGCCGTACTTGGCCCCTGGGCCAAAAGGAGTAAAATGCGCGCCAATAAGCACAGTTGGATCTGTGCCTGCCATTTCCAAACACAGCGCGATCATGGAAGTCACGGTAGTCTTGCCGTGTGCCCCGCTCACGGCTATCCCCCTGCGGCTGTTCAGCAGTTGAGCGAGGACCTCGGAACGGTGCAGAACGTCGATTCCTTTCTGACGGGCCGCGATGATTTCTGGATTCTGCCCGGTGATCGCGCTGGAGTAGATAACTCGCGTGGCTCCATTCACATTCGCAGCAGAGTGGTTGAAGTATACCGTCGCTCCTAGTTTGATCAAATAATCGGTGGTCTCTGAAGGTTGAAGATCAGAACCGCTGACTGTGTGCCCCATCTCTAAAAAGACCTTGGCCAACGGGCCCATACCAGTCCCACCGATGCCAATAAGGTGTATATGCTGGTTCATCCATTTCACTCCCAATGACTACTTGCCAAATC
>DURQ01000083.1 GCA_012840725.1 Bacillota bacterium
GCATACGGTTCATACCCGTAGTGTCGCTGGTTCGAATCCAGCCGCCGCTACCATAACCCAGCTTACAAAACCCTACACATTCCTGTAGGGTTTTTTGCTGTCTTCGAATTGTTTAGATAATTTGAGTCTGGGCTCTGCTGTCTTCGACAGAGGGGCTGCTTCCATTCCTGTTATGCTTGAGAGCAGTAACGGGATGGAGATGATCTTGTGTCCAGGATTGTATCGCAATCTCTGCGTTTCCACGATGATCGGTTAGGCCTTGGGCAGCTGGTGGCCCGCTATGCGTATTCTCCCCCCGCTTGGTTCCTTTTAGGCTACCTGCTGGGCAGGAGCCCCATTTTCGGCGAAGCCTGGCCTTTTGGGCTGGCCTATGCTGCCGTCTGGCGGGGAGAAGAGAAACACAGGGCGTTCCTGCCGTTCTTGGGGGCAGTTTGGGGTCTCACTGCTGCCTTGGGGTTTGAAGGAGCCGTGCCCTACTATGCGGCCCTGGCCATAATCACCCTGGTGCCCGCCACCAGCAGACGGGCGGGCAGCTGGCTGCTCATCGGTGCCATGGCCGTGAAGGCGGCTGTGCACTATCTGCTGCACCCTATGCCCATCGTGTTCATCGTGGCTCTGCTGGAATGCACTTTCGCTGTGTTCACCTACGGCCTGCTCAAAACGGTTGTGGAGCGCTGCCTCGGCCGGCAGCTCGCGCACCAAGAGCTCTATGTCTTCTTCGTGACTCTGACCTTGATCCTCTCTCTGGACTGGTCTTGGGGCGGTATCTCCCTGCGGCTGTTTCTCGCCTGCTGGCTCTTGGTGCTGGCGGCCAAGGTCGGGGGCCTGGGCCTATCCTGCCTGGTGGGGCCCTCCCTGGCTCTTCTCCTGCTCTTGCTTGGGGAGTCAACAGCCCTCGTCCTGCTGATCGTCGCGGCCAGCTTGCTCACAGGATTCCTGCACCGGTTCGGCTGGGGCCCCTATCTCAGCGTCCTACTCGCCTGGGTGTTCGCTGTCCCTCCGCCGGTGAACGAGGTCAGCCTGCAGTGGCTCTTTGTGCTTTGGGCAGCTGTCTGGCTTGCTGGCAAGGTGCCCAAGGCTTGGCTGGATGCTCTTGCTCGCATCGTGCCTGGGACAGAAGCCCACAAGCAGCAGAGCAAGGGCCATGATCAGCACCTCAAGCTGGTGCTGGATCAGAAGATCGACAGCTACCTCACGGTCTTTGAGGAAGTGCAGAGCACCCTGTGCGAGAGCGGCAATCCCCTCTTCCAGAACCAGATGCAGGGTCTGGCCGAACTGCTCAAGGCCATGAAAACCTCGTTCGGACCGGAAGCCCACTTTACCAGGGAACTGGAGGAAAGGCTGCTCAACCAGTTTGCCGGCGAAGACCTGGCGTACATAACCGCACTGCAGTGTCTGGACGGGTTTGACATCTACGGCGCGCGGCGCAGCCCCTGCGCCAGCAGGTGTTTCTGCCAAGAGGTGGCTGCCTACTGCAGCGGCACCATCGCTTCACAGCGCTATGCCGTGGTGAGCAGCTGCGGTGCCTCGGGAGCCTGCGGCTTTCAGATTTCCCCATCGCCCGCATACCGGGTGGAGATCGGGCGGGCCTCTGTGGCCAGCAGCGGCATCTCCGGGGACAGCCAGATCAGTTTTGAAATATCCTTCAGCAAGGTGGCCATCGTCCTCAGCGACGGCATGGGGGTGGGCGCGAAGGCTCAAAGGGAGAGCAGTGTGGCTCTGCGCCTGCTTGAGGGGATGGTCAAGGCGGGCTATGAGCTGAGCACCGCTGTTTCATTTATCAACCGCCTGCTTCTCATGCGCAATCAGGATGAGATGTTTGTCACCATAGACCTGGTTGTCGTAGATCTGTTCACCGGGCTGCTCGAATTTGTGAAGGTTGGTGCGGCGCCCAGCTTTATCAAGCGGGGCAGGGAGGTGGAGATGGTCCACAACCGCACCCTGCCCGTGGGCGTGCTGGAACAGGTGGAAGTGGAAGCCGATAGGAGAACGCTGAGGGAAGGCGAACTCTTGATCATGGCAACGGACGGAGTGCTGGAAGCTCCCCGCCACCTTGCCCGAAAAGAAGAGTGGATGTGCTGGCACCTCAGGAGGCTGGAAGAGGACGACGATCCGGCTGCTCTGGCAGAAAGGATCCTTTACGACAGCATCGAGATGGCCGGCGGCCGGGTGGATGATGATATGATGGTCGTGGTAGCACGCCTTGTACCAGCGGAACAGGACATTGAAGTGTACAGGAGGGTGGAGTGCAGTGGACTTTGACCTTTACCCCGCGTTCCTGGAGAACCTGGAAGCCATGGCAGTATCCAGGCAGGAGCGGATCTTGATCGCGGTGAGCGGCGGGCCCGACTCCATGGCCCTGCTGCACCTGTTTTACCGCTGGAACCCCCGGAAGATCGGTGCATTCCACCTCAACCACGGCTTTAGGGAGACAGCGGCGCGCGACGCCGCTTTTGTACGCGACTACTGCGGGGAACTAAGCATCCCCGTTGAGATCCAGCAGTATGACATCAACCGCTACTTGGCGGTGAGCGGCGAGTCCAAACAGCAGGGAGCACGCAAGATCCGCTACCAGCTGCTGAAGAACTTCGCTGAAGCCGGCGGTTATCACCGCATCGCCCTCGGGCACCACGCCGATGACCAAGCGGAAACGGTCCTCATGCGCTTTCTGCGCGGCGCGGGCCTGCAGGGTTTGGGAGGGATCCCTATGCAGCGGGGGATGTTTATCCGGCCGCTGCTCACAGTGTTCAAAGAGGAGATCCTCGGCTACTGCCAGGGTTTTGGCATACCCTCCGTCCAGGACGAAACCAACCTGGAGCCGATCTACATGCGCAATAAGGTGCGTCAGGAACTCCTGCCCCTCTTAGCCCAGGAGTACAACCCGGAGATCGTGCCGCGCCTCGTGCAGCTGGCGGATCTGGCCAGGGAAGATGAACTGGAGCTGCAGTCCCAGGCAGAAAGCATCTGCAGGAAGCATCTGCGCTGGCAGCACGGCCAGCTTGTCTTTCCCCGGCGGCGCTTCATGGAATTATCAACGGCTATGCAGCGCCGGGTGCTGCGCCGGCTCCTGGAGATCTACCGGGGGCACCTGCGGCAGATCACCTTCCTCCACGTGGAACAGTGGCGCCGCCAGATCCTGGAGAACACCAGTTTTCAGCTCTCTCTCCCTCACGTTTGGGTCTCGGGAAACGTAGAGTATATCTTTGTAGGGGCTTTTTCCGGAGAGAAATGGGAACCGGTAGAACTGACCGTGCCAGGGCAGGTCAAGGTCGGTGGCTTTACCGTGAGGGCAGAGCTCTGGGAGCGGGGCAGCCTGCCTCCCAGGACTGAAGACAGCGAGGATTTTGACCTGGCGGGACTCAAGCTTCCCCTGGTGGTACGCACCCGCAGGGAAGGAGACCGCCTGCGGCCCTTTGGGGGCGCGGGCACCAAAAAGGTGAAGGACCTGCTCATCGACGCTCGCATCCCGGTTCAGATCAGGGATTTCCTGCCGCTGATCTGCGACCAGGAGGGGATCCTCTGGATTCCCACCGTGCGCAGGAGCGACCGGGCGGCACTGTCAGATTCCACTGCACAGGTGCTCCGTATAACCAATGTCAGCGCAAATGTGAGTCATTCTTGACTTGGTTGTCACTCCTCTGCCCTTATGGTATAATTGGTTGACGCATCGCTGTGTCCTTGGTATTGGAAAAGGGAGGGCAGAACTTGAACAAACTTCTCCGTGGAATCGGGTTGTATTTACTAATCGCCATCATCGCGATTTCTATCGTCAGCAACCTCTATTCACCGGGTAGTGTGGCCAAAGAGCTCTACTACTCTGAGCTTTTGCGATACATTGACGAGAACCGGGTTGCTTCAGCCCGTCTGGTGGGAGATCAGCATGTAGAAGGCGCCCTCAAGGATGGTACCCCCTTCGTAGCGACGATTCCTGTGGGCAAGATGCCCGACATAGCCGATCGTCTGGAGGCCAAAAATGTACAGCTGGAGGCAGACCTGCCGCCGCAGACACCTTGGTGGATGGCCCTTTTGCCCAACCTGATCTTCGTTGTGATGCTTGCCGTTTTGTGGCTCTTCATCATGAACCAGATGCAGGGCGGCAACAACCGGGCACTGTCCTTTGGCAAGAGCCGGGCGCGGCTGCATCATGAAGACAGGACAAAGGTCACCTTCGATCATGTGGCTGGTGTGGATGAAGCTAAACAGGAACTGATGGAAATTGTGGAGTTTCTCAAGCACCCCAAGAAGTTCAGCGAACTGGGTGCCAAGATTCCCAAAGGTGTGCTCTTAGTGGGGCCTCCCGGTACCGGTAAGACGCTCTTGGCGAGAGCCGTCGCCGGTGAAGCGGGGGTTCCGTTTTTCAGCATCTCTGGTTCAGAGTTTGTAGAGATGTTTGTCGGTGTTGGTGCCGCTCGGGTTAGGGATCTCTTTGAGAACGCCAAAAAGAACGCCCCCTGCCTGGTGTTCATCGATGAGCTGGATGCTGTGGGCCGCCAACGCGGCGCAGGATTGGGCGGCGGCCACGATGAGCGTGAGCAGACCCTCAACCAGCTGTTGGTGGAGATGGACGGTTTTGAGGTCAACGCAGGGATCATTATTATGGCGGCGACCAACCGCGCCGACGTCCTTGACCCGGCGCTGCTGCGCCCCGGCCGCTTTGACCGCAAAGTGGTGGTTGACAGGCCCGATCTCCAGGGACGTCTCGCCATCCTGCGGATCCATGCCCGCAACAAGCCGCTGGCTCCGGAAGTAAATCTTGAAGTCCTGGCCCGCCGGACCCCGGGGTTTGCCGGTGCAGACCTGGAGAGCCTGCTCAATGAAGCGGCTATCCTCGCTGCCCGGGCCAACCGCAAGATAATCACCATGGCTGACTGCGAAGAAGCCATCGACCGGGTGCTCATGGGGCCGGAGAAGAAGCACCGTGTCATGAGTGAAATGGACCGCAAGGTCTTTGCCTACCATGAAGCAGGCCACGCTGTTGTGGCCCACTTTTCGGAGCACGGCGATCCTGTACACAAGGTGACGATCGTGGGCAGGGGCAGTGCCGGCGGTTACACCATGATGCTGCCTGAGGAAGAGCGCTTCGTCTCTACCCGCTCGAAGCTCTTGGACGACCTGGTCAACCTTCTGGGCGGACGAGCAGCTGAAGCGCTGGCCATCGGTGAGATCAGCACTGGGGCACACAACGACCTGGAGCGCGTGACGCGCATCGCCCGCAAGATGGTGATGGAATGGGGTATGAGCGACAAGCTCGGGCCCCTCACCTTCGGCCGTCCCAATGGTGAAGATTTGGTCTTTCTGGGCCGGGATATCTCCAGGGAGCGCAACTACAGCGAAGAGGTAGCAGCCCTGATAGATCAGGAAGTGCGCGAGCTCGTGGAATCCAGTTACGAGAAAGCCACGCAGCTGCTGTCGGAGCACCGCGACAAGCTCGATCTGGTAGCCAACGCACTGCTGGAGAGGGAAACCCTGACGAAAGAAGAGTTCCTGGCGCTGATGGACGGCCAAGAACTGCCGGCGCCCCAGCCTGAGCAGGCCCCGGCGGCCGAGCCAACCGCGACAGCATACCAGGAAGACAAGAAGAAGGAAACCCTTAAGGTGCGCACTGAGCTGAGACGGCCCGGGCCTGATCCGGTAGTCGGCGAAGCCTAACAGCACCGATGGAAAAAGATAGTGCACCCCCCTGCCGGGCTTGGGCCCCAGCAGGATCGGGTGCACTTTTTTGCTCTGCCTGGGAACCGGCCGCATACATGGCCGCGGCCTGCGTGTACATCTCTGTAACGGAAACCCCGGTCTCGTGGAGTTCGGAATAAAGTCCCCTGAACACGGGATAGTCATTGGAGCCCAGTCCCGTTTTGAGCTGAGCAAAAAGAAGGCACCAGCCAGAACGGCTGGTGCCACAGTGAAGTGCGTGTTAACGCAGTGAATCAGGCTTGTTGCCGAGCGTTACGGTGAGCATCTGCATCCGTCCGCCGCGGAGGATGGTGATCAGCACCTCGTCGCCGGTCTTGTACTTCTTGATCTCATCGGCGAGGTCATCCGTGGTGAAGATGTCCCGATCGTTCATGCGCCGGATGACGTCCCAAGCCTTGAGGCCGGCCGCTTCGGCAGGAGACCCCTTGACCACGTCCATGACCACTACGCCCTTATCATCGGGCAGGCTCAGCTGACGGACGATGTTCTCAGTGATGTTCTGATACCAGATGCCCAGCCAGGGAACGCTCACGCTGCCGGTGGTGATCAGTTCATCCAGGACCTCTTTAGCTATGTTGATCGGGATGGCAAAGCCGATACCTTGAGCCTGGGAATGGACGGCGGTGTTGATGCCGACCACTTCACCTTTGATATTGAGCAGGGGTCCACCGGAGTTGCCGCGGTTGATGGCGGCGTCGGTCTGCATGAGGTTTTTGTAGACTTTGGTCCGGCCGCTCTCCGAGTCATAGACTGTGATCTCGCGGCCCTTGGCGCTCAGTACTCCCACGGTCACCGTGTGTTCAAATTCACGGCCGTAGGGGTTGCCGATCGCGATGGTCCACTCACCGACTCGGGAAGCATCCGAGTCGCCCAGCGGCAGGGTGGGGAAGACGTCGCCATTTTCGTTGATGATCTGCAGAACGGCCAGGTCCAGAGAGTAGTCAGAGCCGATGATTTCAGCCTTG
This sequence comes from Bacillota bacterium, assembly GCA_012840725.1. Classification (GTDB taxonomy): domain Bacteria; phylum Bacillota; class Limnochordia; order Darwinibacteriales; family Darwinibacteriaceae; genus DTU010. The sequence continues at coordinate 6,657 of DURQ01000083.1, forward strand.
TACTCCCGTTCCAGCCCCGGCGCATCCACAACCACAGTGATGGTCTGGCCTTCGCCCTTGTTGCCCACTACATGCTGGTTGGTGAGAACAATACCCGACTCATCGATGATGAACCCAGAGCCGGCACTGGTTATGATCTGCTGCTGCGGCTGGCTGAAGAAAGGATCTCCGAAAAAGTAATCGAAGAACGATCCGAAGGGATCGATGCTGGGATACTGCCTCCTGTACGTTTCCACTGTCTCACTGGGCCACTCTACAGAGATATACACGGTCGCGGGGCTTGCCACTTCGGCTATGTCCGCGATAATATACGGATTGTCGGAGAGTAAAGGCAGAGCCCTGCTTGGAGACTGCACTTCAGCTGCGGGGGCTTCTTGAGCGGCCATTGTCGACCTTGGGAGCAGATTGACCGCTGCGCCTGCGACAGCCAAAATGACAGCAACGACGATCACGACACTGACGATACGTTTCCGCATGACGAATCTCCTCCTCCAACTGCTTTCTACTACATTATAGCCCTCTCATTTTGGGCATACAAGGGAGTGGACCTGTGCAGGGTTTCGTTAGTTATCTCCATTGGGGGGAAAAAATAGTACGGCAGATCGAGATCCACCACACCTTGGGCTCGTCAAACGACTTCGGCAAAGCGTGCATCAAAAGTGGGGGTGTCACATCAGGAACTGTGATCTGGGCCCTCAATCAAATTTCTGGGAGAGGGCGGAGGGGACGCACCTGGGAGAGCGATGGAGGGTCGCTCACATTCAGTCTGCTCTGGCGCTGCCCTGGGGACGAACTGCCCCCTGCACTGACTCTTAAGGTGGGGCTGGGTCTCGTGATGGAGCTGGGCCGCTTGGCGCCCGAACTAAAGGTGAAGTGGCCGAACGATCTCTGTGTTGGCTCGAAGAAACTCGGAGGAGTGCTTGCAGAGACGGTACGCCGGGGGCCCGAGCTGTGGGTTGTCGTCGGAGTGGGGATCAATGTCAACTCAACGCCCGGTGGCAGGGAGGAAAGGACTTCCCTTTACGAGGTCAGCGGCTGCCAGTGGCCCCGCCTGGGAGTCCTCCACTGCGCCCTGGAGGGGATAGAGCTTGGACTTGAACTCGCCCAAAACGGCTGCGATCTGACGAGCCTTTTCATGCAGCACGGCAATTGCCTGCACCGCCCCCTCACCATCTGGCAGGGCGAACGGAGCTTCAGGGCGCGTGCCACAGCCGTCCTGCCCGACGGCAGCCTGCTCTTAGAAGACGAGCACGGCAGCCGGGCGTTTCTGCCCGATGAGATCAGGCTGGTTCTCGTTTGAAAACGCGGCCCAATGTGCTACAATATTAAGCGGGAGAATCTGAGTTCCTGGTGGGCTCCGCAGGCTTCAAACCTGTTAGGGGGGTAACTGGCGTTATCCTCGGTGGGTTCGATTCCCATATTCTCCCGCCACTCAGCTGCTGAGGGGACGTCTGCCAAGGGTGCGGACGTCTCCTTTTCTTATGGTCACTCCCTGGGCATCGAAATACTCCAGGAAGAGGAGGACGAATTTGCGGCTGGTACCCAGCCGGTCTCGCAGGGCGGCCAGCTGAAAACCGTCCCGGAACTCCTCTTCCTCGAAAAGGATCGCCGCCACCTGCTTGATAATCTCCGGCGTCGTGAAGTGCTCGTCGGGCAGGGCCACAAAAAGGCCGAGGTGGGCGGCGGCATAGATCAGTTCTCTGCTGCAGCCCTTTTCCACAAGGACGGTCAGAGCCACAGGCTCGTATGGGTTCGATTCCATCAGCTGCCGCAGCTCGTTTATCTTCTGCTCCTCAGCCGGAGAAAGGGCAAGCTCCCGCCCCTGCGCGCAGAGGCAGCCCCGCACTTCCTGCAGCTCGGGGATTTCTCTCAAGACTTGGTCGAAGAGCCTGGCCGGCAGTCCCGTCGCGGTGCGCAGGGTTTCCTTGCTCGGTCCTGGGCTGAGGGGATTGGCGGCGTGGAAGGCGGCCACCGTGTCCAAGAGGAAAGCCCGCACCTTATCAAACTGTTTCGGGGCCAGGACAAACTCGCCGAAGTCCTTAAGCTTGGGATGGCGCTGCAGCCCCTCCTGCCTGAACTGCTGCAGCGTCCAATAGGTGCGGTCTTCTGCTTTGAGCAAGCTGTAGCTCAGAGGATCGGCCTCGCACTTGGCCTTGAGGCTCTCCAGGTCAAGGCGGGCTTCAGGCTTCTCGAAGGGGAAGAGATGGCGCAGGCGCTCGGGTCCCACGAGGCGCAGGTTCTTCCCGCGAACGGGGATCCCTTCCTCAATGAATGTTCCGCCGCCCAGGTTCTCCTGGAGCTCGCTGTGGCGGAGGATGAAGCGGTCCTGGAAGCTGAAGTGGGCGGGCAGCTCCAGCTGGAGCTGGACCAACCCCTCAGTTCCTGGGGCCAGCTCATCGCTCCCAAGGATCTTGACCTTTGCCAGCGTCTCCAGGGTCCCGACATAGAGCTTCACAGTCTGGCCCGTGCTTAAGGGCGCCGGTGCCCCGGCAAGAACCTGCACAGAAGCGTTGATCAGGGTATAGTGGCGGCGCCGGCCGGGAAGGCTCAGATACATGCCCCTGGCCAGATCCGCCTTCTCCAGGCCCGTCAGGTTTACCGCCAGGCGGGAGTGGGGCATTCCCTGTTCGACCGTCTTTGTGTGGTTCTGCAGGCCCCGGATGCGCGCCTTCAGCCCAGCTGGCTGCACCACAACGTCCATACCGATCTGCAGGCAGCCGCCAACCAGCGTACCGGTGACCACCGTTCCCGCTCCTTTGATCGTGAAAACCCGGTCAACCCAGAGCAGAGGGTCATCGCCCGGCTCCTCGCGGGCAAGGGTTCCCAGCATGTCGTCTATAGCTGCCTGGAGAACATCGAGGTTGAGTCCGGTGACTGCCGAAACGGGAACGATCGGGGCGCCCGCAAGCGATGTGGCTGACAGGCGCTCGGAGATATCTGCCTGGACCAGCTCGAGCCATTCAGGATCGACGAGATCCGCTTTGGTCAGGGCGACAATGCCCCGCTTGATGCCGTAGAGGTCTATGATCTCCATATGTTCCTGGGTCTGGGGCATCCAGCCGTCATCCGCAGCGATGACCAGCAGCACGAAGTCGACCAGGCCGACTCCGGCCAGCATGTTTTTCACCAGCCGGTGGTGCCCGGGGACATCGACGATCCCCACCGTTCCGCGGGGTAGAGAAAGCCAGGCAAAGCCCAGATCGAGGGTCATGCCTCGAACCTGTTCCTCCTGGAGGCGGTCAGGGTTGATCCCGGTGAGGGCTGTGATGAGAGTAGTCTTGCCGTGGTCGATGTGACCTGCGGTACCCATTATGAACATGCCTCTACCCCCTTCCGCAGAAACTCTGCGACATCGCTGTCCTGCTCGGGCAGGACGGTCCTCGGGTCAAGCAGGACCCGGTCGTGGACGATGCGCGCCAGTATGGGGGGCTTGTTCCTGCGCAGCACGGCCAGGAGCTTCTGGGCCGGCAGGCGGGGGCTGGTAAGGGCAAGGGCCCAAGAGTCGATGGTCTCTCCCGGGAGCGATCCTCCCCCCATAGTGGAAGAGGAAGATAGCACTTCGCCCTGAAGGCCGGGCCCCAGGCAGCGCAGCCAGTTTTCGGCCCGCTCTCTCACTGTTTCTGCTGGCAGGTTGGCCATGGCCCAGAGGGGCAGGCTGCTGTAGTCTTTCTTTAGGTAGAGTTCGAGCACAGCTTCCAAGGCGATCAGGGACAGCTTATCTATGCGCAGGGCGCGCAGCAGGGGGTCCTTTTTAAGAACGGCAATATGCTCTTTACGGCCGCAGATGATCCCCGCTTGGGGTCCGCCCAAGAGTTTATCGCCGCTGAAGGTGACGATGTGGCTGTGGCGCAGGGCTGTCTCGACCAGGGGCTCTGGAAAGGGCGGAAAGGCACCGCTTCCTAGATCCTCGATCAAGAGAAGCCCGTGTTCCTCAGCGAGCCGGGCCAGATCCTCCCTGGGCACCGATTCGGTAAAGCCCAGGATGGTGTAATTGCTGGGATGTACGAGGAGGATGGCTTTGGTCTGCGGGGTGATAGCCCGAGCGTAGTCGCTGAGCCTGGTGCGGTTCGTGGTCCCCACTTCCACCAGGCGGCAGCCGCTGGCCTCCATCACCTCAGGAACCCGGAAGCCTCCCCCGATTTCCACGAGCTGGCCCCGGGAGACGATCACTTCTGCCCCCGCGGTCAGGGCTTTCAGCACGAGAAGAACTGCAGCGGCGTTATTGTTCACGACGATGGTGTCGTTCTTCCCGCTTTCGTCGCCTAAGAGTAGGTTGAAGAGCCTGGCAGCTCCAGCGCAGCGGCTTCCTCTTGTTCCTGCAGCCAGGTCGAGCTCCAAATTGAAATAGCCCCGTCCCAGCTCCTCCAGGCGCTGCAGGGCCTGTTTGGGCAGGGGGGCTCGTCCGATATTCGTGTGGATCAAGACGCCTGTGGCGTTGATCACCGGCTGAAACCTGCTCAGCCTGCAGCTTTGCAGCTGGCAGGCCACCCGGGCAGTGATTTCCGCAGGCGGAAGTTCCCTCTGATCTCTCCCGATCTCGGCGCGGATCGCCTCCAGTTCCTGCCGGATCACTGCAGCGACTTCCGAGCGGGGAAGGCCTGCTGCGGCCGCTTTGATCTCCGGGGCTTCGAGGAGTTTGTCTACGGCCGGTATCTGCCTGAAGAGGTTAGCCATGGAGCTCTCTCCCTTGTCGTCTTTACATCCTCTATACGACAAAGGCGGCAGGCAACCCTCTTCAGGACCGGGAATCGGAGTGTTTGATGTACGCCTGCTGCAGCACCTCGAGGCCCCTCCGGCGGGCTTCGGGACTGAGGCCTTTCTGCGCGCCGATCACCTTCATGGCCGCCGCGATGAGTTCGGCCTTTTCTTTCCTGCTCAGCTGCTTCACGGTGATCCCTCCCTGGACAGAGTTACTCCATAGTATGTCCACCGCGGCTGAAATTATGCAAAAAACCAGAGGGCCACGTAAAAAGAGATGATCACAGCGGCAAGGTCCGTGAGGAGCGCCGCAGCCAGGGTGTGCCGCACCCGCTTCAGCCCGATGGAACCGGCATAGACGGTGACCACATACAGGCTGGTTTCGGTGCTTCCCATGACAATTGCGGCCAGGCGCCCGATAAATGAGTCCGGGCCGTGGGAGGAAAAGATCTGTGCCAAAAAGGCCAACGAACCGGAACCAGATAGCGGGCGGATCAGGGCCATGGGCAGGGCCTCTGGGGGAAAGCCCACCCGGTTGGTGAGGGGAGTCAGGACGCGGATCAGTTGGGAGAGGGCGCCAGAATGCTGGAAGACCTGGATGGCCACGAGCATACCGATGAGGTAGGGCAGGATGCGCAGCGTGGTGTGCCAGCCTTCCTTGGCTCCTTCCACGAAACACTCATAGATAGGTACCCTGCGGCTCAGGCCGTAGCTGGTGATACCGAGGAGAAGCAGGGGCACGGCCCAGCGGGAAAAGGTGTGGACAGCGGCGGTCATCTCCGCACCCTCTTTCGAGTGAAACGGCGCAGCAGGGCATCGAGGGTCACTGCGACGGCGCTGGAGCACAGAGTGGCAAGGGCGACGGGACCCATGATCTCGGCGGGAGCCCTGGAACCGTGGCTGAGGCGGAGGGCCATGATCGTGGTGGGAACCACAGTGAGGCTCGAGGCGGTAACGGCCATGAAGGTGCACATGGCGTCAGAGGCTGTTTCGGAATCCCGGTTCAACTCCTGCAGGTGTGCCATGGCCTTCAGCCCCAGGGGCGTACAGGCGTTGCCCAGGCCCAGGATGTTGGCACTCATCGCGGCCAGCAGTGCACCCATGGCCGGATGGCTGGGAGGAACCTGCGGGTAAAGCCGGCGGGCGAGGGGGCCCAGAAGACGGGCCAGAGCCTGCGTTAGGCCTGCTTCCTGAGCGATTTTCATCACACCAGACCAAAATGAGACCATTCCGAGCAGCCCGGCAGCCACCAAGACCGCCTGCTCGCTGCCTTTGAGCACTCCTTCCGTGACAAGGTGGATTTCCCCTCTGCTGGCGGCGGTGATCACCCCGGCCAAGATCATGAAGAACCAGACATAGTTGATCATGCTGCACCTCCTCAACATCCTTATGCGTAAAGAGGAGAAAATAAGAGGAATAGCAAAGCTGGGGAACACCTTTTTCGAGGAAAACCCAGGAGCAGCGTCCTGACGTTTCCTGACCAACATCTTGGGACTTGCCCATTTCTTTCGGCGGTGTGCTATAATACAATTAAGGTCAGAAATAGTCAAAGAAAGCTGGTGAGCAGTTGGGTACGCTGGCAGATCATATTGAAGCCTACATCAAACAGATGCTGCAGAAGAGCGAGGGCAGGAGCGTGGAGCTCAGCCGCGCTCAGCTGGCAGATGCCTTTTCCTGCGTCCCGTCGCAGATCAACTATGTGCTGGCTACCCGTTTCACCCTGGAGCGGGGATACATCGTGGAAAGCCGGCGCGGAGGCGGCGGGTATATCCGCATCGCCCATGTGCAGGTGGAGGATGACCTCACGCACGCAGTGAACCTGCTGAGGAGCATCGGCTCTCAGCTTTCTGAGCGGCACATGGAGAACATCCTTGCCCGCCTGCAGGATCTCGGAGTGATAACTGAGAGGGAGAACAGGCTTATCCGGGGAATCGTCCAGCAGGAGACCAGCACCATCGGCCAGGGAAGAGAACTGCTTAGGGCAAGTTTGGTGCGTGCTCTGTTGTTTTACATCATAGAGTCGGAAACATAAGGAGTGGTGAGTCATGTTGTGCGAGCGGTGCGGGCAGCAGGAAGCCACGGTGAAGTTTGTACAGATTGAGAACAATAAGAAGACGGAACTGCATTTGTGCCGGGACTGCGCGCAGGGCTATTCCAGCTTCGCTCCGGGCTTTGACCTGCAGCAGCTGCTGGCGAGCATGTTCGAATCCTTCGGGCTGGGGCAGAAGGCGGCACCGAGCGTTGAGACCAAGAAATGCCCCACCTGCGGGCGCAGCATTGCGGATATCCAGAACACGGGGCGGATCGGCTGCAGCAGCTGCTATGAGGTCTTCAGAGCCGAACTGAACCCGGTCCTGCGCAGGCTGCACGGTTCGGGCAGCCACACGGGCAAGGTTCCGGCCAGATCATTCCCGAAAGTACATGCCGCCCGTCAGGTGGAAGAACTGCGCAGGCGCCTCGATGAATGCGTGCGTCAGGAGAAATACGAGGAAGCGGCCAAGTACCGCGATGAACTGCGGCTGCTGCAGAAGCAGCTGGCCGGAGGTGAAGCGCAATGAGGGAGATCGCATCCTGGATGAAAGAAAGCGGCCCCGAAGGGGATATCGTCCTGGGAACCCGCTGCCGGTTGGCCCGCAACCTGCGGGGCATTCCCTTCCCGGAAGCGGCAAACCGCGAGCAGTTAAGAGAAGTCCTCAACCAAGCTGCCGGCGCTGCCCAGCACCTGAATTCCCTTGGGCAGTTCACCTTCCGGGAAATGGCGACCATGGACGCTCTCGAAAGGGAAGTCTTGGTGGAGGAGCACCTGATCAGCCCGAGCCACATGCAGCAGCCGGCGCACAAAGCGGTGATCCTCAATTCTGATTGTAACATCAGCATCATGGTCAACGAAGAAGACCATTTCCGCATCCAGGTGCTCAAGCCCGGCCTGCAGCTGGAGGAGGCTTGGGAAAGGGCAACCA
>DURQ01000084.1 GCA_012840725.1 Bacillota bacterium
CTCGTATACAGTGCCGTTGATGATCGCCTGAAGCTGGTCGATGGTGATTGCCGTAGTGAGTGATCCTACTTCGCTTCTTGGGGTCAGGATGTCGTTGACGTTTCCCGCGATTCTAATCTTAGCTTGATCGAGCTCTTCACCATCGGTGATACCCTCAAGGGCGTTGATGTTTACCTGAGGAGCGGAGGTGACCAGTTCGAACTCCCTGGCAAAAAACGCCTATCCTGGAAACAATTGCCGAAAAAACGTTCGAATCCCAACTGCGGGCTGTCGCTCCCTGCGAAATTCGGCATGCCGTTGCGCTTTTCTCTCGTTTTGGATAGTTCTCCCTTGCACAGATCCCGATTCCGTGATAACATAGACAAAACTGCATAGAAAGGACGAGATGAGTTGAGAAGAGTTGAGACGAGAAGAGCTGAGATCAGAGTGCTGGATATGGTGTTGGCCGGGCTTTTGATCGCGTTGGGCATGGTGCTGCACGGGGTCTTTCCCGGCATTGTTGCTGGTATGAAGCCAGATTTCGCCTTGATCATGCTGTTCATCGCGATCATGATTATCCCAGACAATAGGGTCAAGATAGCAGCTGGCTTAGCTACAGCTGTCGTCACGGCCATGACCACTACGTTCCCCGGCGGGCAGATTGCCAACATCGTGGACAAGATCGTTACAACAGCAGTTGTCATGGGCCTGACAGCGGTTCTTCCGAGGCAGATCCAGGTCATCGGTGTTGGAGCGGTTGGAACCTTGGTCAGCGGGCTGGTGTTTTTGGGGACTGCAGCCCTGGTTGCCGGCCTACCCGCATCGTTTCTGTATTTGATGGTTTCCGTTGTTCTGCCGGCCATGGCAATCAACACGGTTTCCCTGCTCGTGCTTTATCCTTTGGCATCTAAGCTCTATTCGATGCAGCAGGCATCTCAGGAACCATCTGTTCAGAGAGCAAAGTAGGAACTGCCGCAATTGCAGACAAATTCCGAGCCTCGCGCACCAGCGCGGGGCTTCTTTCTTTGCCGGAACTGCTTTCAGAGTGAGGGATCAGCCTGTTAGAGGGTTGCGTAAAGCCCCTGACCTGAAGGGATTTGGAACTCCCGTGTAGAAATTGGGTAAACGTAACAACCATGGAGGCGCTTCTCTGCAGGCGCCTTTGTCTTACGCCGGGAGGGATCGCGATTCCATGAGAGAAGTATACAGCAAACTCGAGTCAGCGAAGGGAGCGACGGGTACCGTGTTACAGGAGTTCAAGAAATTTGCTCTCCGTGGTAATGTGGTGGACATGGCCGTCGGTGTGATCGTGGGCGGCGCGTTCGGCAAGATCGTAACCTCACTGGTCAATGATGTGGTCATGCCCATCCTGGGCTTGCTGGTTGGGCGGGTTGATCTCACCGCGTTGAAAATCGTGCTTCGCCATGCAAATGACACAACACCCGAGCTTGCCCTCACCTACGGCGCCTTTCTCCAGAACGTGCTGGACTTCCTCATCATTTCGTTCAGCATCTTCATGGCGATCCGCATGCTGAACAAGCTGAAGAAGAAGGAAGAAGAAGCTCCTCCTGCACCGGCTGCGCCGCCTGAGCCCAGTGCCGAGGAAAAGCTCCTGGCCGAAATCCGCGATCTGCTTAAGCAGCAGGCAGGCGGGCGCACTGCGTAGTGCAAAACACCAGAAGGAGCCGGCCATGAGCAAACGAAGGACCGTGCTACTTGCCCTCGTGCTGGTGGCCTGCCTGGTACTGCCGCTGGATGCAGCGGCCAGCGTCCAGGACCAGCTTGAGCTGTTTGCAGGCAAGCAC
>DURQ01000016.1 GCA_012840725.1 Bacillota bacterium
CGACACTACGGGTATGAACCGTATGCTCTGACCAACTGAGCTACGCCGCCCAGACAATGTTTATTATAAAGACCCCTGGGCTGGATGTCAAGCCCGCTCCTGCTTTTTGCCTTCCTGCTCTTCCATGCGAAGAACAAAGGCCAAAACCCGGGCTACCAGCTCATAGAGCCCAGGAGGGATCTCCGCGCCAACAGGCACCTTGAGGAGAGCCTCCACCAGTTCCTGGTCTTCATGGCGGGGGATTCCGTGGGCTTTGGCGATCTCCAGAAGCCGCTCGGCGACCAGGCCCTGACCAGCGGCCACCACTTCTGGAGCTTGGTTTACCTGGCGATCATAGCGTAAAGCGACGGCTTTGCGCACTGCTCCAGTTCACCTACCTTCACTTCGCTGAGCTGCCAGCCCGCCTCCAAAAGCTCGGCCCGAAGCTCATCCGCCTGCCCGGAAAGGCTCTCTTCGCCCCGTTCTGCGGCCAGGTGCAGGCGCACCTTCTGCCCCTGGACAAAGAGCTCTGCCCGCACAAGGCCAAAGGCATCCGTGGGCAGCAGCAGCTCAAGCCGGAACGATTTCTCCCGCTCATCTTCTGGGGACTCCTCCCCCTCGCGCCCAACCCTTACCCATGCAGCGTGGAGGTCTTCTCCCCGCAGGAAGGGCAGGAAGAAGATGAACTCCCGTTCTTCTCCCCCGCGGTTGGAGGGTATGAGCGCAGTTAGGAGCTTTTCCTCAGCCAGCAGGCGGGCCAAGGCTCTGAAGACCCGTCCTTCTGCCTGCCGACCGTTCACTGCGCTGCGGCTGCGCAGGCTCGGATAGCGCAGGGCTTCCTCCAGTTCTTCCGGCAGCTCTGGGGCAATCTCCGCTGGCACTGCCTGATCGGCGGGCCTTTCGCTCAGCTCACCAGCGAGCTCCACAAGTTCCGCCGTGACGGGAAACCCCGTCTGGAGGAGCTGGAGTGCCTCTTCCAGTCTGCCCCGCTCGGCCCAGGGCAGGAGCACTCTCAGGAAATCCTTCTGCAGGGGCAGCCCTGCTTCGAGGAGGGCTTTCGCGGCCAGCTGCGCCTCACCTGACGGCCGGATGTCTAAGGCCAGCAGGGCTTCTTCCAGGGTCTGGGGCGCCCGAACTGGCTGCTCCCGCCCAGCAGGTTCCTGAACAGCTGTGACCACTTTGAGTACGAGCACTCCCTGTTCCCTGTGGAGCTCGACGGGGAGGCCTTCCCGCAGCGCGTCCCTCAGCTCCGCACTGATCGCAGCCAAAGGCAGTTCGGCCTCAACCTGACCGCTGCGCAGGAAGACTGAAGCGGAGGTAATCCGCTGGATCACTCCAGCCAGCACCTGACGGCCCCCATGGAGCCCGGCCAAGTAGTGTTCCAGGTTTTCGGGGCCGATCCGCATGCCCATCCCTAGCCCTTCAGGAATCTGGCCACCTGGCCGAGGCTGGGCCTCTTACCGTACAGCAAGATGCCGATCCGGTAAATCTTGGAGGACAGCCAGGTGCCCACGGCGATGGCGAGCAGCATGATCACCACTGAGGCCGCAACCTGCACCAGAGGCGGATCAGCCAGCATGATCCGCGCGAACATGACCATGGGCGCAGTAAAGGGGATGAGGGACGTTGTTACGGCAAAACTGCTGTTTGGGTTGAGGAAAGAGAAGTAGGCGCCAAAGAAACCTACCATGATAAACATCATGAGCAGGCTCACCACCTGGCTCACTTCCTCTACCCGGGAGACCAGTGCGCCCGCAGCAGCAAAGATCGAGGCGTAGAAGAAGTAACCCAAGAGGAAGTAGAGCCCGAACCAGAGTATGCCGCCCAGGGGAACAGCCCGCAGGGGCTCGGCAACACCCAGAAGCCCTCCGAGGAAGGACGTTCTTCCCAAGAAAGTCATCACGAGGCCGGTGCTGATCCAGACAAAGAACTGCAGCAGCCCCAGTGCGCCTACGCCGATGATCTTGCCGAACATCAGCTCCACAGGCTTCACGGTGGAAACCATGACTTCCATGATCCGGGAGCTTTTCTCTTCAGCTACGCCTGAGGCCACCATGTTGCCGTAGAGGATCAGAGCCATGTAGATCATGAACAAAAGGAAGTAGGCCAGCACCATGGCCTGGGTTTGAGCCACTTGGTCCACTTCTCTGCCGTCCTCCTGCTCCGGTGCGACCTCGCGGATGCGGAAGTCCACGGCATGGAACAAGCTCTGCATCTCGTCCTGGGTCAGCCCCAACTGGGTTGCTCTCCACAGGGTGGCAGCCTGATTGACTACGTTCTCGATTTCCTCATTGAGGACCACGTTCTTGCTGTCCGGCGTAACCAAGGTGCAGAGCGGACCGTCGATCAGAAGGAGCCCAGAGAGGTTCTCATCCAATACCATGGCGTAGGCGGCCCGCTCGTCGAGCCCGCTTGCGTCGCGGATGGTCAAATCCTCCCGCTCCTGGCTGAGCTGCAAAAGGAAGGGCAGGTGGCTGGACTCAATTCCCTGATCGAGCACCACGAGCTCGATATGCTTAGGTGCAATACTGCTGGACAGCCTTTCCATGATAGGAGGCAGGAAAGAAAGGCCGATAAACACGAGCACGCCGACAACGGTGGTCAGGATATATGCTGTACCCTTGACGCGGGTTGTGAACTCCCTTTTCACCAGGACCGGGATCACGCTCATGCCCCCTCACCCACTTTCTCCACAAAGATTTGATCCAGTGAGGGTTCCACCAGCTCGAAGCGGATGACCTGCCCTGCTTCCATGGCCTCGGCCAGCACTCGGTTGGCGTCCACCCCTTCGTCCAGTCGAAATTCGAGGTAATCGGCGCGCTCCTGCAGAAGGTGCAGACCGGGGATCCGGGCCCAGAAATCGGTGTTCCCCTCCAAGCTGAGCCGCAGGATCTGGCGCCCCATGGATTTCTTGATCTGCTTGAGGTTGCCGTACAGCAGCAGGCGGCCCCGGTTGATCAGGGCAATGTCCTGGCAGATCTCCTCCACCTGGTCCATGCGGTGGCTGGAAAAGATTACGGTTTTCCCCCGGTCATGGGCCTCCAGCAGCACGTCTTTCAGCAGCGCAGAGTTGACCGGGTCCAAGCCAGAAAAGGGCTCGTCCAAGATGATGAGCTCAGGGTCATGGAGCATGGTCCCGATCACCTGTACCTTCTGCTGGTTGCCTTTGGACAGCTCCTCAACGCGCTTACTTCCCAAATCGCCGAGCTCGAAACGTTCCAGCCAGCGAGAAGTCTCGCGTCTTGCCTTCTGCTTGTCCAGCCCGTGGATGCGCCCCAGGAACTCCAGGTGCTCAGCCACCCGCATCTTGGGGTACAGCCCCCTCTCCTCCGGAAGATAGCCGTAAAAGCCTGTTCCCCAGCGACCGAAATCCTTTCCTTTCCACGTAACCGTACCTTCATCGGATTTGATGATCCCCAGGATGACCCTCATTGTGGTAGTCTTCCCGGCCCCGTTCGGCCCGAGAAAACCGAACAGTGCGCCTTCCCGGACTGTGAAGCTGAGCTGATCGACTGCCTTGACATCCCGGAAGCGCTTGGTGACGTCCGCAATGACCAATGACATGCTCCTACCCCCTTGTTCAGGAACAAGCTCTTGCCACGATCGTAAACTCAGGTTCTTGCTTCAGTATGCGGCGGGCGATCAGTCTCGCCGCGGCCGCTCCCAGGAGCAGTCCGATCACCGCCCCAACTCCGCCTATGGAATCGCTCCCAGACCACAGCCGCCCTGCGCCGTACCCCAGAAATAGGCAGGCAAAGGGCAGGCCGTAGAGAACACCCAACGCCCTTACGAACGGCCGCATCTGGCCGTCCAGGATAACCTCATCGCCCACTTGGTACTTGCCCGCCGGATCCTTCGTCCGCACCACGTAATACTCATCGGTACTCTTAGGAGGCAGCATGCGCACACAGCCCCGGCAGCTGCCGCAGGTCTTCGCGGGATCCTCGATCTGGACTAAAACCTCCTGGGCGTTTTTCTCAATGATGACTCCTCGATGACGCATATTCTCTTCCTTCCATCCTCCGAAAAAGACTTGCTCAACCTGCAATAAGCGGGTATAATACTATTGCACGGAACCGTGGTGTAGTTGGTTAACACGCCGGCCTGTCACGCCGGAGATCGCGAGTTCGAGTCTCGTCGGTTCCGCCATTTTATTGCCTGCAGCGATTCAGCCAACTTGGCTGGATCTTTTTTTGCTACAAGCGGTACTTCTCGCGCATCTCCCGGGCCAACCTCCTGCCCGTAGGCGTTGCAGCAAGGCCTCCCATGGATGTCTCGCGCAGGCTCTCAGGCAGTGCGCGGCCGATGGCTTTCATCGCCCCCACTACCTCATCGTAAGGCACCACGCAGGGAATCCCCGCCAGGGCCATGTTCGCCGCGGCCAGGGCAACGGCCGCCGAGGAGGCATTGCGCGTAACGCAGGGAACCTCGACCAAGGAAGCCACAGGGTCGCAGACCAAGCCCAGGTGACTCTGGAGAGCCAGGGAAGCAGCGGCAAACACCTGCTCGGGCGAACCACCGGCGAGATAGACAACTGCACCCGCTGCCATGGCCGAAGCTACACCGCATTCTGCCTGACAGCCTCCTTCTGCGCCGCTGATGGGGCCCTGGGATGCAGAAACGACTCCCACTCCGCCCATGACCAGCAGGGCGTCGATGATCGCCTCGTCACTGCTCTCAAGTTCCTCCGCAGCGGCAAGCAGTGCCCCAGGCACCACTCCGCAGCTGCCCGCAGTGGGGCAGGCCACGATCCGGCCGAGGCTGGCGTTGCACTGGCTTACTGAAAGCGAATAGAGGAGCGACTTTTTGAAGAGCGGCCCTCCCAAAAGGCGGCCTTCCTGTTCAGCTTGGGCAAAAAGCCGTCCGTAACCGCTGATCAGGCGGCTCAAGTGCCCCCCATCACTGCGGCCCCTTTCCACGGAAGCGCGCATGACAGCCAGGGAGTCGCGCATGCGCTCCCGCACCGCCTCCACGGTTGTGCTGCTGCGAAACGCCGCGTAAGCGGCAACAACCTCTGCGAGGTTCTGCTGCCGCTCGGCGCAGAGCTCCATCAATTCACGAGCACTCGTGATCTGCACAGCCATCCTCCTAGAAACAAGGCAGAGTCCGCACTGCCAGCACTTGGGAAACACGCCGGACATGCTCAACAGCCAGATCGGGAATGGGATCATCTGTCTGGGCAACCAGCAGGGCCTCAAAGCCGCGGGCTTTGCGGCTGACGTTGAGGAAAGCGATGTTAATCCCGTGCACAGCAAGCACCTTGGTCACTTCAGCGATCACCCCGGGGGCATCGCGGTGCCTGGTTAGGAGCACCGAATAAGTACCGTCCAGGGAGACCTCAAAACCGTTGAGTTCAAAGATGTTGATCCTCCCGCCGCCGATGGAAGAACCGCAGAGCGTGATCGAGCCGGCGGAGCCTTCTACCTGCAGGCGCACCGAGTTGGGATGGACATCACCCAGATCTGCAGCGGCGAAGGTGTACTCCAGGCCGCTCGCTGCAGCCAGCTCCAAGGCCTCAGGGATCCGCTCATCATCCATGCCCATGCCGAGCAGACCGGCAACCAAGGCTACATCGGTGCGGTGCCCCCAGTAAGTCGCGGCAAAAGAGCCGTGGAGCTCGATCTGGGCTCGCTGCACTTCAGAACCCAAGATCCTCCTGGCGGCCAAGCCCAGGCGCACGGCACCTGCTGTATGGGAACTAGATGGCCCCACCATGATGGGGCCGACGATATCAAAGAGGCCGATCTGAGCCATACTAAGTTGATCACTCCCCAAATGATCATACACCTTTTGCTCGGCTTTTTCTACAAGAGAAAAGCCTTTGGCTAACCCTAGTTAACCAAAGGCTTTTTCTTTAGGTTTGATCGAGATTGGTGAGCTGCTCCCAGAATATGTCCAGGATGCAGTCTTCTTCTTCGCCGGCCCAGTGCACGCAGGTTTCACAGCTCCGCTCCGCTTCTTCCGCTTCCGCCTCGTAGGCGCTGCAGGTCTGTCCTACCATGCGCATCTGCGACAGACTAGGCATAGCAACCAGCTCCTTTGCTTATACCCCTAGTATGCCCGGGACGAAGCGAAGTATCAGTGCAAGTTACTCGCCGCTGAGCGCTGTTTCCACGGCGGCCATGATCGCCTTGCTGGTGTAAGTGGCACCGCTCACCACATCGACTTCCCAGGACTGCTGGGCGACGATGGCTTCCGGAATCTGCTTGATGGCATTTTCAGCGATGGAAGGAGTCTCGTTGTTCTCCAGGACCGCAACCTTGGCGATAGCCCCGCCGGCCACCGTAACCTCCACGGTCACTGTGCCGCCAAAGCCTTCAGCGCTGCCCTTATACACTCCGTCCTTAAAGCCTTCTGCCTTGCGTACGGCCTGCTTAACGGCGGCGATGAGTGCCTTGCTGGTGTAGGTTGCGCCTGTGACGATGTCGGTATCTGTGTTCTGCGTCTCCACGATGGTCTGTACCAGCTTTTCAATGGCCGGTCCGGCGACGAACGGAGTCTCATCATGCGGCCTGACTTCGATCTTGGCGATCCTGCCGCCGCTGATGGTCACGTCTACCCCCACGTTTCCAGCAAAGCCCTGGGCTTGGCCGAAGTAAACGCCGTCCTTCAAGCCTTCTGCTTGACTGCCCATGGACCAGACCACACCGGTGACTATAAGGAGGCCGACCAAGAGGATCAAACTGACGTTTCTGCGTACTTGCATGCTGAGCACTGCTTACCCCTCCAGCTTCTCTGCTAAAACTCTGTACCGTGCCTCTGGGCCCAAAGGGCCACAAAGGCCAGCAGCTCGTCCCAGGCGGGGCTGCGCATCTGGCGGACATAAAAACCAGAGACAGCCTTGCCCAAGGCCAAGCACTGCTCCACTTCTAACTCTAGCATCAATCCCAGACAAAAGCCAGCGTTAAAGTTGTCGCCGGCCCCTGTGGTCAGGCGCGGCCTGGCCGTAAAGGGGCCCAACACGTGGTGATAGCACCCCTCCAGATAGGCGCCAGCCTCGGCTACCGGGTGCACCAGGACGCACCACAGGCCCAGATCTTCCCCAAGTGCCCTCACGATCTCCTCCAAACCGGCTTCTTCCGGCGCCCTGCTCAGACGGAGCCGCCGCACCTTTGCCACCTCTGATGCCTCTTTGCGGTTCAAGCCCAAGATCACCCGGTAAAACCTGGAGAACTCCGCAACAGCATCCAAAGCCTCCAAAATGTCCCCGGGTTCCCGCTTGCCCGGGTCGCAAAGGTCGATGAACAGGAAGGGCTTCACCCCGTCTTCTCTAGGGCTGAGCAGATTGAGTAGGCCGTTCCAGATCTCATGCATGTGGGGAGTCATCGTCCAGTTGATCGTCGCAGCAAGGTCGCAGTCGGTGAAGGCCCTTTTCAGCTCTTTCTCTCCCACCGCGTCTTTGAGGGCAGCCCACGTCACTGAGTGCAGGCCTTCCATTTTGCCGAGCATGATCTTCCCGTCAGCAAACTCCACGGCATCGGTATGCCCAGGTTCTGCCAGGGAGTAGGCCCGGGTGCAGCCTTCAACCAGTTCTGCAAAGACCGGGTGGATGTTGGGGATGCCAAGAGATCCCATGTAAGTCACCCGGACTCCGCACTTTACCAGGGCGTTTGCCATGATCGGCCCATTTCCACCGAGCTTGATCCCCTTTGGCACCAGCTCAATGTTGGTGCTCAGGCCTGCCGCTTCTAGGATGCGCCGGCCGAACTGCTCCATCTTCGTCATGGGTG
Source organism: Bacillota bacterium (assembly GCA_012840725.1). Classification (GTDB taxonomy): domain Bacteria; phylum Bacillota; class Limnochordia; order Darwinibacteriales; family Darwinibacteriaceae; genus DTU010. The sequence goes on from DURQ01000016.1 coordinate 7,710, forward strand.
TATATTCAGCGAAGGAAGTCCTGCGATCCACCGCATCAACGATCTCATCGACGAAACCGTCAAAACCGACTGTTACCCGCAGGTTGGCTGGATCCAAGTTCTGCAGACGCTCGTACAGTGCATGTAACAAATCCTGCATATTCACTATTCCCCCTGTTGCTTCCGAGTGCTTCTGTTAGTTGACCAAAAAGATCACCGCGTAGCGGGCGAAAAAGTCGTACCTAGCCATGGCCTGAAGGATCCGCTCCGTGTCTTCTGCGCTGATGTAGACGCCTGTTTTGGCCGCATCCGCCACACCGATGGCCTTGATAATCAGAGGGTTCACATAGGGATCGTCAGGGCTGATCTGGAGGCGCTGCAGCAGCTCCGGGGTCAGCTCTGAGCCATAGCCCACCACTCCCCGTTCCTGCACCACTTCCTGGGGAGCTAGAACACCGCCGTAGATCAGCTGTCCAGACTCACTGTAGATCCGCGGGCTGATCCCCCTGCGCACCTCGAGATGCCTGGCATCAACCACCAAGCCGGTGTAGAATTCCGGCTGTTTCTCCTCGAACTCATCTTCAGCCGGCTGCACCGGGGCCGGCTTCGGCTCAACCACGTAGGCGATGGTTTCCCGCGACTCGTCATAGGAGCGCAGTACGCTGAGATTCTGCCAGAAATAGACGCCCGGCTGATCGGCAGTGACCACGAGTTCCCAGCGTCCAGACTTGAGGGGTATGGGCACATGGGCAAACCCGAGAATGGTCCAGCCGCCCTCGGCGTCCAGCGCGCTTTGGGCTGCCCTCTCCTCCAGCACCTGGCCGTTGTCACCAACAAGCTGGAGGGTCATGGTCGCGAGCGCATGGGGCACAGTCGTGCGCACATACATGCTTATCTCATAACTCTTGCCCTGCTCCAATGGGAGAGAGATGCGCAGCTCCTGCCCCGGGCCCAGCATCACCTGAGTTCCCTGAGCACCAGCAGCGCCCGCCCATATAACGAAGCAGCAGAGACAGAGCAGAAGTGAACATATGTTTTTTCTCATTGACGACTCCTCCATCGCAGCGGCACTCCTGGCAGCAATCACCATTCGTGCCTGTTTCCCCCTCGTCCTTTAAAATGATCTTACCACAAAAGGGGGAATCTTTCTTGACTAGAAAATGCTGCCTGCTTGCGCTGTGCCTGCTGACGGCCCTTTTTTCCACAGGATGCCTCTTTCCTGACCAGCTGACGGAAGAACCTGGCGCCGTATGGCTTGTCGATGGCTTCGACTTTCCTGTCGGCGACCGAGATGGCCGGGGTTGGGCTGTCACAGGCTACGCCTTCTTAGACTGGAGCAGCTACAGCAACTCCTACCATCCAGGGGAAGACTGGAACATCCCTGGCGCTGGCAACGGCGACCAGGGCGAAACAGTCTATGCCGTAGCCAACGGAGAAGTGGTGTTCTCCGGCTGGAATACGGCCATGGGCAACGTGATCCTGATCAGGCATGCCATCTCCGAATCAGCGTTCATCTGGTCCCAGTACGCCCACCTGGATCAGCGCTATGTGGCCAAGGGTGACCGCATCTACCGCCGCCAGCCCATCGGCACTGTGGGCCGCGGCCCAAATAACGCCTTTGCCGCCCATCTCCATTTCGAACTGCGCAAAGCAGACCTGCCGGCCAACGCTTGGCCGCGCACCAACGGTATTGCCTGGAGCCGCTCCAAGGTAGCAGACTTCTGGCTGAACCCTTCCCTGTTCATAAAACACAACAGACCTCAATAGGCTTTTGTGGTAGAATATACATGATTACGGCCGAGACAGGAGGCGGCAGAATGTTCCTGCGCAACTACCCCCTCGCCAATCTCACTTCCCTTGGCGTGGGCGGGCCTGCCGATTTTTTCATTCAGCCATCTAACCTCGATGAGGTGGTTCAGGCTCAGCGCTTCGCCCTTGAGCACAACTACCCCTTGACGGTGATCGGTTACGGCACCAACCTCCTGATCCGGGACGGCGGCATCCGGGGAGTAGTGATCCAGATCGCTGCGCCCTTTGCCAAGGCCAGGGTGGATGGCCAGGTGCTCACCGCCACCACCGGCTGCCTTTTGAGCTCCCTCAGCAAACTCGCCCTGCAGTACAGCCTCAGCGGGCTGGAGTTCGCGGTGGGCATCCCCGGCGGGCTTGGCGGCGCCTCCTTCATGAACGCCGGAGCATACGGCGGTGAGATCGGGCCATTGGTACGTTCGGCACAGCTTGTCCAGGATGGAGAGGTCAAAACCTGGGACCGCAGCGAACTGAGCTTCGCTTACAGGACGAGCCGTTTCCAGAAGGAAGCCAGCATGCCCATCATTACTCGAGTCGAATTGGAACTCGTTCCAAAGGACCGGGCCGCAATCCGGCAGAAGATGGATGAACTTCAGCACCAGCGCCGCAGCAAGCAGCCGCTGGAACTCCCCAGCGCGGGGAGCACCTTCAAGCGCCCGCCTGACCACTATGTGGGGCCGCTCATCGAAAAAGCCGGGCTGAAAGGCCTGCGCATCGGCGGTGCCGAAGTATCGACCAAGCATGCCGGCTTTATCGTAAAGACGGGAGAAGCCAAGGCCAAAGATTTCCTCGATCTGATCGCGGCCATTCAGTCTGAAATATGGGAGAAGTTTGGAGTGCGTCTTGAACCGGAGATCCGCATCCTCGGCGAGGATTAGACCGGGCGCAGGAGCTTCTCCAGATTGGTCTTCAGTTCTCTGTACAGTTCCTGATCAAAGCCAGCTGTCTCCAGCACCGCCAGGGCCTGCTCCAGCTTGCGCCGGTCAAACTGCTGGCCCCGCCGTGCAAAAGGCTGCACCACCTGGCGGCGTTTTTTGTCCCTGGAGCCGTTCAATTCATCTCTGACCAGCTTCTTGCAGTAGCCCACCGGGCAGTGTTCCGCCCGGCAGTCTTCTTCGCCCAAGCAGATTTCGCCAAGCAGGCGGTCCAGGGCCTGGAGCTGCCGGGCGACGTTTTTCATCTCTCCGCCCCGGCTGCCTAGGCCGTGCTGCCTCCACAGCTGAACACTGCGAAACAGGACAGCAGACCCCAAAGCGGCAAGTGCGGCCGCTGTATTCACCGGAGTCAACAGGTGCCGCGGCACGGTCTGGATCAGGTGGAAGATGCCGAAACCTATAAACACATAGCTGGAGATAAGCTTCAGGGCCAGTTCAGGGATGCGGTCGCCCAGTTTGGTACCTACATAGATGCCGCCCAGGCTGGTGAGGACCATGCCCAGCACTGTGCCGGCAAGGACCGCGGCGGGGTAAACCGCGTTAGAAGCGAGGGCGATGGCTGTAAGCTGGGTCTTGTCCCCCAGTTCGCCCAAGAAAAAGGCCAGGGCAACCACGACTACAGGGCTGCCCAGCGCCTTGTGATTTTGATCCAACTCTTCCTCTTTTGACCAAAGGTTCCAGAGGCCAAACACAATAAAAAGCAGGGCAGATCCCAGCCTTACGGCAGACAGGGGAATTAGATAAGCCAGGTAGGAGCCGATGATCACGGCTAACCCGTGGTTGAGCAGGGACCCCAAGGCCACACCAAGCAGCACCTCACGCACGGAGTACTGCAGGGCGAAGGCCATCGCGAGAAGCTGTGTTTTGTCCCCCAACTCTGCTAAGAAGATGAGCAGCGAAGCCCTGCCGAGTTCACTAAACATCCAGGTCGTCCCTTCAGGGTTAATGTCCCTCAATTTTACCAAATTTAAACGCTCAGAGCGTGTCTTATCTGTTAAGAAAAGCTGCCTGACCGGCAGGAGTTTCCAAGACACAAGAGGTATTTAGATTGCTGAGGGGAGGTAATTAAGTTGAGCACTATGTTCAAGGCTGGCGACTTTTTCGTCCGGCTCCGTGATCAAGGTGACCGTCCCAAGTTGACCATCTGGAACAGCAGAGGAACGAAAATAGTCAGTGAGTTTATTGGTTCTGCCACAGAGAGCTTTTGGGCCAAGATTGCCGAGTTGACTTCTCAGGAAGTAGTTGACCGAGTGCAGGCTCTGCTGGAAGGCGAGCAGTAAACCGCTGCTTCCATAGACAGCCTCAAACAGCCTTGCCAAACCTCGGTGAGGCTGCTTTGGTCTGGAAAGGAGCAGCTGCCCCATGGATATCTTAGTAGAAGTCGTCTGCTTCAATCTGGAAGACGTGTTCCGGGCACGCGCGGGAGGCGCGCAACGCGTGGAACTATGCTCCGACCCCGGCGCCGGAGGTACTACGCCCAACTACGGCCTGATCAAAAGGAGTGCCGCCCTGGGCGACCTCGGGACCATGGTAATGATACGCCCCCGGGGAGGTGATTTCCTCTATAACCATGAGGAGATCGCCGAAATGGAAGAAGATATCCGCATCGCCGCGGATCTAGGTGCCCAGGGTGTGGTGTTCGGCGTCTTGAGTGCGGACGGGCAGCTGGATTATCTCGCCATGTCCCGCCTAGTCCAGCTGGCCAAAAGCCTGGGACTGGAAGTGACATGCCACCGCGCCTTTGATGTGGCGCGCGATCCGTACCAGGCGCTGCATGCTCTGATCGACCTAGGGGTGGACCGCCTGCTGACCTCCGGCCAGCGGCAGACAGCCCTTGAAGGCATGCCCCTCCTTGAGGAACTGATCGAGCTGGCCGCTGGGCGCATCTCGATCATGCCCGGCGGAGGCGTGCGACCCCACAATGTTCATGAGCTGCTCAAGCTGCCCATCAAGGAGATCCACACCAGCAGCCGCACCAAGGTGGCTTCGAAAATGAAACCGGCGTCGCAGGTGGAAATGGGCGCTCAGGATGCCCAGGACTTCCACCAGTTCGTTGATCCCGATGCGATCCGGGCCATCGTTGCGGCCTGCCGCGGCGGCCAGAGGTGACAAACATGTTCGCGGAAGTGCTGCAGATCATCGCTCAAAGCGCTGAGAGTGCCTTTGTGCAGGTCACAGCCTTTGTTGGAGCTGTCCTGCTCCTGTTCGGTTACGTGGACTACCTGCTCAGTGGACGCTTGGTTAAGAAAATCGAGAACGCAAAGAGGTTCCAGCCGATCATCGGGGCCTTCCTCGGCCTGACCCCGGGCTGCGGCGGGGCCATTTTCCTTATGCCCCTCTTTCCCCGGCGCATTGTCAGCTTCGGCACAGTTATCGCAGCCCTGATCGCCACCATGGGCGATTCGGCCTTTGTCTTCATGACCGTCATGCCAAAACAGTTTGTCCTAGTGTCAGCAATAAACTTCGTCCTGGCCATTGCCATAGGTTACATCGTTGATCTCTTCCCCCTGGGTGAGCGCCTCATTGCCAAGTTCGAAGCAGCTCAAGAGCATCGAAAGCGGGAAAAAGAAGCCCACGAGGCCATGGATCACAGCATTTTCGAGAGCGAAACCGGCATCGACCATGAGCATTGGCACCATATCGGCCACGCGGAAGGCGATGAAATCGACCTCATCCTGCACCACGAAGTCAAGGGGCACCAATCGCCCCAGTCCTTCGGCTACAAACTCACCCACAGCGCTTACATCTTCTACTGGGCATTCATCGCTGTTGGCCTTCTGTTGGGTATCCTCGATATCTTCCAGGTGGACATCGACGGCCTGTTTGTCCCCAACCTAGGGTTGGTGCTGGGACTGGTGGGAACGGCCTTCTCCATCTTGATGATGCTGTTCAGCAAGAAGTTTATGGTCGCGGACACGCATGAAGAATCGGAGATGAAGCTGGCCAGTATCAAGGAAACCCTCATCCACAACGCACAGGAAACGGCCTTTGTTGGCACCTGGGTGTTTGCTGCCTACCTGGTCTACGAGCTCTTCGTCTTCTTCCTCGGCGGCGGCAGCCATGCCGCTGGAGAAGCAGTGATGGCCGGGTTCCTCTCCCAGACCGGTCTGCTGGCAGTCCTGGTGGGCGTGCTGATCGGAGTGATTCCCGGCTGCGGCCCGCAGATCATCTTTGTGAGCCTCTTTACAAAAGGACTGGTACCGTTTGCGGCGGTGCTGGCCAACGCCATTTCCCAAGACGGGGACGCCCTGTTCCCGCTGATCGCGATCGACAAGCGCTCTGCGTTCTGGGCAACGCTGATCACCAGTATCCCCGCCCTGATCATAGGCCTGATTGCGTACTGGATCGAGTTCGTCTTGTTCTGACCATGAACAGAGAGTGAAACAATGGACAGAGCGGGCCTTGTTGGCCCGCTCGTTTCGTTCATTTGGAGCTTGACAGTTGTTCACAGTTAGGCAAGGGGTACCAGTCCAGCTGCAGTAATAGCCTGGCCGACGCGCCGGTCGCTTTCCCCCGGCAGGTGGAACTGGATGTGCGACAGCTCCGGACACTCAGCCTGCAGAACCTCAGCCGCTTTCTCCTGGATCAGCACTCCTCCCTCCCCTGAGGTTACCCGTCCAAGGATCAAGATGTGCTTGATGTCGTAGAAATTGGCATAGTGTGCAGCGGCGTACCCCAGGTAGCGGCCGATGCTTTCAAAAATCTTCCGCGCGCCGGGGTGCCCGTCGGCGAGAAGCTTCTGAACGGTACTCAGCTTCTCGGCAGGTGTGAGATCCCCAGCCAGCTCGATGCCGGCCGCGGGAGCCAGCTTGATGACGCCGTCCTGTGAGAAGTACTTCACACCGCAGCCGTAGTCGCCAGACCATTCATCCACCATGGCCTGGGGGTTGTAGTCTACAGGTACGAAGGCGAGCTCGTTGAGCCAGCCCGTCAGCGAGCCTGCAGCATCCACAAAACCCGCAGCCTCGCTTGTGCCCATGGCGATTCCCAAGACCCTGGTGTCACCGAGGGCAGAAGCGCCCGCTAGAGCAGTCACATCGCCGTCGTTGCGGACATCTACTGGAACGTTCCCTAACTCCTGAGCCGCCCTCAGGTAGATATCCTTCACCTTGGCATCAAATAGACCCTGCGGCACCTTCAGGAACAGCGAAGCCACCATGGTGCGGTTGTTAATGTAGATGCCAGCGGAACTGACCCCTAAGGCATCCACGCGGGGGAGATGGGCCGCTGCTCTCCGCAGCGAGTCCATAATACCATCGAAGTGGTACTCAGGGTCTTCGGCAAGTTTGGGATGCCAGACCGTCTCGTCGGCGAAGACAACCTCGCCGTCGATCAAGGCTGCCACCTTCCGGTCACTGCCCCCAGCATCAAAGCCGATGCGGCATCCCTCGAAGTGGCCTCCCACCCTTTCGGTCTTCTCAAAGGGTTCTGGCACCTCATCCAAGCCAACCACTTCCACCGTAAAGGGCCGCTCGTAAACCCCGCCCATAAACTCCTGATCAAAAGCGCGCAGGCCTCCGGGAGCATAGGCCTCTTTCAGCTTCTGGCCGATATACTCAGAGCCGCCCGCGATGATCTTCCAGCCGCCCCTCATCCAGAGCAGGCACTTGACGAGCCGCTCCACATAAAGCCAGTTAGCAGCATCCCACTCCGGCCTCTGACCCGAAGGGAAGAGCTGAGTTCGGTACACAGAAACCTGTCCACCATCCCGTTCCAGGGCCAGGGCAAAGGGCACCGCCTGTCCCGACTCCCGCACAGCTGCAGCAAAGGCTCTGTTCCACAAAGAAGCAGGCCTGAACCCCGGATCCAGCTCAGGCCCCAACTTGGGGACCGCCGCTTGGAATAGATCGATCATATCCGAATCCCTCCGCACGAAGTATGCACTGGACTGCCTGTCCACTGTCCTATTCTCGACAAGCGAACGACTCCCTGCCCGTTCTTTCAGTCTGTGGGCAGCGCCCTGTGGTACTGCTCGGGCCAGAGCTCCTGCTCCTTCTTAGCCTCAAGCACCCAGTAGGGATTGCGCAGAAGCTCCCTGCCCAAAGCGACGAAATCTGCCCGCCCGTTTGCCAGGATCTCCTGGACCAGCTCTGGGCTGGTGATTAACCCAACGGCGATGGTTGGGATTCCCGCCCCTTTCTTCACTGCTTCGGCAAAGGGAACCTGGTAGCCGGGGCCGGTTTCAATGCGCGCGGAGAGAATCCCGCCGCTGCTTATGTCCAGCAGGTCAACACCCTTGGCCTTGAGCGCTTTGGCGATCTCCACGGTGTCCGTGATGGTCAGCCCGCCTTCCAGGTAATCCACAGCGGAGAGCCGCACGCAGAGGGGCCTATCCCCGGGCCACTCGCTCTGAACCGCTTCCACCACTTCCAGCAGGAAGCGCATGCGGTTTTCCAGGCTGCCGCCGTACTCGTCTGTGCGCTGGTTGCTCAAGGGAGAAAGGAACTCATGGATCAAATAGCCGTGGGCGCCGTGGATCTCCAGGAGATCAAATCCGGCAAGGCGGGCCCTTCTCGCCGCCTGACGCCAGCTTTCCACCACGTCCCTGATCTCGGAAGTGCCGAGGGCATGGGGTACGGGATAGCCGGGAAAAGCCAGCGCCGAAGGGGCCACAAGGTCGTCACCCCAGGACTTGCGCCCGCCGTGGGCGATCTGGATTCCCACCGCAGACCCCTGGGCCCGGCAGAATTCCACGAGGCGGCTCAAGCCGGCGATCTGAACGTCGTCCCAGATCCCCAAGTCACCGCCGCTGAGGCGCCCCCTCTTTTCAACGGCTGTGGCCTCCAAAATGATCAAGCCGACCTTCCCCACCGCCCGGGCACCGTAGTGGACCAGGTGCCAGTCAGTCACAAAGCCATCATCACCAGCGGAGTACATGCACATGGGCGGCATGACGATGCGGTTGGGAATGGCTATGCTTTTCAATTTAAACGGAGCAAACACAAAAGCACCTCCCTGCAGTTTTCCAAAGCCCTTCTCTAATTATTGGCATAGGATGGGCTTTTCCCTGCAGAGAGGCGCTTGATTGTGTTCTGGGTTAGAACTCCCGGCGGGAGTAGAGTTTCAGCGAGACGAAGAACGAAAGGACGGCAATCACGGCAACGAGGCCCACGGCGCCAACCGCGACCACGGCTCCCCCAAGCCTGTCCAGGGCGGCGATCCAGGCAGGCTGTTTGCTCACGGAGCTGGACACGATGGTGGAAAGGGAGAAGGAACCCACAAAGACCAGCATGTTCAGGACCCTGGACTTGGTGTAGCCAAAGGCGAAGTAGAGGGGCAGGAACAGGCTGGCCAGCACCATCACGGCGCCCACGCCGGCCAGGGCGTTCACCAGGCTGGCAGCCCCAGCTGCCTTGATGATACCGGCGGAGGTAAGGAGGGCAAGCACCGCCGTGGTGAGCGGTGCGACCAGGACCGTGTAGACCAGCAGGGCTAGATACCGCGCCCCCACGATCTGCCACTTGGGAACGGGCAGGCTGTTCCAGAGCCTATCCGCATTAACCTTCTCATCCCAAGCACCGCAGAGCATGACGAACATGTAGCCCACCGCGGTGACGATGGCCACGGCCTGCGCATCCCCGGTGTTTCGAAAAGCAAAGGAGAAGACGAGGATGTAGAGCAGCACCGGGCCGACCATCATTTTCTGTACCAGCAGTTCCTTAAGCACCAGCGTGATCATTTCCATTCCCCCTCAGGCAGTAAAGCATGATTTCCTCAAGGTTAGGCCGCTCCAGCACGGCTCGGCTGCCGACGAACCGCTGCACTTCGGCCCTGTTTGTAACCAACCCTTCAAAACCAAACCGGCTCTCCTTAAGACCAACAACATACTCCCGCAGCCCGCTGTCGAGAAGCGACTTTTCCCCTTTGATCAGCGCGTATTCTTCCAACAGCTCTTCTTTGGACTCGCTGAAGACTATGCGGCCGCCGTTGATCAGGGTCACGTAATCCGCGATCTGGTCCAGATCAGAGGTGATGTGGGAAGAAAGGAGCACCGAACAGCGCTCATCCTGGATCACATCCCGGAGGATATCCAGGAACTCACTGCGCACCACGGGATCGAGGCCAGAGGTTGGTTCATCCATAACCAGGAGCTCGGCTCGGTGTGACAGGGCGAGCGCCAAGGCATACTTCATCTTCATGCCCCGGGAGAACTGAGACAGTTTCTTGCGATCCGGCAGCGCGAGCTTCTCCGTGTACTTGCGGTAAGCGGCCCAATCCCAATTCTTGTACAAAGGTGCAATAACCTTGGTCATCTCGGTTGTGGTCAAAGTGTCGTAGAAATTGCTTTCATCGTAGACAAAGCCGATGCGCTGTTTGATCTCCTGTTCGTGCCTTCTGTGGTCCAACCCGAAGATCTTGATCTCACCTTCGTCTGGACGGATCAGGTTCATGATCAGCTTAATCGTTGTGGTTTTCCCGGCGCCGTTTGGACCGATAAAGCCCATGATGTACCCCGGTTCGAGGGCAAAGCTCACCCTGTCCAGAGTAAAGCCAGTATAACGCTTGGTGACATTTTTCAACTCGAGAATCGGTTTCATCGCTCATCCCCCAATACACGGTTCAAAATCGCCCGCAGTTCTCTCCTGCTCAAACCCAGCAGCTCTGCCGCAGCCAGCAGTTCTTTGGCCTTCTCCTCTAACATCTGCTCCTTGGATTCCCTCAAAGCGTGCTGGTCCACACCGGCAACAAATGATCCCTTCCCCGGAATCGTGTAGATCAGACCTTCGCTTTCCAGCTCTTCATAGGCTCTTTTGGTGGTGATCACGCTGATCTGCAGCTCCTTGGCCAGCAGGCGGATGGAAGGCAGCGGTTCATCAGCTCGCAGTTCCCCCCTGAGGACAGCCCCCTTGATCTGGTCTACAATCTGCTGGTAGATGGGCACATCACCACTGTTAGTAAGAATTATGTCAATTGGGGCCACCTCCCATACTGTATATATACACTATACACAGTTCTAAGATACACAGTCGCGGAACATCTGTCAACAGGAAAACAAAAAAACCGCGTTGCCGCGGTGAGAAAGTCGAACAGCAGAGGATCTAGATGGCTTTATCTTCGAGAACTGTGATGGCTTCTGGTTCGGGTTCATGGGCGGGCAGGACGAACGAAATGCGCGTTCCGAAGTCCTCCCGGCTGAGCACTTCCAGGTAGCCTCCGTGCCTTTCGGCGATCCACTTGGCAATCGACAGGCCGAGGCCCGTTCCCCCGGTGGCCCGGGCCCTGGAATTCTCCGCCCGATAGAAACGGTCAAAGATGTGGGGTAGATCATCCGGCGGGATACCCACTCCCGAGTCCTGCACGGTAAAGCGCGCCTTACCATCGGCACAGCTCACCATGAGGCGGATGCTGCCTCCAGCCGGAGTGTACTTGATGGCGTTGTCCAGAAGGATCCTGCAGGCCTGCTTGACCAGGCCTTGATCAGCGCGCACTAAAGCAGGTTCGGCAGCCAAACTGAACTCGTGGCCTCCGTCGATCATCTCCGTTTCCTTGAAGAGGGTCTCGGCCAATATCGCCAGGTCGAAGTTCTCCAGGTGGATCTGCATGGTCAGGTTATCTCCCCTGGCCAGGAAGAGCAGCTTCTCCACCAGCTCCTTCATGTTGGCCGCCTCTTCTTTGAGGGCGTCAATGGACTCCTGCAGGGCTTCGGGATCATTCTTCCCCCAGCGATCAAGCAGGTTGACATACCCTTGGATGGCAGCGATGGGGGTGCGGAGCTCGTGGGAGGCGTCGGAAACAAAACGCGCCTGCAGGCGGTAAGACTCGTTGATCCGGTCCAGCAGGCTGTTGATGGCAGTGGCCAAACCCTGGAGTTCGTCCTGGGTCCCTTCTAGGTCGATACGCCTATCCAGCCGTGCCGCGTCGATCTCATCCAGAGTACCGGCCAGCGCCTGCATCTGTGCGATGGACAGCCGGCCTTCGTCCCGGGAAAGGGTTTGGGTCTGCTGGGCCAGTTCGGAGATTGGTCTCAGAACGCGGCGGATCAGCTCTGCCCGGCGCCCTATGCTGCGGATGGCGGTCACCAACTGCCAGACTAAGAGCACTATAAAGACGGTCTTCAGAACCCAAATTTCTGCAGGGAAGTGGATGACAATGGCTAGGGGACTGTCCTCGATCTCCAGGACAAGCCGGTATTCGAGGTTATCCAGGATGCGGTACAGCGGAGCCTCCGGGTCACGAGGAAGGCTGACCTGGCGGCGAGCACTCCGGGTTTCCCGCGGAAAAACCCGCTGCAGATGCTCAGGTATGAGAAAGCCTTCCACAGCGTCCTGTTCTCTGATCTCCAAACCCTGGCTGGCCAGCCAGCTGCTTTCTGCCAAGTCGGGCAGTCCGTAGGCCTCGATCTGCTGAACAACCTGTGCTGCTCTGCGCTCAGCAAGGACGCCCAGGGTGACGGCGCTCGCCGCGACAAACACGATGTTCAGCATGAGGAACGTGCCCACGAGCCGGAACCAGAGCTGGATATTGAGTTTCGAAACCAGGGAGAACCCTATGGTGTGGACTTTTTCCTGCTTATTTTTCATCGCGGATCACATACCCCACGCCCCGCACCGTGGAGATCAGCTTCAGGCCAAACGCTTCATCGATCTTGCTGCGCAGAAAGCGGATGTAGACATCGACGGCGTTGGTCTCTCCCTCAAAGTCATAGCCCCAGACCTTCTCCAGGATGTTCTCGCGGGACAGGACGATCCCTTTGTTTTCCATCAAGTACTGGAGGAGGTCAAACTCGCGCTTAGTAAGCTCGACCGGCTCTCCGCAGACGGTCACCTGGCGGCTGCCTGGGTCCAGCGCGACCTCGCCTGCCCGCAGCAGGCGAGTTTCTGTGCGGGGGCCGGCCTTGCGCAGCACATTGCGGATGCGGGCCAGGAGCTCTTCAATGGCGAAGGGCTTGGTGATGTAGTCATCGGCGCCGCTGTCGAGCCCCGAGACCTTGTCCATGACGCTGTCCCGGGCGGTGAGCATGATCACGGGGACGGAGGATGTGCGCCTCAGGCGGCGCAGCACCTCCATCCCGCTCAGTCCCGGCAGCATGACATCGAGGAGCACGAGATCGTAGTCGCCAGACTCGGCCATCTCCAGGCCGATGCGGCCATGATGAGCCTTGCTCACCTCGTAGCCTTCGTAGGTGAGTTCCATCTCCACGAAGCGGGCGAATTTCTCCTCGTCCTCAATGATGAGAATTTTGGGTTTCATTCACCGTGCTCCCCCTCAGTGCCTAGTTGTCGTTGCGTACGAACTGGTAGTGGAAGCCCAAGAACAGCCCGATGATTATCAACGGAAGAGTGACCCACGGCGCAAAGAGCAGCAGGAGTACCAGCACTGTTACGGGGAAACTGGCCACGTGATCCTTGTCTTTGAGAATCTCAAAGCTGGTGGTGTTGCCCTTCTTGAGCAGACCGCTTGCGAAGCTCCAGAACTTCTCCAGCGTCTCTTTGAAGTTGTTGGTCGCCTTGGTGCTCTGTTCATCCTTGGAGCCGCTTTCGCTGCCCTCAGAGCTGCTCTGCTCCTTCGCTGTGCTCCCTTCGCTGCGGTAGTAGCCTCCACCCTGCGGAGGGGGAACCTTGCCCTGCCGTTCCAGCAGGATCAGAGCGTCAAGCAGATCGCCGTTGGCCTGGTCGAGAGCTTCCTTAGCCTCATCGTAGGTTACCTGAGCCCGTTCCCGCAGCTTCTCAATCATCTCCAGCCTATCCATTTCCATTTTTGAACCCCTTTCTGGAAGTTGATGGCTTGATTGTACAGGGACGGACTTTAAACCCAATTTGAGTCACATTAAAAGCACATTAAAACACTTCCGTGCCGCAGAAGGCCTCAGAACGGGAAATCGTAGTCGAGGTTGAGTTCGGCCACGAGTGTCTTGATCTCCTTCTGCAGGCTTTGGTTGATGGGGATGCCGTTGGCCATCCGCTCCAGGCTGGTGAGGTACTCCTTCTCACCTGCGGTGTAAATCCTGTCATGGCCGGGAGCCTTCTTGGAAGCCCGCAGATCCCGCAGGATGTCGCCGGTTGTCTTTTTGAACTCATCCAGGCTGGTGAAGGCCTCGACGTTGATGGCGATGAAGAAGTGGCCGAGTGCATAGGGCACCTTCTTGCCGTCGCGCACGCCTGTGAGGGCCTTGAGGAAAGCGCCCTGCTGAAGCGCAGCAGACAAGATCTCAACCACCGTGGCGTACCCATAGCCCTTGTGTCCGCCGGTGAGTTCGGAGATTCCACCGAGAGGGGTAAGCGCCGCTTTGTCCTTGGAAAGGTCGGACAGGATGGCAACTGTATCCGTGCGGACGCGGCCTTCGTTATCGATGACCCAGCCTTCCGGAATGTCCTCGCCGTAACGAGCGTAGACCTCGATCTTGCCGCGCTGGCTGGTGGAGGTGGCGCAGTCCAGGGTGAAGTGGAACTCTTCATCAGAAGGCATGCTGAAGGTCAAAGGATTGGTTCCCAGCATGGGCTCCACGCCGAAGGTTGGTGCGATGGATGGACGAGCATTGGTTCCGCTGATGCCGATCATTCCGGCATTGGCTGCCATGAGGGTGTAATACCCGGCAATACCGTAATGGCTGGAGTTGCGCACGGCTACCATGCCCATACCGTATTCCTTGGCTTTTTTGATGGCCGTTTCCATAGCCCGCTTGCCGATCACGTGCCCCATGCCGTTGTTGCCATCGAAGACGGCGGTGGTGGGGCCTTCCTTAACGACATCGATCTTGGTCACTGGGTTGAGGATCCCGTCTTTGATGCGGTCGTAGTAGATGGGCTTGAGCCTGCTGATGCCGTGGGACTCAATGCCGAATTTATCCGCCGTGATCAGCACATCGGCAACGATCTTGGCATCCTCTGCGGGAACCCCCGCTCTTGTCAGCACATCGAACATGAAGTTTTCCAGAGTCTCGACACTAACTCGTGGATCTTTGTTGTGGTCGAACATGGTTGAACCCCTTTCCTGTGATGTATGGTTAGGATCTTCCAGTAAGGCGAGGAGAATCCTCCAAGTTTATCTAAAAGTGGCGACAAACTTGTCTGCGAAGGTATGCCACTGCGGTCTTATGTCCGACCTTTACGCAGATGGTCAGACCTTTTCTATTGACAGACCTTTATCTGAGGTGGTATTCTGGAAGTGGATTCCGATGTAATGTTTAAGAATGTTAATAGGAGAAGAGTAATGCAAAAAAGAACTCCAACAGCGAAGACCAACAGAGCTCTTCACGAGGAGATAGCCGAGCAGATCCGGGCTGACATTGCTCGCTCCAACCTTGCTTCCGGTGACAAGCTGGGCACAGAACTGGAGTTGGCCGCCCGCTACGGCGTGAGCCGCTCCACCATCCGCCAGGCGCTCATCTCCCTGGAAAACGCCGGGCTGATTGAGCGACTGCACGGGCGGGGCACGTTCGTTGCAGACAAAAGAGCCAGCCGCCACCAGCGGGATTACAACATCCACATCATTGTCCCCTACCTGACCACGAGTTTTACCGGGCGTATCGTCATGGGTGCCCAAGAAGTGCTGTTCAAGACCGGCTACACAGTGTCTGTGTCAGCCACCAATAACAGCACAGAAACCGAGGCCGAATACATCAGAAAGATTATTGAACAGGGCAGCCCCGGTGTGATCATCCATGCCACCGAGTCCCGCTATTACAACCCCGCCCTGTTCCAGCTTCAGCAGGAGGGCATCCCCCTGGTCATGACCAGGCACTACCGCTTTATGGACGTCAGCTATGTCGAAGCCAACAATTACCAGGGCGGCTATGATGCAACCGAGTACCTGATCAAACTCGGGCACCGCAGCATCGGACTTGTCAGCAAACCGCCCGGTTTTTTGACTTCCCTCAACGACCGCATCCAGGGTTTCCGCGACGCGATGAGCGACTACGGCTTGGTAGTGAAGCGGGAGATGATGTTTACCGATCTCAGGGACTACCGTTACGTTTACACAGAAGACCGGACCAAAGAGCACGAACAGCAGGTGCTGAACGATCTCAAGGCATTCCTCCTGCGTTCTCCTCAGATGACGGCTGTGATCTGCCTGAACGACTTTATTGCCGCCGATGTGGCCCGGGCAGCCCGCTGCGTCGGAAGACGGATCGGAGAGGATCTGTCCATCATGGGCTTTGACAACATCGGCCTTTCCGCCAACCTGGATCCGCCCATCACTACAGTGAACTGCCCAACTTACGACATCGGCAAAGAGGCCGCCAAAGCTCTTCTGTACCTCATGGAGAAAGGCCCTCAGCAGAGGATCCACAAGACCATGCCAATGGAATTGGTGCTGCGGGAATCATGCGTACCACCGCGCACTCAAGCTTTAAGGGAATACAGTCTCTGACTTAGAAAACGGGTAAAGGAGTGATGGCCGGCAGCGAGATAGGCGAAAGGCGTTGTTCCGTTGTTGCGCAGATTTTTGCTTGTAGAAAAAGACAGGAGGTAGTACCCTAACTATGAAGAAGGCATTTAGTTTGCTGCTCGCCCTGTTGATGGCTCTGTCCGCGGTGGGCCTGGCTGCAGCGCAGAACCCCTACGAGGTCACCGAACCGATCACCATCACCTGGTGGCATGCCCATGAAGACCAGTGGCATCCTTACCTGCAGTACATGGTCGAGAAGTTCAACGAGCAGAACCCTCTGATCACGGTTGAGCCTGTTTACATCGGCGCCTACGCCGAAATCAACACCCAGCTGATCGCAGCTATCGCCTCTGGAGATGTTCCGGCCCTCTGCACGGCCAACACATCCTACCCGCCCAGCTACGGTGCGGCAGGCATCTGCGAAATCCTCGATCCCTACATCGCAGCCTACAACTTCCCGATTGAGGACTTCGGCGAAGGTCTGATCAAGGCCACAACCTATAACGGCCAGCAGATCGTACTGCCTTACCTCATTTCCACCCAGGTCATGTTCTACAACAAGACCGCTGCCGAGGCCGAAGGCATCGAGATGCCCAAGACCTTTGACGAGATGGACGCTTTCCTTGAAAAGGCCACTCTGTTCAACGAAGACGGAACCACCAAGCGGTACGGCACAGTCTTCGGCGGCTGGGACTACTGGTACTATGAAATGCTGTTCAAGAACAACGGCGTGAAGGTCATCAACGATGACGGCATGACCACGGATATCAACGGCGAAGCTTCCGTTTATGTCACCACCAAGATGAAAGAGTGGATCGACAAGGGATATGCCTACTACGCCTATGGCACCGGTGCCTCCACCGACATGAGGCAGCTGTTCTGGGACGGCGGCGCTTTCAGCGTATTCCACACCAGCTCCCTGTTTGACCTCTATGTAACCAACGTAGGCGACAAGTTCGAAGTCGGTATGGCCTGGCTGCCCGGCGGCATGGATGGCGAGAGCTTCTACAGCGAAATCGGCGGCGCCACCATCCTCATCCCGGCAGTGGCTACCCAGAAGCAGAAGAACGCGGCATGGCAGTTCATGATGTTCATGGCCAGCCCCGAGATCAACCTGTACTGGGCCGACAAGACCGGATACTTCCCGACCAGGCAGTCCGTAATGGAGACCCCTGAGTATGCCGAGTATCTGTCCCGCAAACCCGAGATGAACAACGTGGTTTCCATGGGCAGCTGGATCAACCCGCGCCATACCCATCCGGCGTACGACACCATTGCCAACCAGTGGCGTCACACCCTGTACCGCATCTTCAACGAAGATGCTCCGATCCAGGCAACCCTTGACGAACTGGCGATCTTCATCGAAGAGACGCTGGCCGACTATTAATCTGAAAGCTTAGATGACTTTGAGGGGGGGTTTACCTCCCCCTCAATCACATTTGAGGTGAAGGACATGCGCAAGCAGAATGACTTAGCAAAGCCCTACCCCACAAAAGCAGCGCGCATCGCAGCAATTGTGCTGTTCATCCTCAGTGCTATCTTCATCGCCGTAGGGACCTATGGCTGGCTCATGGGCGATTGGAACATTGAGTCCCTGCGCCACATCTCGGCAAAGGTCTATGAAGCGCGCCGCATTGCCCGTTCTCTGGAGCAGCCCATCACGGGAACTGTGGACCTGTTCGGGGAAGGACGGGGTACAGTCCCCTTGAGGCTCCTCAGCGGGATCATGAACAACGCCATTTTGGTCATCATCTTGGGGATAACCTTCCTGGTCAACGCCATCATGCTCCTCATCCAACCGTGGGAGCGGATGAAAGACTTTTTCTGTGTCCAGCCGGCACTCATCTTCTTCCTTCTATTCGTCTACTACCCAGTCGTTGACTTAGTGCGCATAAGCTTCACCGACATGAGGATGCTGGTCCCAGATCCCCAGGAGTTCATCGGTTTCAAGAACTACGAGTGGCTGTTTATGCGGACTGGCTGGAACTGGTTCAAGGAGTCACTCTGGATCACGGCCCGCTACACTTTTTGGGAGCTGTTTATCACCTTGGTCGGCGGACTTCTGCTGGCCCTGCTGTTCAACCGCATGAACCGCTCCTTCTCGGCGATGCGCGCCGTAGTCTTTATGCCGAGGTATATCGCCGTGTCCACCAGTGCTGTTGTCTTCATCTGGATCCTCCACGGCAACTACGGAATTCTCAACTACGCCCTTTCCCTTTTCGGCATCAGAGGGCCGAAATGGTTGGTTGAGGCCAATACCGCTCTTATGGGCGTGCTGATCCTCACTGCCTGGCGCGTCATCGGTTACGCGATGATGATCTATCTCTCGGCTATGCAGGGCATCCCCAAGGATTACTATGAAGCAGCGGCGATTGACGGCGCCGATGGCGTGCAGCGCTTCCGCTTCATCACCCTGCCCATGCTGGCCCCGACCACTTTGTTCCTGTTCGTGACCACGTTCATTGCCAGCATGAAGGTTTTCCAATCTGTTGACGTTATGACAGGCGGCGGCCCCGGAACGGCTACTAACGTGATGGTCCAGTGGATCTACAACCTCTCGTTCCGTGATTTCCGGGCAGCGCGCTCCGCGGCAGTTTCTGTGATCTTCTTTATCATCCTGCTGGTCTGCACTGCCGCGACGATGCGCTGGTCCAACAGGTCCGTCAGCTACGATTCGTAGAGGGGAGGCACTGCTTTGAAAGACACTCTGCTTTTGAGAATGCGCCAATCTGGCATGTTTGACCTTCTGACCCTGATCCTGGTTATTGCCCTCGCCTTTTTGGCCTTGGGCTTGGCCGGAGTGATTCAGTGTAGGGTGCAGATGGCTGGCATGCCGGAAGGTATATCGGAATATGAGATCAAGCAGGCCCTCGGCTATTTCGCGAGCTCACGCGGCGCCTTCCTGACATACGGCTGGATCCTGCTTACCGCTTCGGCTGTCGGGTTCATTGTGCTGGCTATCAGCAGTTATTTCCGGGATAAGGTCTCCTTTGAAACCAAGAAGAGAATGCGCCGGCTCGGCGTGCTCTGCCAGTACCTCGCTGCCATCGTGATCACCTTGATCATGCTCTTCCCCATTTACTGGATGATCGTCTCCTCGCTGAAGACCAGCGAAGAGCTGCTGCAGTCTGTGCCCACCCTGTGGCCGCAGCAGTTCCAGTGGGAAAACTACCCCAATGTCTTGGCACGTGCGCCCTTCCTGCGGTATTTCATCAACACCGTGATCTCCACCGTATTCATCATGCTTGGTGAGCTGGTCCTCGGGATTCTTGCGGCGTACGGCTTTGCCAAGGGCAACTTCAAGGGGCGGGACGTCATGTTCGTCCTGGTCCTCGGTGCTTTGATGGTTCCCATCCAGGTCACTTTCGTGCCGATCTATGTCATGATGTCCCGCCTGGGCTGGGTGAACAGCTATCAGGGCTTGATCGCACCCAACCTGGTCAGCGCCTACTTTATCTTTATGATGCGCCAGTCATTCAAAGCGGTGGATGACAGCTACCTGGATGCGGGGCGGATTGACGGCCTGAGCCGCATCGGTCTGATTAGGCATGTGCTCATGCCCATGACAGCACCCACCCTGGTCACCGTGTCGATCATCACCTTCATCAGCGGTTGGAACAGCTACTTCTGGCCGCGGATGGTGTCCACCCGTGATGAATGGCGCACCCTCGCCGTCGGTGTGGCCCGCCTGCGCCAGACCTTTGCCGGCTTGGAAGTGGCCAATTACAACGAAATCATGGCCGGCGCAGTGATGGCCGTTGTTCCCATCGTGCTGCTGTTCTTGATCCTCCAGAAGTACATCCTTGCCGGAATGAGCAAGGCCGCGATGAAATAACGCTGCCCAAGAGGAGCAGGGAGGTCCAACAACCAGTGAAAAGACGTTCAGTAATTCTTGCCCTAGCTGTGATCTTGCTTCTGACCCTGACGTCCTTCGCTCAAGAGCGGGCGGACAGGTTCGAGCAGATCTTCGATGCGTCGCAGGATGCCGGCCGGCTCACGGCGCGCTTTCTTCAGCTGATCACCCGTATGGACGAAAAAAGCGGCGACAGCACCATCCTCACTTCGCCAGATGGCAAGGTGATGGTGATCGACGGCGGGAACCCCAGCACATTCGAAGATGTGGACCGTGCCCTCAAGGCCTTGGGCATCACCCGCATCGATTACTTGGTGGCCTCCCATCCCCATGTGGACCACGTCGGCAGCTTCGCCCAGCTGATCTACAACTACGAGATCGGCGCGGTGTACACTTCTGAACTGGAGTACACCACATCCCATTACAGGAACTACATGGAAGCCATCGAAAACACGAAGACGCCCCATATCATCCTGGCGGAAGGCGACAGCTTCATGTTCGGCCAGCACGTCAAGGTGGAAATCCTGCATCCACCGGCAGGAATCGAGTATCCGGCTAACTATCCTCAGGGAGCTACCCAGTTTATCAACAACCGCTCCCTGGTGATGAAGATGACCTTCAAGGACTCGAGCTTCTTGTTCACGGGCGATGTCTACGTTGCTGCGGAGCGAGATATTATCGGACGGTACGGAGATAAGCTGAAGGCGGATGTGCTCAAGGTGCCCCACCACGGAGACTCCACCTCTTCCAGCAAATCCTTCCGCGATGCGGTGAGCCCGAAAGTGGCAGTCATGATGCACGACGCCATCGCTGACCTCCGCATCTTCCAGAACTACTCCAAGGCAGGAGCCCAAACCTTTGTGACGAGCGTAGACGGCGCAGTACTGGTCTCCACCGCAGGAGATGGAGAGTACACGATCATCACCCAGTTCGACCGGGTGACAGACTTCCTCAATTAGGTGGAAAGGCAGAACAGCCGAAACCAAAGGACCGCCCAGTGCGGTCCTTTTTGCTGCCCAAAACAGGGTCTACACTGCAAGTTTTTGACTTCCCTGCAGGCGCATTCGTGAAGGAAACGGGTGTCTTCTGTCCAAATACTGTTGAAATGATTATCTCCAGGACGGGGTGTTTCCGTGAAGAAGACTGTGTTTGCCATCCTCATCTTGTGCCTCGCGGTGGGGCTGCCTCTAATGGCTTTGGATCTGCAGCAGCGAGGCCTCAACAAATTCCGTGTTCCTCAGCGGTTTGCCAAGATCACCGTAGATCTCAACACCCATGACAGGACAGATGAACTGCTGCTGGAACGCCAGCTCTCGGAACCAGCGAAGGTCGAGATCATGATGCAGTCAGACTCGGCAGCCCTGAAGCAGGTAAGGTTTGTGGCAGAGTCTGAGATACTGGGCCTTGGTCAGCCGGAACTTGAGTTCATGGTTGGGCAGGTGACCGGAACCGCGTCGATGGCCTCAACCACGGTGCTGCCCGCTGGCCGGTACGCCATCTATCTTACCAGCCACAAGCATGCGGGGCAGTTGGTGATCGGCTACCAGGAACACCCCATCGATCCAGCCGAGTTTGTGCGCCTGTCCCGGATCCATCAGGGCGACCTCAACAATCCGCCTTCGGGTTACACCGAGGTCTTCTCTGCCGACCTTACCGGGCTGGAGGTGCAGAACCAGGTCATCTACAGTCTTTCTGTGAAGAACTCCGAGACGATCGGCATCTCGGTCTATACCTCGGCGAAGCAGGGAATGGTGAGTGTGGACATGGCGGGAGGTACATCAAACTGGACGAGCTTGGTGTCAACAGAGCACAGGATCTGCGATCAGATGGAGGTATCACCTCCTGCCGGGGAGTATCAGATCAAGCTGACCTGCGCCGATGCCGACGGCCAGCTGTACGTCTTTGTCAAGAGAAACGGGGAGGGCCGCTAAATGAAGAGAACACCTGCACCAACCACGTCCCAAGCCAATGCAGTTTTCCTGTTTGCCGCTGTGGTTACACTAGTGGGCAGCGTCCTTCTCCAACCCAGGATCGGGTTTGGGGCTAATCTCTGGGTCAACGAGTATGTGTACATCCTCCTGCCCGCCCTCCTGCTGGCCTGGCTTAACAGGTGGCCGCTTGACACAACGTACAAGCTCAGGGGCACATCCCGCAGGAACCGGCTGATCAGCCTGCTTGCTGGAGTGAGCCTGTGGATCACTGCCGCTTACCTGTCCAAAGTGGGCAAGCTGCTTCTCGACCGCTGGTTCGGAGTGATGCCGGTGGATGAGGCAGCGCAGTCTGTGAGCGCATCTCCCTACCAGATCATCCTCCTTATGATCGGTGCCGTTGTCCTGGCACCGATCTGCGAAGAGATCATGTTCCGTGGATTTATCCAGACAGCCTATGAACGGTACAGCCCAACGTATGGATATCTCATCACCGGCATCCTTTTCGGTGCCTACCACGTCCTCAACGGAGTGAGTGAAGTGATCCCTGCCTCAGTTTTGGGCGTGGGGATGGGCTTTCTGGTAAGCAGGACCGGTTCACTGTCGTCTTCGATGCTGTTTCATGCGGCGGCCAACCTGTCTGCGGCGTTCCTAGGCCCGGCGCTTGGGTTAAGTGCTGCTGGGCCGCCCCCCAGCTGGACGCACCTTGCGGCTCCAGTCAGCTTGGTTTTGGCGTTGCTTCTGCTGCGGAGCGTAGATAGGCAGCCAGGCAGAGATGGCCTCACGGGAGGTGAAGAAAGAACGCCTCTAAAGGGCGTCGTATTCTTAACTTTGACGATTCTGTACCTGCTTGCAATGGGAATCATGGAGATCGTGGCTAGGTTGAGACAGTAACTCCATAAGATGAAGGGGGACCCGTATGAAGCAACGCTTGTCACTGGCTATCGCACTGCTCTCTGCAGCACTTCTGCTCAGCGGCTGCATCACTCTCTTCGGATCGATCTCCGAAAGGGCCAGGATTAACGAGGTTCTGGACCAGTTTGAGGCCGGGATGCTGGAAAAAGATGCCGACAAGCTGGCTAAGCTGTGTCGCTATCCGCTGTACTTCGGTGACTACGATGTGATCCCATACTGGGAATTCGCGGCAGTTTGCTTCGGCTCCAGGCTCCTGCCTGGAGGGCAAGTTGCAGGGTACGAAATAACCAACAGGCACGTCTTGTTAAAGAGCAGCAATTCCTATGCAGATGCCGACGGTACAGCTGTGCTGAAGACCATCGACGACAGCGGAGAGATTGTCGAAACAGAGTTCAGAATATCCCTTGGGCTCCACAAGGATGGCGACACGTGGAAGATATACTCACTGAAGAATGAACACCTGGACGCGGATGTTCGTCAGATCTACGACCTTCTCAACCTTTACGAGGAGGGCATTAGGACTCAGGACCCGGAAAAACTGGCCGATCTATGCACCTATCCCCTTTATGTGAACAACTACTTGTTCGCCACAAGAGAAGCGGCGGTTCAGAACTTCGAAAAACTGTACTGCTTTGAAATCGAGGAGTACCAGGAACTCTGGATAAAAGACAGGCAGATCAAGGTAAGGGGCACCGAGGCCACGGTGCAGGCAACCCTAGCGGCGGAGTTGACAGACATCTACGGAGAATTCTTCGCGGGCGAGAACCTTGCAAACTTCCAGTTGGTCAAAACCGGAGAATCCTGGCTTATCTCGAATATCTTCAATGCGGGGATTTAGTCAGCGGGGCTGTGCAGAATGACTCCGATCGGGTCATACTGCACGGCCCGTTTTCGTGTCCAATAGCAAGAATACGGGCTCGCAGAACGATGCGCCTCAAGTAACCGTGGAATTCACACTTCTGTGCCAAAGAAGGAGCGCTGCTCCCTACTCGATCGCGTAGTTCTGCAGCGCCCCCGCGCTCTTTTCCAGCGGTCACTCATACATGACTATCGATGATCTTGCCGCAC
>DURQ01000017.1 GCA_012840725.1 Bacillota bacterium
CAATTGCCTCATCTTGGATTTTCACCCGGTGATGGGCTTCGTAGCGGTCGCGCAGCCCTTTCAGGATATCAATGGTTTCGTCAACGGTGGGCTCATCCACCATCACCGGCTGGAAGCGCCGCTCCAAGGCTGCATCGCGCTCCACGTACTTCTGGTACTCGTCCAGAGTTGTGGCGCCGATGGCCTGCAGCTCGCCCCTGGCGAGGGCCGGCTTGAGGATATTGGCCGCGTCAATGGCGCCCTCGGCGGCCCCGGCTCCGATAATAGTGTGCATCTCGTCAATGAAGAGGATGACATCGCCAGCCGCGCGGATCTCTTCGATTACCTTCTTAAGGCGCTCCTCAAACTCGCCCCTGAACTTGGAACCCGCAACCAGGCTGCCCAGATCCAGGGCCACAACCCGCTTGTTGGTCAGCGTTTCCGGCACATCGTTGCTGTTGATCTTCAGAGCCAGGCCTTCGGCGATGGCTGTCTTGCCCACTCCTGGCTCACCGATCAGCACCGGATTGTTCTTGGTGCGCCGGCTCAAGATCTGGATCACCCTCTGGATCTCCTTCTCCCGGCCGATGACCGGATCGAGCTTGCCTTCCCTGGCCATGGCGGTCAGGTCTCTGCCGTACTGATCCAGTGTCGGGGTCTTGCCCGATCTGGCCTTCTGCGTCTTGGCCTGGGCACCGCCGCCCATCTGGCTGGTAACCTGAGCGCGCACCTTATCCAGGTCGGCTCCTAGGTTGTACAGCACCTGGGCAGCCACTCCTTCGCCTTCCCTGATCAATCCGAGGAGCAGATGCTCGGTTCCTATATAGGTATGCCCGAGGCGTCGCGCCTCATCGAAGGCCAGTTCCAACACCCGCTTGGAACGGGGAGTAAAGCCAATGGGGCCTTCTGTCGGCTTTTCGCCGCGCCCGATGATCCGCTCCACTTCTGACCTGACTTGATCAATGCTGATGCCCAGCGAAAGAAGGGCCCGGGCGGCCACATCCTCACCTTCAGCGATCAGGCCGAGAAGAATGTGTTCTGTACCAACGACGGTGTGTCCCAGCCTTCTAGCCTCTTCCTGGGACAGCACCATAACTCGCTGTGCTCGCTCTGTGAAGCGTCCAAACATTCATTCACCTACTCTCTTGAGTTTTGCTCATCTGCCTCTGCAGTGTATCCCTGATCAAGCTGGCCCGCAGGCGATCGCGTTCCTGGGCCGGCAGCGGCTGGCCCATGATGCTCTGCAGGTGGGCCGCCCTGATCTGAACCATCAGCTGCTTGATCAGGTCGGGATCGACCCGGGGGATAACGCCCAGGTCTACGCCCAGCTTGAGATCGGAAAGCAGTTCCATCGCTTCCTGGCTGGACATGATGCGGGCATTCTTCAGAATGCCGAAAGAACGGTAGAGCCAGTCCTCTGTGGCGAGGCGGCGCTCCTTTTCCAAAAGGTACTCCCTGGCCTGACGCTCGCTGTGCAGGATCTGCGAAGTGAAGCGCCCCAGGTGTTCGATGATCTCTTCCTCGTTCTGGCCCAGGGTGATCTGGTTGGACAGCTGGTAGACATTGCCCCAGACATCGCTGCCCTCACCGTACATGCCCCTCACGGTCAGCCCGAACTTGGAAACGGCGCCCAAGACCTCCTGGGCCTTCTTAACCCTGCGTAGGGCCGGCAGGTGCAGCATAACCGATGAGCGCAGCGCGGTGCCAACATTGGTGGGACAGGCTGTCAGATAGCCGATCTCCAGGTCAAAGGCGAAGTCGAGATGCTGCTCCAGAGCATCGTCGACCCTGGTTGCCCTTTCCCAAGCCTCCTCCAGCTGCAGGCCGGGCTTGAGCACCTG
>DURQ01000085.1 GCA_012840725.1 Bacillota bacterium
AGAACGAGTTCTACCAGGCTAAGGCCCTTGAGCAGCGGCTGCAGCGCATCCCCATCGAGGGAATGCGGGGCGGCATCTATGACCGCAATGGAGTACCCTTGGCGATCAGCGTCCCTGCGCATACGGCATACGCCATCCCCGCTGAGGTGGTGGACAAAGATGCAGCGGCCGAAGCCCTGTCCACTATTTTGAACCTGGATAAGGAGTTCATCCGGGAGCGCCTTGGGAAAAGGTCAGCGGTTGAATGGTTGAAAAAGAAGATCACTGACCAGGAAGCCCGAGCTATCCTGGCTGCAGGACTGCCTGGCATCGGGGTGATCCCTTCGTCCACCAGGGTCTATCCCTATGGCTCGGTGGCGCCGCAGGTCCTGGGCTTTGTCGGCATCGATAACCAAGGGCTGGAAGGCTTGGAGCTCTATTACGACGACTTCCTGCGGGGGACGCCCGGCCAGACCATTTTCGAACGAGATGCTCAGGGGAGGGCTCTCGAAGATGGGGTGCGTGGCTACCTGCCTGGCCAGAGGGGCGGAGACCTGGTTCTGACCATCGACATCTTCATCCAGCGCATTGCCGAAGAGGAAGTGCGCCGGGCCACCCTGGAGACTGGATCGCGCCTGGGGCTGATCCTGATCACCGATCCCAAGACCGGTGAGATCTTGGCCAACGCCATTTACCCCACGTTTGATATCGAGAACTTCTCCGACTATCCCGCCGCCAACCGCAAAAACATCGCGGTGACGGACACCTATGAACCGGGCTCCACCTTCAAGGCGGTCACCGCTGCCTTAGCTCTAGAGGAAGGCGTGGCCACCCTCCAGTCAGGGTTCTTTGATCCAGGCTATATCAGGGTTTCTGGCTGGAACGTGCGCTGCTGGAACCGGGGCGGTCACGGATCGCAGTCATTCGTAGAGACCATGCAGAACTCCTGCAACCCCTACTATGCCAAGCTGGCCATTGATCTGGGGCCTGAGCGCTACTATTCAGGTTTGGTGCGCTTCAACCTGGGACAGAAGACGGGTATCGATTTCCCGGGTGAAATGGGCGGCGTCCTCCGGGCGCCTTCTCCCAACGTGCCCCTGGTTACCTGGGCTAATATGGGTTTTGGGCAGGGGCTGACCGTCACTCCCGTGCAGCTTCTGGCCTGCTTCGGGGCCATCGCCAACCAGGGGATCTACACGCCGCTGCACTACGTGAAAGAACTGGTAACCGCCGAAGGCAGTTTCCCGCCGGATATTCCCGAGGCACGCCAGGTGATATCAGCGGCAACCGCCGAAACCACCGCCTATGTACTCCGCATGGCCATCGAGCGCGGCTCGGGAAAGCGGGCTGAGGTGCCTGGCTATGATGTTGCGGGTAAGACTGGCACGGCCCAGCTTGCCGAACACGGCCGCTACTCACATTCCAAGATGGTAACCTCCTTTGCCGGCTTCGCCCCAAAGGATGACCCCCAGATGGCAGCGCTTCTCATACTCTGGGAGCCGCAGGGGGCCTTTTACGGTGGGATCATTGCGGCACCCGTCTTTGCCCGCCTTGCCGAGAAGGTGCTGACCTACATGGGTGTGGAGCGCAAGCCCACCGCACGCGTAAGCACGGCGCGATTGGTCACCGTACCCGATGTGGAGGGAATGGACGTGGAAGACGCTGCGCTTGCACTGCAGAGGCAGGATCTCCGGGTTGAGGTGGTCGGCCCAGGGAAGAGGATCATCGGCCAGGTTCCCGCTCCAGAAGCACAGGTGGAGGCAGGCTCTCTGGTCTACATTTACACTGATATTGACGAGGGGGATCTGCTGGAGACAACAACGGAACAGCCGAATCCGTATGGGGCGTAGCGGAAGCAAGAGGCAGGAGGCAGGAGAACGGGGGATCAGGAAAGAAGAGGATCGCTGTTAATCGTCCCGTTTCTGGTTCTCTTGGAAATAACGGCAGTGGGGCTGCAGGGGGCAGGAGTCGCAGAGGGGTCTGCGGGCCCGGCACAAAGAACGGCCATGGTAGATGAGCCAGTGGTGGGCATCGATCCATTTCTCTTGGGGGATGACGGCCATGAGCTGTTCTTCCACCTGGAGGGGCGTTGTGCCGTTGGACAAGCCTATGCGGTTGGCCACTCTGAACACATGGGTGTCAACCGCCAAGGCGGGGATGCCAAAGGCGTTTGCCAACACCACATTGGCCGTCTTGCGGCCAACTCCGGGAAGAGCCTCCAGCTCTGCCCGTGTGCGGGGTACCTCGCCTCCGTATTTGTCCACCAGGATCTTGGCTGTCTTGATCAGATTGCTGGCCTTGCTGCGCCACAAGCCAGCGCTGCGTACGTAGGGCGCCAGCTCGTCAAAGGTCGCTTTGGCCAGATCGTGGGCTGTGGGAAAAGCGGGGAAGAGATCTTTGGTGATCTCATTCACCCGCTCATCGGTGCACTGGGCAGATAGGATGGTGGCCACCAGCAGCTGGAAGGGGCTGTTGTGGTTGAGGGCCGTCTTGGGGCTGGGGTAGAGCGATGCCAAAATGTCGAGCACGTTCAGCATGGTTTCACACCTAAGCGTCAATAGTCGAGAAAGTGGTCTTCAGGTGGCAGAGTACTGCGGTCGGCGGTGCAGTCTCGGCAGTTAGCGCAGCCCCGGCAGTTCCGTGTCACTCTCACTAAGCCGTCTTCGTCAATGATCAGGCCGTAAGCGCACACTTCCTGCGGGTCGGGGCTGAAGAGGCTTGTCACCAGGTCCCTCAGCTGCTCAGCGAAGGACTTATCTGGCCTGGGTACCTTGAAATCGGCAAGGGCTTCTTTGTAACTTACCTTCTGCTTTGTAAGGCGGCTCTTGGCGACCTTGTGGTATGAGGCGTAGAGAAAGAGATCTGCCTCTGTGCGGCCCGGAAACTCGTGGAGCAGTCCCTGCTCGCGGATGAGCCGGCACACGGGCTTGTAGATCTCCTGTTCCCAGCTGGCTGCCGCGTTCTGGAGGGTCAGCTCCATGCCCAGAGTCTCTGACTCCTCCTGGCGGTACTGTTCGATCTGCATGAGCAGTTTGTCGTAAGCACCAAGCTCCGTCAGCTCGATGTCGTTGAGGCCCGTTTTGTGTTCAAAGATGGAACGCTCCCGCCAGATCAGGTTGGGTTCGCTGTCTGGGGGAGGGAAGAATTCGATCACTTCGGCGTCTATGTAGGTCTGACCTACTTCTTTTGCGGCTGCTACCCGATGGTTGCCGTCAACTACATAATACTTGTCGCGAACCTTATAAAGGGAAACAGGAGGCAGGGTGCTGCCCTGTTCCACCGCCTGCTTGATCTTACGATAACGGTGCATCGTGGCCCGGTTCTTGATCCGGAAGCGGGCATCAAAGTCCCGCCAGCGGTTTACCGAACCCACGATGTTGTCCACAGGCACCGTACGCAGGCCCAGGTACAGCGAATCCGTGAGCCCCAGCTCCTCCTTGGCACTGTGAAATGCTTTGGCATGTCCTCGCATCCACTACTCACTCCACCGGCGGATCTATTTCCAAAAGGTGAAACCCATAGCCGTTTATCACTGTGGTGTCGTTCACGATGTCGATGCGGTTCTGCTTGAGTCCGTAGTTGAGATGTGTGTGGCCGTGTATGAAGTAGCGCGGTCTGTACTTGTGAATGATATGGGAAAAGGTCAAAAACCCTTTGTGGCACTGATCTTCAGCATCATGGATCCCGAAGGGCGGTGCGTGGGTCAGCACCACGTCGATTCTGCGCCCAAAGAGGAAGCGCCAGGCCATGCGCCGCCACACGGAACGCATCTGACGCTCGGTGTACTGCACTGCAGAAGGATGGTGGTAGAACATAGAACCTTCAAAGCCGACGATCGTCAGGCCTTTGAAGGTTACCACCTTGCCATGAATATCTTCACCACCGTCAGGTGGGTTGTGGGCATAGCTGTCATCGTGGTTGCCGCGGACATAATAGAGGGGCGCATTAAAAACGGACATGAGGTATGATAAATACCAAGGGGGCAGATCACCGACGGAGAGGATCGCGTCGATGGATTCGGGAAAGCGTTCACGCCGGAAGTGGTCGTACAGCTGTGGATCGACCGTATCCCCAACGATTAAGAATGTCAAGCTAGAACCTCCCAACCTGAATCACCCCGGTGGTTGCTCCAGTTCTCCACGGAGACGGGCGTTTTCTTCGTGAGCTACGAGGCGTTTTTCGTTCACGGCAGCCATGATTTTGCTTTCGAGAGTCACGCCCATGAGCCTTTCCCAAAACCTAGGCGGGCGGATGACGGAGCAGTAACGTTCAGGAGCTTTGTACCACGCCGCGTCCGGGCTGTCAACAGCTTCGACCTTGGCGTAGTTCTCGATCAGCGTCACCCGGACACCCCACTTTTCACCGGGAGCGATTTCGAGATAAACGGCAGATTTGTCGGTGGGGCGGCTCCATCTGCCTCGATTGAGCTCTTTAAGCATGCTTTCATCCTTTCCCTCTGTAAGTATTACACATCGGTGGACTAAATCCTAGTCAGATCGGGAGATGGTTGTGTTGCTGGTGTTAACGATATGTATCATTTTGTCTCTGCTCTGCCCCCTTCCAGCCTTCGCCGGCGAAGAAGAACCCGTCTCTCTCTACATCGAAAAGGGAGAGTGGGCGTACGAGGTGAGGGGTGATGATGACTACGATCCCAACCCAGAAGGGCGTTTCAAGCGGGGCGAGCGGGGGTACGCCTATCTAGAGGTTGCTGGGTTCGATTTGGGACGGGAAGACGACTTCTACTTCCTCCGCATCAGCGTTGATGTGGCCCTGGAAACCAAGAATGGGTTCACGCTCTTTTCCCAAAAGGATGTGCTCGAACTGGAGGAATGGTATCTGGAACCCCCTAAGAATACTTGGTTCTACATCTACGTGAATATTCCCTGGTGGGCCCCGCGGGGCGGGTACGTGGCGGTGATCACTGTGCGCGATCTGCTGGCTGGCACGGAACTCGTGGAAAAGAGGGAAGTTGAGGTCTACTAGTTTCCATTGTGAAAAGGAATACAAGCCTGCTTCGTCGTAGTTATTACCTGCAAACCATTTTCAAGGGGGAATATGATGACAGCACGTGCGAGGAAAAAGCGCGAGGCAATCCCTCAAGGGGTTGTCGGCCGTCTGCCGATATACTTCCGCTACCTTACCGAGTTGGCCCAGATGGGTGTGGACAAGGTCTCCTCGGCGCAGCTAGGAGAGGCGCTGGACTTCACTGCGGCTCAGATTCGTTCTGACCTCAGTTATTTTGGTTCCTTCGGCCAGCAGGGCTACGGCTACAATGTGGCTGAGCTGCTGCAGCAGGTCCGGCAGATCTTGGGGATGAGCAGGAAGTACTCTCTGGTCTTGGTGGGAGCTGGCAACGTCGGCAAGGCTATCGGCAGCTACGGCTGGTTCCGCGCTGAGGGGTTTGTCATCGACGCCATCTTTGACATCGATCCCCACTTGATCGGCAACATCCACGGGGGCTGTGCCATCCGCCATGTGGACGAGCTCCCGCAGTATCTCGCGAACCGTCCCGCAGACATCGGCGTCATCGCCACGCCCAAGGAAGCAGCTCAGAACATCTGTGATCTCTTGGTGGCGGGAGGCGTGAAGGGTATCTGGAACTTCTCCCCTGCGCACCTCGATGTCCCCGATGACGTCATCGTGGAAAACATCCACCTCACGGACAGCCTGCTGCGCCTTTCCTTTAGGCTCAATGAGCGCAGCCAGCGCAGTGGGGACTAGCAGGTCTTAAGAGGGTGTACTTGTGCTCTTAGAAGGAAAGCGCATCGCGATTTTCAACGTGGCCAACAAGCGCAGCATCGCCTGGGCCATTGCCAAAGCCCTGGACGCCCAGGGGGCAGAGCTCATCGTCGGCTACCAGAATGAGCGCACGGAAGATGCAGTGCTCGCGCTGACCGGGCAGTTGAACAGGGCCCCTGCCGCCGTGGTGCCCTGTGATGTGGTTGTTCCGGAGCAGATAGAAGCGGTGCAGGAAGCGGTTGCTGAGAAAGTGGGGAAGATCCACGGCCTGGTGCACAGCCTGGCCTATGCGCCGCGTTCGGCTCTCAAGAACCCTTACCTGTTCACAGAAAGGGAAGACTTTCTTACTACTCTAGAGGTCAGCACTTATTCGCTCGTTGCCCTGACTAGAGCGTTTATGCCTCTCTTTGCGGACGAGGCCAGCGTGATCACTATCACCTTTTATGGGGCTGAAAAGGTGATGCCCAACTACAACGTGATGGGTGTGGCCAAGGCGGCACTGGAAGCCAGCGTACGCTACCTTGCCTGCGATCTGGGGCAGGCGGGAGTGCGGGTGAATGCCATCTCTTCCGGGCCGATCAACACCCTCGCAGCCAGGGGAGTGGAGGGGTTCCAGGGTTTCCTGGAGATCCACCGCCAAAAGGCGCCCCTCAAGCGGAGCGTCGAGCCTCGGGAGGTGGGGGATGCGGCGGTGTTCCTGGCAAGCGATCTTTCCCGAGCCATCACGGGGCAGGTCATTTATGTAGATGCTGGGTATCAGATCATGGGAGTATAGAGGCGGAGCTTACATAGAAGACAAAGCAAAAAGCACCTGACCTTTGCGCCAGGTGCTTTTTTGGGCTTGTTGGTGTGTTTACTTGTCAATGCGGGCTCTATTCAAAGCATCGCGTACTGCAATGTTGGACATCTGGGTCAGGCCGGTTGCTCCGCTGATGGTATCAACGTAGCCAGGCTCAGAGTTGATGGCAGCCTCTTTGTAGGATTCGCGAGCCATCTCCAGAGGCCAGCCGTATTCGGCGGGATCCTGGATGCTGCCGTCGGCAAGCACGCGCTGCGCTTTGTAGTCAACGATCTTGTCGTCCTGGATGGTAACCCAGACTACTCTGTAGTAGCCGCGGCTGGCCACATCAGAACGGCCCATGAAAACGCCATCGAAGTATTTCTTGTCGGTCGGTTTGTCTGGGCTGGCCTTGATCAAAGCACGCTCAACGGCTTGGATGAACATGGTCGAAGTGCCGGTGGCGCCGGTGACGATATCCACCTGAGCTGACTGGTTCTCTACCATCTTGAGACCCAGGGTGCGGGCGGCTTCGCCAGCTTGCGGCCAGGGGTAGGTTGTCCAGTCTTTTTCCACCATTTTGTCTGTGAACTCACGGTAAATCACGGCAGCAATCTTACCGTCTTCGATGAACACTTCGGCGTACCCGGTGCTCTTAGCGCCGGCATCGGACCAGGCTTCGTATACTCCATCGATGTACTGAGCATTGGCGAGTACACTGAGGGACAGAACTAAGACGGCAGCGAGAAGCAGGGAAAGTCTCTTCATTTGCACAAACCTCCACTTCAGTTTGTTCTAGTGAATTCTTTCACCAACTGGGCCCAGGTTTAGCGTACCAAATTAAGTGGAGGTCGTCAAGGTGTTAAATCGATTTATTTCTATGGTAACCAGAAAATAGTTTCCGGAATGCATTCAACAGCAAGCGTTGATCAGGTGTGTTGGGTCAATGTGGTCACCATCACTACGTCCCGACCGTGCCTGCAGTTTTCCTGGAAGAGATGGCGCAGGGCGCGCCAGACTTCATCTTCGCTGCCTGTGATCGTGGTGTCGAGGGAACTGCTGCTCTCTCGGAAGTCGTAATCGAGAGCATGTTCGGCGAGGAACTGGGCAGGCAGGCCGGCCAGGTCCTGCGGTCCCCCTTGGTCGACCGGGTAGAGGGAAACCTGCGCTTTGAGCATGGAAAAGCCCACACCTCCTGGGCCTAGTATTGCCAGAAGGTGCAGGCTTAAACCATTCAGCGCGTCGGGACGCAGACGATCTGCCCTGGCCTGATCTGATTCGGGTTTGGGATCTGGGGATTGGCCTTGATCAGAGCGTCCAGGGAGACGCCGAAGCGCCGTGCGATGTTGAACATGGTGTCTCCTGGCCGGACGGTATAGGCAAACGTTCCCGATGGGCATCCCCCAGGCGGTTGAGAGACCAAAGGCACACAGACAATCTGTCCAGGGAAGATCAGGTTGGGATTGGGGATCTGCGGGTTGGCGGCGATAAGGGCATTCAGCGATACGCCAAACCTCTGGGCGATTGTGAACATTGTGTCGCCGGGCTGTACCGTGTAGGCAAAGGTCCCTGCAGGGCAGCGGCCGTCGGTTCTCGGTACGCAGACGATCTGGCCGGGGAAGATCAGGTTTGGGTTGGTTATCTGGGGATTCGCGGCGATCAGGGCGTTGAGTGATACGCCGAACCTTTGGGCGATGGTGAACATTGTGTCTCCCGGCTGAACCGTGTAGGGGAATGTGTTGGGGGGGCAGGAAAACTCGGGCACACAGACGATCTGTCCCGGGAAGATCAGATTGGGATTGGGGATCTGGGGATTCGCCGCGATCAGTTCATCCAAGGGCACGCCGAACCTCTGCGCGATGGAGAACATGGTGTCGCCGGGTTGAACCGTATAACGAAATGTGCCGGGCGGGCAGACCGTCTGTGTCTGCGGGATGCAGACTACCTGGCCTGGGCGGATCTGGCTCGGATTGGGAATCTGGGGGTTGGCTGCGATCAAGGCATCGAGGCTGACTCCAAACTGGCGCGCTATTGAGAACATGGTGTCTCCAGGACGCACGATGTATGGGAACGTGTTGGGTCCGCAGACACTGCCTTGGTCCGGGGCAGCTTGGGCCTCGGGTTGCGCCTGCTCGATGACGACTTTTTCCTTTTCTTCCAAGTTGAATCCTCCTTTACACATCATTTCCGCGGGGACCGTGTTGGAGCGGACTCGGTCCTGGCTTGCGGTTCATACCAGGATATGAGTGCAGAGGAGGATGTGTGCCTCTTGACAGGGGGAATAAGCTGTGCTACAGTAACATTAGCGTTCCTCGGTAGCTCAATGGCAGAGCATTCGGCTGTTAACCGAAGGGTTGCTGGTTCGAGTCCAGCCCGAGGAGC
>DURQ01000086.1 GCA_012840725.1 Bacillota bacterium
GTAGTAACCCGTATACTTACCGATATCCGCACCCTTGGCCATCTCCACCACCATGGGGTAGGAGTTGACGTTGATCGCTGCCCAGGCAAACCCGATGATAACGATCAGCGCGTTGAACAGCGGGTTAATGGTCTTGAAGAAAGAAGCAGCCAAAAGGCAGAGTCCCAAGACGGTGATCCCCGCGAGGATGGTCTTCCGCCGGCCGATCTTGCCGGCGATCATCCCTGCCGGGATAAAGGCGATGATCGCTGCCACCGTAGCCAGCATGAGGCTGTCGGCAAAGCGCCCGCCAACCATTCCTAGATAATCCTGTGCATATTTGGAAAAGGCGGTGGTTACCGCGTTGTAGGCGAAGAACCAGAGGAAAATGGAGGCCAGGATCAACCGGAAACTGCGCTGAACCGCAGGATCCATGGACCGGCCCTTCTGAGTCCCCTCCTCAGTCCCTTTCTCATCCTGTTCATAGGTGCGCATCTCGGAAGCGATCTTTTTTTCCTTGACAGTGAGGAAGAGTACCGCCACCGCTACTGCCATGAAGGCCGCTGTGCCCGCGAAAACGGGCAGGTAGTTCGGCTTTTCCGAATGCACAAGAAGCCTGATCAAAACCAAGGAGAAGACCCCGCCGACCGCACCCATCAAGTTGATAATCCCGTTGGCCTGAGAACGGAGAGGCTTGGGAGTCACATCGGGCATGAGGGCTACCGCCGGAGAACGGTAGGTACTCATCGCCACGAGGGCGACCATCAGCGAAGCAAAGAAGAGGACGAAGTTGGCGGCATTGTCCGCCAGAGGAATGCCGACCATCGCGAGGACAGCCACGGCCGTACCGCCCAGGATAAACGGCATGCGCTTGCCGATCTTCGTGTCCACCCGGTCAGAAAGGGCACCGAACAGCGGCAGCATGAACAAGGCCAAGACGTTGTCCAGGGCCATGATCGCCCCCGATAGGGTGTCACCGACTCCAAAGGTGCGTTTCAAGATCAGGGGAATGATGCTGTCGTACATCTGCCAGAAAGCGGAAATAGACATGAAAGCTAAGCCGATAAAGAACGTCCTGCGGTAGTTCAGCTTCAACGCGCAAGCTCCTCCCATGTGGTGATATGACCGTTTTCTTTTTCTCTTTTTTCTCCACACCAAGCCGATTCCCTGCCTGTGGAAATCGGCCAAAACGGGAGAAGGGTTATGCCCATGCAAGTAGAAATCAGTAATCGATCCCATTACAGAAGGAGGCGGTGGATCATGAAGGAATTTGGCCCGGGCTGCCAGCGTCCCAAAGGACAGCCTAGACCCGTCGTGGAAACCGAAGTGGTTCAGGAAGTCAAGAAGGGAGACGAACGGAAGATGATCCAGGTCGGCAAGCCGGCGCCGCTGTTCAGCGCGCCCGCGTTTTACCAAGGCAAGTTCGTGGAGGTGGATCTGGAGGAATTCAAGGGCAATTGGATGATGCTCTGCTTCTACCCAGGTGACTTCACCTTCGTCTGAGCAACGGAAGTCTCAGCAGTTGCTGAGAAATACCCTGAGTTCGCCGAGTTGGGAGTGAAGGTCTTTTCCATCAGTGTGGACAGCGTCTATGTTCACAAGATGTGGAACGATCACGAGTTGAGCAAGATGCTGGACGGGAAAGACATCCCCTTCCCCATGCTGTCAGATCAAAACGGCAATATCGGCCGGCTCTACGGTGTGTACGATGAGGAGTCCGGCGCAGAGACCCGCGGACGTTTTCTCATTGACCCCGACGGCATCGTACAAGCCTTCGAAGTAATGACACCGCCAGTGGGACGCAATGTTCAGGAAACCCTCAGACAGATCAGAGCCTTCCAGTACGTGCGGGAGCACAAGGGTACCGAAGTAACCCCAGCGGGATGGCGCCCTGGCAACCCGACCTTAAAACCAGGACCGGGACTGGTAGGCAATGTTTGGAAAGAGTGGAACCCTAAGCAGAATCTGAAGGACTGAGGAAAAGAACGGATAACAGCCAGGAAGATGGGCATAGTAGCAGAAGAAGATGCGGCTTAAGGAGAGTTGATCTTGGGCAGCACTGTGCTCATCTTGGGAGGAGGTACGGCGGGAGTTGCCGCCGCCAACCTGCTGGCTGACGTTCTGCCCCCAGGCAACGAGGTGATATTGGTGGACCGCAGCCCGGTCCACCTTTTTTTCGCGGCCCTGCCCCTCCTGCTGGTGGGACGCCGCCGGCGGGAACAGCTCACCCGCCCACTTGCCAATTTCCGAGAACGGGGCATCCAGTTCCTTCAAACGGAGGTCGAGGGGCTTGATCTCCACAGCCGGACGGTCTTCACCCGGGCAGGGGGGCTTCCCTATGACTGCTTGCTGGTTGCCCTCGGCGCTGAGCGGTCGGCAAGCCGCATCCCCGGTCAGCATTGGGCGTTTGACCCGTACAATCTAGATGAAGCTGAGCAGTGCCGGGAAAGGCTTTTCCGTTTCCCAGGAGGACGCATCGTGCTGTTCGTCGCCAGCCTGCCCTTTACTGGTACGGTGGCCCCATATGAGATCGTTCTTCTCCTCCACGACTACTTCCGCAGGATGGACCGCAGGCGTCAAATAGAGATCGTGCTCATCACACCGGAGGAGCGCCCCTTCAGCTTCGCCCCGCCAGAAGTGAGCCGTTCCGTCCAGGAGCTCTTAGACGATGCTGGGATCCGCCTGGTCCTGGAGGATCGCGTTCAGCAGATCACAAAGGCCGGCGAAATCCTTACCGAACAGCATGTGCTCACGGCAGACCTGATCCTGGGCATTCCAGACCATCAGGCGCCCTCTTTCCTGCGGAACTCACCTCTGGCAGGACCAGAGGGCTGGCTGGAAGCGGATCCCCACACCCTGGAAACGCGCTTTGCCGATGTCTACGCCCTGGGCGATGTTACGGGGCTGAGAACGCCAAACGGCCACTGGCTGCCTAAGGTTGG
This sequence comes from Bacillota bacterium, assembly GCA_012840725.1. GTDB lineage: Bacteria > Bacillota > Limnochordia > Darwinibacteriales > Darwinibacteriaceae > DTU010. The sequence continues at coordinate 2,922 of DURQ01000086.1, forward strand.
TTTCTTCGCCCACTACCAGGCGGAGGTAGCCGCCCGTAACCTGGCTCTAAAACTGAGCGGTAAGGATCCTGACTTCAGATTCCGCGGCGGTGCTGCCGGAGCGTCCATGTTCACAGGTCTCGGAATGGGCTGCTTCGTTTCCATCGGAGCCTACAGCGATCCCGTGGTCATGAACGTGTCCCGCCCCAACCGCCTGGCCTACCTTGTCAAGGCTCTTTTCGAGAAGTACTGGCTGACCGCCTGGTTCTAATTGACCAGGCGGTTCACTTTTTTCCTAGAATTAACTTTTGATAATGAGAATCACTTGCACATCTTTCTGCTCCATGCTATACTGAAGACAAATAAATCCTTACCGATTAAGTTAGGATTGCAAGGAGTGGATAAGATGTTCGAGCAGATCAAACTGAGCTACGACTTCGCCGCCCTGGAACCTCACATTGACGAACTGACCATGCAGACTCACTACGGCAAGCATCACGCTGCCTATACCAATAACCTGAACAGCGCCCTGGAGAAGCTGCCCGGTCTTGCGGGCAAAAGCATTGAAGACATCCTGCAAAACCTCGAAGCAATAGACGACCCCGCACTCAGAACAACTGTACGCAACAACGGTGGAGGCTACTACAACCACAATCTATACTTTGATATCCTCAGTCCCCAAGGCGGGCAGCCTCCCCAGGGAAAACTTGCCGAACAGATTGAAGCTGATTTCGGCTCGCTGGAAGAGCTTGTCAAGAAACTGACTGCGACTGCTGCATCCGTGTTCGGTTCCGGCTGGGCCTGGCTGTCCAAAGACCCCTCCGGAAAACTGGTAGTAACCAGTACGCCCAATCAGGACAATCCCCTCATGACGCACGGTGGCCAGCTGACCCCCATTCTGGGCATCGATGTGTGGGAACACGCCTACTACCTCAAGTACAAGAACATGCGCGCCGACTACCTCAAGGAAATCTTCAAGGTTATCGACTGGAACAAGGTTGCACAACGATACACCGAGGCGTAGGCCCGGCTAACCGAACACTGTTTGAGGTGCTGAACACCCGTTCAGCACCTTTTTTTGATCCAAAATAGGAAGTCGAAGCCAATTCCGTTTTCCTGCCCCTGAATACTATATCCCAAGAAAGGGGGGTGTACATTGGGGAACCTGTTTTCCACCAGCAGGGGCGCGGGTACGTGGGAGAACCCGGTGTCTGACCTGCTCCCGGCTTTCATGGAAGCCATCCCTCTGCTGTCCTCAATCCTAAAGCCATCCGAGGATGGCTCGCCGCCGCTCCTGTCTCTGCTCCAGCGGCTGGCGACAGCCGTGCCGGGGTTAGAAGGGGTAGAAAAAGCAAAGGAGTGAAGAAAATGGGCAGACCCATCTGCTGCGGGATTGACCCGGCCACGGCCATTTTCATCTTGTTCCTGGTTGCCCTGGTCATCATCGCCGCAAACATCTAGCCAAAAACGGGGGTGCAAGCCTTGAAACGGAAGGAAGGCGAGGGAGGTTCCTCCTTCGATGCGCTGCTCAAACTCCTGCCTGCTCTGGCCTTGAGCTATCCAGCACTCACTTCTTTGGTGAACCAGCTCACAGGCCAGCCGGCAGATAACAAGACTACTGTTCAAGAAGCGGTGCCCAAGATCACCCAGGCCTTGGCCGCCATGGATGAGAGAAAAAAGGAAGAACTGGTGCGGGAGCTGCTACGCTTTTTCCCAGAACTGGAGAAGCTACTCAAGCAGGGATAATGTGCTGACTGTGCCCTAGGAAATGGAACCTGGGGCACTTGTCTTTGCCTGGATAAGGTAGTACTGGTACTCAAGGGGAGTGACATACACCCGTTTCAGCATATCCCCATCGCCCAGTCTCCAAAACAACCCCTTGTCGGGCTTGCCGTTTACCTCCAAGACCCAGGGTTTTCCTTCTTTGTCCAGGAGAAAGTCGACACCCAGTTCGCCCAGGCCGCCCATATTACCATCGAGCGCTTCTGCAGCCTGACGGCCCAAAGCGTGCAGCTCGTCCATTGTCCCGGGTGGTACCACATCGCGAGCCGGGACAACCGCATGGTAACCGTTAGTTAGGAGGTTTTCTGCAGCCGTCACCCTGCTCAGCTCACCAGTAACCTCCCATTTCCCCTCCGCGTTTTTCTGAAAGACGAGGCGCACATCGAATTTGACGCCGCCCCTTTCCAGACTGTCGATGTACTGCTGAACCAGGTACTGGCCGGAAGGAACAGACGCAGCGAGGATCGGAAGGTAAAGAGCTTCTCCCCAGACAGGAAAGGAAAGGCCATGGGAGGTGATCAGCACCAATTCAGGCCCGAGCAGGGTCAGCTTGAACACCCCTGCCCCACCGTGTCCTCGGCGGGGTTTGAGGATCAGCGACTTGTGCTCCTGCAGAAGCTGTGACAGATCCTGAGGCTCGAAAAGGTAAGTCTTTGGCAGGCATGCGCCCAGCTGTGCAGCGCTGAGGATCTCCCATACTTCCCATTTGTCCAGCTGGGTTCGCTGATTAAACACGTTTTCCGGGCCGATGGCCTCGCTGAGCTTGGCTAAGAGCGCCCTCGGTTCTGGGAAGCAGCGGTTGTAGACGGTCCTTGGAAGGGTGTACTCCCCCATCCGCCACACTCCCTTGCGCAGCCTCAAGCCCGTGACCGTTCGCCGCTCCCAGTCGATTCCCCTTGGTTCAAAAAAGAGGAGCTCTCCGCGGACGTCTCGCCAGTGATCGCGGTAATACGGCACTTCCTTGAGCGCGGTCAGCAGCAGCCCCCTGTCTATCCTCGGCGTCAAGCAAGACACCCCCCTAGGCTGAAAACGGGAACCAGGCATGATAACCGACCCGCCCCAGCTTCATAACTTAAGAGCAAGAAGGCCAACTTCTTAATCTGCTCACCGAGGGGGTGCACTGAATGAATGATAATCAGGAGACCTTCATCGTCTTCGTGGCTTTGATCCTCATCGTCGTTCTGGCTGTGATCCTCTTGGCCTAGCCGCTACCGAGGATGGGGCGCGCCCCCATCCTCATCTTCTTGCTTTATTTATATACCCACAGCCGTCAAACGGTGACTGAGATTCCTTATCTCGTGAAAAGGAGGCTGCGCCTGGAAATGAGCAGTGAACAGCGGGCAGAAACTCCCAGCGTCGTAGATGCGATCCTGCAGATCTGCGTCTTTGCCCTCACCAGTTACCCGGTCATCTCGCCTCTCCTCAGCCAGCTGAGGCAGGAGCTGCGGGAGACCTTTGAGCGGGTCATAGAAGTGCTGCCGCGCCTGAGCCAAGCCTTGGGCGAAGTCCAAGTGGACAGCCGGCTGACCGAGCAGTTTACCAACCAGCTGCTGGAGAACGTTCCCGAACTGGAACGCTTCTTTCGGAGACTGCGGGATTGAGCGAGGAGATCCGAAAAAGCTGGGAGGCGGAATGACCTACCCAGCTTTTTTATGCCTCTGCCTCAGTATCCAACCTGCGAAGGAGGAGCGCCAGTACTGCTCCCCACATGACAGCACCCACAAGCGTCGAGATCAGGGTGCCGGTGGTTGTCCTGACCAAGTTGGGGACCTTGAACAGGACAACGATAGACTCCTCAAGGAAGCTCACGATCACACTGAAGATGACCGCCTTGCCGATCAGTCCTTGACTGCCGATACTCCGCAGCAGATAGACAAAGAAGATGCCGCGCAGGCCTGACCATACGAGCTGCATAAACAGGGCCAGCACAACCTGGACCGCTGTCCGCGGCAAGACTCCGAAGACCATCATCCCCGCCCAATCCAAGAGCCTCCGCTGGGTCAGACCCAGGATATGGTAGGAAAAGAGACTCCAGGCATTGAGGGGAACAGCCGCGACCATCCCCGCCACGAATCCCCGGTAAAACCGATCCACATCGTCCCCCGCCTTTCCAGGCATAGGGTGTCCAAGAGGAGCAAAAGCATGCCCCCTCTGCCGCAGCGCGGCTAGAAGACCAAAGGCGTTGAGGCTTGTGCTCCTGGAATAAAGAGGAGATACTGGAAGTAGTCAGTGGTCACGCCACTGGCAGGACTGACCTCGGTCAGTTTCCAGATCAGCTCCTCGGTGAAGGGTGAACCAGCACTGTCCAGTTTTGCGAGAAGCGGCTGACCACCAGCCAGCTCAGGCAAGACCTGGGTACTGCCTGCGTAGGTAGACAGGGGCATGGTCTGCGAACCATCCTGACTGAGCCGCTCGCCGCCAGAATAGACCAGCACCATACTGAAGACGGAGTCTGAAAACCCTTCGGTGCGGGCGATTTTGGAGGCCAGCCAGTCCACGCCCAGCACCTGCCCCTGAAAGACGTGGTGCAGTCCCCACTGCCCGAAGTACTTCTGCCCGTCATCTGGCGAAACCTGTCTGACGAAGTTCTCGTACATGGCCTGTTCCCGGCTGCTGTCCCAGGCCAAGCCGCTGAAGGTCTGCAGCTGCAGGCCTGCCAAGAGGCTCGAGAGGACAAGCTCAAACTCTCCCGCCAGTTCGCCCAGCTCGGCCCGGACTGCCTTCTGCTGCAGCTCCAAAAGCAGGTCTTGAACGAAGCTGAGGGCTTCGTTGTAGTCTAGGCTGAGTTCGCCCCGGAGGATCCGGTCGATCTGGCCCAGCTTGGATTGGGACAGGATGCTGCTGTCTATGCGGTCTAGATGACGCTGCAGATAACTCAAGGCCAGAAGAGGCTGATGCTCTACGTCCAGACCGATCAAGCGCAGCTCTTTGCCTTCAGGAAGAGACTGGTACAGATCGTGCACCTTCTGCCAGTGGACGTAGTTCTCCTCGGTGAAAAAGTAGGTGCCTTTCACCAAGGAAAAGACCTGATCCAGAAGGGCCTGATCGCCCGTTTCCAGATACTCCCGCAGAAAACCGACGAGGCTCGGCGAGAGTTCGAGCAGCAGATTCTGAACTCCGCCTTGGCGGACCAGGAACTCCAACAGGGCCGACTCCAGCTGCTGGTTGCAGGCCGCCCCGTGCGTTTCGCCCACCAAGAAGACCCGGTAGTCTGCCAGTTCACCGTCAAGGTACTCCGCGATATCCTCCCAGCGGGCGACGGACCAGCTCCAGGCTTTCAGGTACTCCCGCAGAACGGCTTGATCCGCGCCAGAAGTTCCTTCCAGGTCAAACCTGAGAGCGGTCTTGGCGAGCGCGGCGAGGGCAGGCTGTTCAGTCACCAGCTCCAGGACGCGGCGCCCACTTCGCCCCACCATCTCGGGGGGATGAAAACCCAGGAAGAGCTCTTCGAGGGCCTGAGCCTCGGCTTCGGTCTCGGTGAGCACCAGGTTCACCTGGACACCGCCCGTCGGGGTGCCGAACAGGTAGTTCTTCAAGACAACAACCGTGACGCCAAGCCGTTCAGAGAAAACCTGAAGATCGCCAGCCCCTGCCGCATATTCACCCAGCAGAATCCAGTCTTCGGGCACAGAAGCCAGATCGAGGCGGGTGCCTTCATCCGCAGCACTCACGGCGGCAGACAGCAGGCAGATGGTCAGCAAGATGCACATTACTCGCCACATGGCCATTCTCCTTTGCGAATTTTCTAAATCCAGTATAACATCTTCTCGGCCGCTGCTCAAGGTTAGCAATTGACTGCAAACGTCCGTTCGTCTATTATGGAGGCAGAAGGGTAGGTGTGGCCTGTGGGTGTTGAAGAAGCACTCCGCAAACTAGAGAGTAACCCCCGTTTCATGGCAAATGTCACGTTCCGCCATACCATAGAAGCGCAGGAAGGGGTATATGAGCCCATCCCAGAGTTTGTTCACCCCGAGGTGCAGGCTCTCCTGCGGCGCCGGGGCATTGAGCAGCTCTACTCGCACCAAGCGGCAGCCCTGCGCGCCGTGCAGGCTGGAGAAAATGTGGTGGTAGTTACCCCCACGGCCTCAGGGAAGACGCTCTGCTACAACCTGCCCGTGCTTCAGACCCTTCTGGCCGATGAAGAGGCAAGGGCACTCTACCTCTTCCCCACAAAGGCCCTGGCCCAGGACCAGGTGGCCGAACTCATGGCCTGGAGCGATGAGCTGGGCGGGAAGATCAAGACCTATACATACGATGGAGATACGCCTGGAGATGCCCGTATCGCCATCCGCGCTGCCGGCAGCATCGTGGTGACCAACCCAGACATGCTGCACTCCGGAATAC
>DURQ01000087.1 GCA_012840725.1 Bacillota bacterium
AGGCTACGCTAGTTTTGCCGAATGGATGGTATATGAGGCAGGACTGGGCGTAGGGGCACAAAATCCCGCGAAACAGGCTTCTTCGCGGGAGGTTTTTTTCTGTGCATAGAGAAGAAACTGCCAGGAAGGTTTAACTTTAGGTAAAGTTCATGGGGAGAGAGACGAATGGAGTCAAAGACGGTTGTCTTGGGCGTTATCGGAGCAGATGTGCACGCTGTAGGCAACAAAATCCTGGAGATCGCCCTTACCGAAGCAGGGTTTCATGTGGTAAACTTAGGAGTGCTGGTTTCGCAAAAGGAGTTTGTGGAAGCCGCTCTAGAGACGAATGCAGATGCGATCTTAGTCTCGTCCCTCTACGGCCACGCGGAGATCGATGCTCGAGGCCTGCGCGAAGCCCTGATCGAAGCGGGTATCGGCGACATCCTTATGTATATAGGCGGTTATTTGGTAGTGGGCAACCAGGAGTGGTCGGAAGTGGAGGCCAAGTTTAAGCAGCTGGGGTTCGATCGGGTGTATCCTCCCAGTACACTGCCAGAGGATTTCATTCCCACTCTGCGGAAAGACCTCGGCTTGTAGTTGGGAGGTTTTTTGATGAGGCAGACGTCGGTCTTAGTTGACATCGGCAGTACCTTTACCAAGGTAACGGCGGTGGACATCGACGAAGGGCGCATTCTGGCCAGGGCCAGCGCGCCGACAACCATCGAGGATGTCAGTATCGGACTGCGGACGGCTCTTCAGGGCCTGGGCCTGACCGAGGAACAGCTGCGGCAGGCACGCAAGCTGGCCTGCTCCAGTGCTGCCGGCGGCCTGCGCATGGTGGCCATCGGCCTTGTTCAGGACTTGACAGCCAAGGCGGCGAAGCTTGCTGCTCTCGGGGCCGGAGCACGGGTTCTCAACACCTATTCTTTCCAGCTGACTGAATCGGATCGCGAGGAGATCGCTGCTCTGCGGCCGGACATCATTTTGCTCGCGGGCGGAACGGACGGAGGCAACAGTACCAACATTCTGCACAATGCCCGGGTGCTGGCGAGTCTGCCTGATCCGGTGCCTGTTGTCATTGCTGGCAACCGCTCCGTGTCTGCAGAAGCAGCTGCCTGCTTTCCCCAAGGATTCGATACTTACATCGCACCCAATGTGATGCCCCAGATTGGCAAGCTGCAGGTGGACCCGGCCCGTGAAGTGATCCGCAAGGTCTTCATGGAAAAGATCATCCAAGCCAAAGGCCTCGATAGGGCCAGCCGCTTGATTGACGGGATCTTTATGCCCACTCCCGCGGCGGTGCTCCGAGCCGGCCAGCTCCTCAGTGAAGGCACACCGACTCGCCGGGGGTGGGGCGATCTGCTCATAGTAGATGTGGGCGGCGCCACGACCGACGTGCACTCTTTGGGGGAGGGGCTGCCCACCCGTGCCGGAGTAGTGGTGCGGGGTCTCCCCGAACCTTTTGCCAAAAGGACTGTGGAAGGAGATCTGGGTGTTCGGGTGAGCGTGCTCTCCCTCCTGGAGGCAGTGAGCGTGCAGGCTGTCGCCCAGGAGATGGACTGGACGGAAGAAGCGGTGCGGCGCAGAGCTGAGCTGCTGCACGGGCAGCCGGAGCTGCTGCCGGAGGATGAAGAAGAAGCCCGCTTTGATCGAGTACTGGCCCGCCTGGCTGTGCTCCATGCAGTGAGCAGGCATGTGGGCCGCCTTTCCGAGCTTTACACTCCCGCGGGCCTCCTTTGGATGCAGGAAGGTAAGGACCTCTCCAATGTAACGACGGTGATCGGAACTGGCGGAGTGCTGGTCAAGAGTACCGAACCCCTGACGGCGCTCAGCGGTGCCGGTCGACAGGCGGAGGCTCCTTTAGAACTGCGGCCTGAGAACCCACAGTTCTTCCTGGATGGCGATTACATATTGGCTGCCATGGGCCTTCTGGCCCAAGAAGCGCCTGAGGCTGCCTATGATATCCTGACCAATTCGTTGAAAAGTTACACGCTGGGCAAGGAGGGAACAGCAGGTGAGTGAGGGGCTCACACACGATAAGCTGGATTGGAATGAACTGAAAGAGGAAAGGGCACAGGTTTTGGCCAGTTGGCCAACGGGCCGGGAAGTGGATCTTGATGAAGCCCTGGAGTTTCACAGGAAGCTGCCGGCTGAACTGAACTTCGCCAAGCGCCTGCTTCAGGCCAAGGCGGAGGGGAAGACGCTGGCCCAACCCCGCGCCGGAGTGGCAGACTTAAACAGCCACCTGCAGCTGCTCCTCTATCTGCAGGATGAAGGCGAAACAGACCTCCTGCCGACAACCATTGACTCCTATACCCGGCAGAATCGCTATGAGGAAGCCGAGAAGGCCTTGCTGGAAAGCGTGAGAGAGGGCAGGTCTCTGCTTAACGGTTTTCCCGCCGTGAACCACGGCGTCGCCGGCTGCAGACGGATTGTGGAAGGCGTTTCCAGGCCGGTCCAGGTGCGCCACGGTACCCCCGATGCCCGCCTGCTGGCTGAGATCACTCTGGCCGCCGGCTTTACTGCCTTTGAGGGGGGCGGTATTTCTTACAACATCCCCTATGCCAAACGGGTGCCTTTGGGAGACAGCCTCCGGTACTGGCAGTATGTGGACCGTTTGGTAGGCTTCTATGAAGAGCAGGGCATCACCATCAACCGGGAACCCTTTGGACCGCTCACCGGTACTCTGGTGGCACCGTGCATCTCCCACAGTGTGGCTGTTATTGAAGGGATCCTCGCGGCCAAACAGGGGGTTAAGAACATCACCCTGGGCTATGGGCAGTGCGGGAATCTGGTGCAGGATGTGGCGGCCCTCCAGACCCTCACGAGCCTGGCTGAGGAATACCTGCGCGCTGAGGGCATCGAGGATGTGGAGCTCACCACCGTGTTCCATCAGTGGATGGGCGGCTTTCCCAAAGACGAAGCCAAGGCCTACGCCGTCATCGCACTGGGCAGCACCGCGGCGGCTTTGGGCAAGGCCACCAAGGTTATTGTCAAGACCACACATGAGGCCTTGGGGATCCCCACCAAGGAAGCCAATGCCCAAGCGATCCGCACCACGAAACAGGTGCTGAACATGCTTCAGGATCAGGCTCTGCCTGAAAGCCCGGCTCTGGCAGAAGAACGGGAGATCATCCTCCAGGAGACCCGTGCCATCCTCAACAAGACCCTGGAATTGGGAGAGGGTGACTGGGCTCTTGGAGCCGTAAGAGCCTTTGCTGCTGGGGTGATCGATGTTCCCTTTGCACCAAGCACCTTCAACTTGGGCAGGACCATGCCGGCCCGGGATAACGAAGGAGCCGTTCGATTCCTGCAGTGGGGCAATCTGCCCTTCCCGAAAGACATTCAGAACTTCCACCGCGCCAAGCTAGAAGAAAGGGGCAGGGCGGAGCGGAGGCCCCCCAGTTTTCAAATGGTTGTGGACGACATTTATGCTGTCAGTCACGGTAGGCTGGTTGGACGTCCGCGTTAAGGAGAGATGAGAGTTGAGCGAGCTGAGAGTTCTATCGCCAACAGCGATTTTGGGTTACGGCTTTCCCCTATCCTCTTTTGAGGCGGGCCTCGCACGGGATCCGCACGTCATCGCCGTCGATGCCGGTTCGACCGATCCGGGACCCTATTACCTCGGGGCGGGCAAGTGCTTCACGCAGCGCGCGGCCGTCAAGAGGGACCTCCACTTCTTGGTCGATGCCGCCTTAAAGCGGGGCATCCCGTTGATCATCGGCACCGCCGGCGGTTCGGGTGCCAGGCCGCACGTAGATTGGACCGTTGCCATAGTAAATGAGGTCCTTGCGGATCTGCAGGCGGCAGCAAAGCTGGCGGTAATCTACAGCGACATCGACCGGGATTTGCTTGTTCAAGAGCTGCGCCGAGGCCGGATCCAGCCTCTGGGCCCCGTGGCAGACCTGACTGAAGAACAGATCCAAACGAGTTCGCACATCGTGGCCCAGATGGGGTTGGAGCCAATTGTTCAGGCTCTGAAGGAAGGCGCTCAGATCATCATAGCCGGGCGCGCGTACGATCCAACGGCTTTCGCGGCACTGCCTGTTCTGAAGGGCTGTGATCTGGCGCTGGCCCTGCACATGGGGAAGATCCTGGAATGTGCAGCCATCGCTGCCAGCCCAGGAAGCGGCAGTGACTGCCTGTTTGGTTACCTGTGCGACGACTGCTTCGTGCTCGAAGCCCTGAATCCCCAGCGCAGGTGTACCAAACTGTCGGTTGCGGCCCATACCCTCTATGAGAAAAGCGATCCCTATTGGCTTCCTGGACCGGGAGGCACCCTGGATCTGAGACAGTGCACCTTTGAAGAACTCGAAGGCGGCAGGGTGAAGGTGTCGGGAACGCGCTTCGTCCCCACGGAGAAGTACTTCCTCAAGTTGGAGGGGGCCCGCCCCATCGGCTACCGCACGATCAGCATCGCTGGAGTGCGCGACCCGATCATGATAGGCCAGATCGACGATGTCATCGCCGCGGTGAAAGAGCGGGTGGCCGACAACTTCCGCGACCTGGGGGATTACCAGGTTCACGTCCACTGTTACGGCAAAAACGGAGTGATGGCCGATCTCGAACCCCATCCCCAGCCCGCCCATGAGCTGGGCCTGGTGATAGAGGCCGTTGCTCCCACCCAGGAAGTTGCCGATGCGGTCTGCGGCTTTTTCCGTTCGACCCTGCTCCACTACGGGTATCCGGGGCGCAAATCGACCGCTGGCAACCTCGCCATCCCCTATTCCCCCTCGGATATCTCCGCAGGGGCCGTGTACACTTTCAGCATCTACCATCTGCTTGAGGTGGATGACCCAGCGGCGTTATTCACCATGGAGATCAGGGAGGGTTGAGCATGCGCTACGTGAGAGATGTCGCCTCGGTGATCCGCAGCAAAAACGCGGGCCCCTATGAGCTGACTTTCGACTTGATGTTTCCCGATGCTGAGACCTACGAGCAGGTAAGGCACAGCATCACCAAGGAAAAGATCGCCGCGCTGTACAAGATCGATGTGAACCAGGTATTGGGCATCATCCACTTCGCTCCAGCCCACGCGGTGAAGATCACCATCGTGCGGCCGCGGGCTTCAGGTGACCTGGGTGAAACTGATGTTTACGGCGCTCAACAGCATGCGCCATTGTTCGATCTCACTTATTGAGGATCAGAAGGAGTGCTTTCACAATGATCAAAGACGTTGTACTGTCCAAGGGACTTACCGGGTTCTACTTCGACGACCAGCGGGCCATCCGCCGCGGCAACTACTCGGAAAACGGGTTTACGTATGACGGCGTGCCCGTCACTCCTGGCTTCGTCAAGATCCGCCAGGCTGGGGAGAGTGTTTCTGTCCAGCTGGTCCTGGAAGACGGCCAGGTAGCCTATGGGGACTGCGCCGCGGTCCAGTACTCAGGCGCGGGCGGACGGGATCCCCTTTTCCTTGCTGACAGTTACATCCCCCAGATAGAGGCGTATGTTGTGCCGAGACTGCTCGGCCGAAAACTCACTTCTTTTCGAGAACTGGCCGAAGAGATAGATGGGCTGCGGAACGGCGACGGTAAGCCGCTGCACACGGCCATCCGCTACGGAGTAACCCAGGCGATCCTCGATGCCGTGGCAAAGAGCAGGCATGTGACTATGGCTGAGGTCGTGGTAGATGAGTACGGCTTGGAGCTGATCCCTGAGCCGGTGAAGATTTTTGCCCAAAGCGGCGATGACCGCAGGCTCAACGCTGACCGCATGATCATCAAACATGTGGATGTGCTGCCCCACGGCCTGTTTAACAATGTCAACAAGCTGGGGAAGCAGGGCGAGCACCTCAGGAATTATCTGGCTTGGCTGAAGCAGAGGGTACAGGAACTCAAGGTGTACGAGGACTACCTGCCCGATTTCCACGTCGATGTTTACGGCACCATCGGTGAAGCGTTCAACAACGATATCGAAGCGATCGGGGAATACGCCAAGCAGCTGGCCGAGCTGGTGGCGCCGCACAGGCTGGCCATCGAAGGGCCTGTTGACTGTGGCGGCAAGGAAGAGCAGATGGGGGTCATGGCCGAACTGTGCGCCTACGTCGATGAGCAGAAGATCCCCGTACAGTTTGTGGCCGATGAGTGGTGCAACACCCTGGAGGATATCAAGGACTTCGTTCAGGCAAGAGCGGGGCATATGATCCAGATCAAAGCCCCCGATCTGGGAGGGATCAACAACAGTGTGGAAGCAGTGCTGTACTGCCACGAGCACGGCGTGGTCCCCTATCTCGGCGGAACCTGCAACGAGACCGAGCGCTCCGCGCAGATAACAGTTCACCTGGCTGTTGCGACCAGGCCGGCGCAGATTCTGTCCAAGCCCGGCATGGGAGTGGATGAAGGCCTGTCCATCTGCACGAATGAGATGAACAGATTGGTGGCTTTACTGAAAAGCAAGGCAAGGTAGGGGATGAGTGGTGAGGGCTATCAAGTATGAGGAGATTGTCGCCCGGGTTAAGGAGCTCTGCCTGAACGCCAACTGCAACCTCCCCATGGATGTCTACCAAGCTCTAGTTGAAGCCGAGCAAAAGGAAGAATCGCCTCTCGGGCGTGATGTGCTCGATGTGATCCTGCAGAACGCGCAGATCGCGCGGGAGAAAAAGATGCCCCTCTGTCAGGACACGGGCATGGTCGTGGTGTTTGCCGAACTTGGCCAGGATGTGCACATCGAAGGCGGGCTGCTCAGCGATGCGGTGGATGAAGGGGTGCGCCAGGCCTATCAGGAAGGGTATTTCCGCATGAGCGTCGTGGAGGATCCTCTTCAAAGGGTGAACACCAAGGACAATACTCCAGCAGTGCTCCACGTCTCCCTGGTGGCAGGCGATGGCCTCCGCCTGATCGTGGCACCCAAAGGGTTCGGCAGCGAGAACATGTCAGCCTTGAAGATGCTCAAGCCGGCCGATGGGGTGCAGGGGATCAAAGACTTCGTGGTGAAGGCCGTGAGCGAAGCAGGGGGCAACCCCTGTCCGCCGATCATCATCGGTGTGGGAATTGGCGGGACCATGGAAAAGGCCGCCCTGCTGGCCAAGAAAGCGGTGCTGCGCCCGATCGGTTCGAAGCATCCCAAACCGCACATAGCGCAGCTGGAATCGGAACTGCTCGAGCTGGTCAACAAGACCGGAGTTGGGCCCCAGGGGTTTGGCGGGACCCAAACGGCCTTGGCTCTGTTTGTGGAAGTATTCCCAACCCACATTGCCGGGCTGCCAGTGGCGGTTAATATCAACTGCCATGTGGCGCGGCACGCCGAGGCGGTGTTGTAAGATGTACTACACCACGCTGGTGCGCGCGGCTTACTACGCTCCACGGGGACGTCAGCGCCTCATGCACTTGGGCCAGCTCATCGCCCAGCGCTACCTCAACGCCGAAGCCCTGCTTATCGGGGTGATCGGTGATGCCGGTGCGGGGAAGTCGCTGATCATCCGGGGCATGTTTCCTGGCTTGGTCCTCACGAATGATGATGACGGGGTGAACGTCCGTCCCCTGCCTGTGCTGGAGGATGCCCAAGCCCACTACTTCCGCACCCACACCTACCACCTTGATGTCCGCTTCGAAATGGCGTTTACCCCCCTCTGGGAGCTGGCAGATGCTGTGAAGATGGCCATTTCCGCCGGGCGGCGCGTCGTGGTGGAACACTTCGAACTGCTCTATCCTCTGCTCAACGTGAACGCGGAAGTGCTCATCGGCATCGGGGAAGAAGTGGTGGTGACCATCCCCACCCTTTTCGGTCCCTTTCCGGCAGAGATAGCGGAAGAGGCATACGAGTCTCTGGTCTACCGCAAGATGGCGCACAGCGCCGAAGACCTGACGAGTATCGTCTTGGAGCAGATGGGCATAGAGCCGCCCACCATCCACAGCGATGTCCGCCGGGGATTCGTGGTGGAGTTTACCCGGAAACCAGAAGTAGACCTGGCCGAAGTAGAACGGCGGGTTCTGGAATACATCGCCCAAGATTTGCCCATCAGTCCCCACAACGACAACGCCATCCTGATCGGCAATGAGAAGCTTCACTGCTCAGGTCCGCGCCTGCATATGTCCTCCACTGGGCAGATCAAGGGTTTCCGCCTGGACAAGAATTTCCATTATTCGCCGATCACCAAGACCTTCCTTCTGGCCGGCCGGGTCGGGTACGAGGGGGGATAGAGCGTGATACGCGTTTTGCAGTTGGACCCTGATGAGGCCTTCCGCAGTGAGGTCACGACCTACTTCAGCAGGTTGGACGATTTCGCCTACGAGGGTGCGGGCTCCCTGGAGGATCCTGAGGCGATCGCGGCCATTGATCAGCCGAGGATTGTCCTGCTCGACTTGGATTGTCCTCCTTGGGGAGGGTTGGCAGTCCTGCAGCAGATCAGGCGGCTGTGGTCATCAGCGCAGACCAAGGTCATCATGGTGTCACAGACTCCTCCCGGTGAGCGTCTCCTGGCTCGCGCTGCCGAGCTGGGTGCCGATTATTTCCTCCTGCGCCCATTGGATCTGGTCATCCTGGAAAAACGCATCAGGCAGCTCCTGCAGCCTGCGGCTCAAGCTCCGGCCCTCGATCTGAGCCTGAGGCAGGTTCAAGAGATCTGCGCCGGGTACTTTGAGCGCATGGGTCTGCCTCCGAACTACAAGGGTTACCGCTACCTGATCGAAGGTATCTGGCTGGCTGTTCAGCATCCCGAGTGGCTCCAAACGGTGACGCGCCACCTCTACCCGGCCATCGGCCAGCGCTTTGCCGTGAGCGGAGCCCAAGTAGAGCGCGATATGCGCTATGCCCTGGAAGCAGCCTGGGAAAAGGGGAATCTCGATCAGCTCTACGAAATCTTTCCCAACATATCGCCAAACAAGGGCAAACCTACCAACTCTGAGTTTATCAGCAGGATGGTGCACCTAGTGCGTCTAGCAGCGCAGCTGCGGGGCTAAAGATGCTGGTAGAAGAGCATACTAGAGGCGGGAACGGCCGTCTCTTTTTTATTGGGGAGGTGGGGGCATGCGGGGAAGAGTCAGGTTGGGCAGACGTACCAAGGAGCTGGCCGCGAGACTGCAGCCTCAGGAAATAGCCGTGATCGCCCACGAGAATCTGGATGCTGTGGGTGCGGCTGGACTGGTCGAGGCAGGTGCGGCGGCGGTGATCAACGCCCATCCCTCCTTGACCTGCCGCTTTCCCAACCTCGGCCCGCGCCTTTTGTACGAGAACGGGGTTCCGCTCTTGGATTGCGTTGGAGAAGAGATTTTCACCCTGCTGCAGGATGGGGATCTCGTGGAGATAGAGGGGCGAAAAGTGCTGAAAAACGGGCAGGTGATTGCCGTGGGCAACGTGGTGACCGGGCATACCGTCGCCATGCGTGAAAAGTTTGCCCAGCTCAACCTGGCAGATGAACTGACGAGGTTTGTGAGCAACACCTTGGAGCATGCCGCCCGGGAGAAGGATGTCATCCTGGGTCGCCTTCAATTTCCACCGCTGCGAGTCCCGTGTGCTGGGAAGACAGCGGTTGTTGTGGTCAGGGGCGTTGGCTACCGTGAAGACCTGCAGGTGCTTGGGCCCTTTATCCAAGAAGCCGAACCGGTGCTCGTTGGGGTGGACGGCGGGGCTGACGCCCTTCTGCAGGCCGGCTACCAGCCGCACATCATCGTTGGGGATATGGACAGTGTGAGTGACGCTGCCCTGCTCTCCGGAGCCCAGCTC
>DURQ01000088.1 GCA_012840725.1 Bacillota bacterium
GCTGGGAGCATGGACCAGTAGGAGATATCGTTGGTGGTATAGGCCAGATCCCACAGGATGAAGAGCACTCCGAAGACTGCGACGAAGCTGGTACCACTGAGGCCGAAGTCGCTGAACAGGGCGATGGTAATCAGCCCGGAGCTGAGGGCGCCGAAAACGATCCAGGGCTTGAACTTACCGTACTTGGTGTGGGTGTTGTCCACGATGACGCCCATAATGGGGTCATTTAGGGCATCGAAGATGCGCCCGATCAGGATGATGCCGTTGATCCACCACAGGGTGGCTGTGGGGACGGTGAGGATGTCGGTCAGGTAGTACATGAGGTACATGCTCACCATGGCGTAGACCATATCCCGGCCCACTGTTCCCAAACCAAAGGCGTAGATGTTGCGCTTGGCTGCCTTTTCCATAGTTATCCTCCTATTGCTCGCTCAAGACAACGGCCTCATAGGGCTGCAGCCTGCCGTCATAACGCTCCCGGTCGTAGTTGGAAATCACCAGTTCTCCCCCGTACTGTGCGTCTGCCACTTCCGGCGAGAAGTTGAGCAGCACCAAGAGGGACTTCCCGTCTCTGCTTCTCCGGAAGACAAAGAGGTTTTTGGCTATCTTCACTGCCTGGAAATCGCCTGCTTTGAGGATCTCGCTACCTCCCCGCAGGGCGATCATCTGCTTGTAGAAGCTCCGGATGGAATTGGGATCACCCCGCTGGGCTTCCACATTGATCCTGCGGTAGTTGCTGTTCACCTTGATCCAGGGCGTACCCGTGGTGAACCCGGCATTGGGCTCGGCGCTCCACTGCATGGGGGTGCGGGCGTTATCCCGGGAAGAGGCCTTGATCATCTTCCACCGCAGGCCCGGGGGAATACCCAGGCGCTTGGCCAGGTTGTAGATATTGTGGGACTCGATGTCCTTGATCTGATCCATGCCGGTGTAATCGAAGTTGGTCATCCCGATTTCCTGGCCTTGGTAGATGAAGGGAGTGCCCCGCAGGGTAAGCAGGAGAACGCAGAGCAGCTTCGCAGATTTCTCCCAGTACGTCCCTTCATCGCCAAAGCGGGAGACAGAGCGCGGCTGATCGTGGTTCTCCAAATAGTGGGCATTCCAGGGGACCTGTGTCGTCCATTTGGTGAGCGCGCGGGCAAGCCGTTCGGGGCTGAACCGCCGTTTGAACCACTTGAGCATGAACTCATCGGCGCCCATGTGCTCGAAGTTGAACACCATATCCAGCTCCTGGCGCTCCGGGAGGGTGAAATCCAGAGCCATCTGAGGCGTGACGAAGCAGGTCTCGCCCACCGTAAAGCAGTCGTAGTGGGAGAGAACGTCCCTGCGCAGTGTGCGCAGGATCTCGTGGCAGCCTTCCTGGGAAAGGTAGTGCTCCAGGCCCGTAAGGCCGATACGCCTGCGGCCGTCGGCCAAGCTGGATTTCCAGATGAGGTTGATCACGTCGCACCGGAACCCGGCCACTCCCTTATCCAGCCAGAAGCGCAGGATATCCTTCACTTCCTCCAGCACCTTGGGGTTGCGGTAATTGAGATCGGGCTGGTTCTTGGCGAAAAGGTGCAGGTAGTATTCGCCGCTCTGGGGGTCGTACTCCCAGGCAGAGCCGCCGAAGAAGCTCATCCAGTTGTTGGGCGGCCTGCCGCCTCTGCCCGGGCGCCAGATATAGTAGTCGCGGTAGGGGCTGTTCTTGTCCCGGGCGCTCTGGAACCAGCGGTGCTGATCAGAAGTGTGGTTGATCACGAGATCGAGTACGGCCTTGATATCCCGCTTGGCCGCTTCAGCCAGGAGCTGCTCCATATCGGCCATGGTGCCGAACTCGGGGTTGACCGCCTTGTAATCGCTGATATCATAGCCATAATCCGCGTTGGGCGACGGGTATATCGGACTCAACCAGATCACCCCCACCCCCAGATCCTTCAGGTCATCGAGACGGGCGATGATCCCCTGCAGATCGCCGATCCCATCGCCATTGCTGTCCTGGAAGCTGCGGGGCCAGATCTGGTAGACCACGCGCTCCTGCCACCACTTGAGCATGTGCCCGGCTCCCTCCTCGATCGCCGTTGTTACCTGCTGCTTAATTTCTCCGATGGGGCAGCGATCCCTCCTTTACCAGAAGCTGGCGGCGGGGATATAATGATACTCAGTATGGCACTACGCAGCAGCAGGAGCCGAGGTCGATGAACGCAGCAGCCCATATCGGCGAACTGGCGGCGCTCACCGCCGCTTTTTGTTGGTGTCTCAACTCCATCGCATTCGAAACAGC
>DURQ01000089.1 GCA_012840725.1 Bacillota bacterium
ATGTATGTCTATCTGGGACAGGACCACGTTGGACAGAATCTCCCGGCCGTCTTTGATCACGGCAGCGGCAGTCTCGTCACAGCTGGTTTCAATGCCCAGTGTTAGTCCGCTCTTCACCCAGTTCCCTCCACATGATCAATGCGTCTTCTTTGTTGTCCTGATAATACCCCTTACGGATCCCCCTGGGCACAAACCCCAGCTTCGTGTAGAGAGACTGGGCCTCGGCATTGGAGACCCGCACCTCAAGGGTCATGGCTATGGCTCCCCGTTCGACGGCAAGCTTGGTGAGCTCGTCAAGGAGGCCCTGTCCGATCCCCTGCCTGCGATAGGTGGGATCCACCGCGATGTTGGTGATGTGGCCCTCGTCCAGGATGATCCACATTCCAGCATAGCCCACCACCCGCTCCTCGGTTTCCGCTACGATATAAACTGCGGTGTCGTTGCGGGTGAGCTCAGCGAGGAAGATGTTCTTCGACCACGGATTGGGGAAACTCCTCCGCTCGACTATGTATACTTGAGGGATGTCATCGACCGTCATATGGCGATAGGTCACTATCTGTCCTGCCATTTCCGCTCCGCCTCCGTCAGACGCATGTAAGTTGGGTTAAGGGCAAAAGCATCGCTCGCTTCGCCGTTCAAAAAGCGCAGGTAACCCCGGTGAGCGGCGGCGCTGGGGCGGAGCAGGCTGAGGGCCGCAGGTGCAAAGGACGCCGCGTTCAGGCCGGCTTCGATCTCCTGCCGGTAGTTGACGGCACCATCGCCAACGAACAGGAAATGGGCGTCTGGCCGGGCTGCGCACCAGGCCAAAACCTGATCCAGGTCAGCGTGGCCTGGCTCTGTCAGAGCCTCGCCGTCCTGAAAGGCCTGCCAAAAGGCGGAGCGGCGGCGCGCATCGATCAGCGGCACCACGATGCCGGGGAAAATCTTAAACTGCCAGCCAAAGGCCTCCAGGGTGGTCACACCCACAAGGGGGATGCCCAGCGCGTAACCAAGCCCCTTGGCCGTGGCCAGGCCGATCCGCAGCCCGGTGAAGGACCCCGGGCCCGTGACGGCGCTGATCAACCCGATTTCCTGCAGCTTTACCCGGGCGTGACCCAGGAGTTCGTCTAGAGCGGGGATCAGGCGTTCCGAATGGGTGGTGCGGATGTTGAGGATCGACTCACCGACCAGTTCCTCGCCCCTGAGCAGAGCTGCGCCTCCAGTCATCGTCGAAGTGTCAATGCCCAGGATGTACACTGAGAAGCCTCCTTACCTGCTCAGCAATGTGCCGCCCCCGCTCACCGAAGCCGCTGAAGCTCAGCCTGCGGGCTTGCGGCCCCGTTTTTTCCATGACGACATCCAGGCGATCGTCGGGCAGATGCTCCGGGAACAGGTCGCCCCATTCCACGACTGAAATGCCGCTTCCGTAGAAATAGTCCTGGAAACCTATGTTTTCCAGTTCCCGTTCGCTTCCGAGCCGGTAAAAGTCGAAATGGTAGAGCAGCACGCCCGTTCCTTCGTATTCGTTGAGGATCGAAAAGGTCGGGCTGGTCACCATCTCTTCCGGAATGTCCAGCGCCCCAGCCAACCCCTTAACAAATAGGGTCTTGCCGGCCCCCAGCTCGCCGCTGAGATTAACCAGATCGCCGGGCAGTAAAAGGCCGCCCACCGCGGCGGCGATGCGCTTGGTTTCTTCCGGGCTGTGTGATGTGATCTCAAACAAGTTGCTTCCTCCCTGAGCAGGGCCCCTGGCCGGGGCCCCGCCTCTCGACGCCTTACTGCTCAACCACTAGCTTTCCGTGGATCCACACCTTCTCCACCCTGGACTGGATCTCCAGCGGATCGCCGTTCCAGAGCACAAGGTCAGCCATCTTGCCCACTTCGATCGATCCGTAGCGGTCGTCGATCCCCAGGATCTTCGCTGGGTTTATGGTGATCGCCTTGAGCGCTTCTTCGTAGGGCAGCCCGGCTTTGACCGCATAGGCCGCTGCTGTGGGAAGGTAACCCACCGGGATAACCGGATGGTCCATGGTGATCGCCACGGGGATTCCGGCTTCCCAGAGCGTGCGGAGGGTATTCCAGGAGAGCTCCTTCAGTTCTACCTTGGAGCGGTTGGTGAGTGTGGGGCCAACGATGGCCCAAACCCCGGCTTCTTTCAGCTCTTTGACAATCTTGTGTCCTTCCGTGCAGTGCTCGATGCTGATGTTCAGGTTGAACTCCTTGGCGATGCGCAGCGCCGTCATGATATCGTCAGCTCTGTGGGCATGGGCCCGCAGAGGCAGTTCACGCTTGAGCACCCGGGCAAGGACCTCCATGCGCAGATCCCGTTCTGGCGCTTTGTCCGGATCGGTCTCGGCCTTGGCTAGTTTGGCCAGGTAGTTCTGGGCCTTGACCAGCTGTTCGCGCAGGATCGCTGCCGTAGCCATGCGGGTGGTAGGGGACTTCTTCTGGTTCGAGTATACCCGTTTGGGGTTCTCGCCAAAAGCCACCTTCAGCCCCCCGTCTTCCTTGATAACCATCTCGTCCACCGTGTTGCCGTAGAAGTGGATGACCACTCCCTGCCCGCCGATGACATTGGCGCTTCCGGGCAGCACGCACATGGCCGTAACCCCAGCCCGCAGTGCCTCGGCGATTCCCTCTTCATGGGGGTTGATCCCGTCAAGGGCCCTGAGGTGCGGGGTGACCGGGTCGACAGCTTCGTTGTAGTCGGCCCCTTCCCAGCCAAGGCCTTCCTCATCGACCCCGGCATGCCCGTGGGCGTCCATCAAACCCGGCGTGAGGATTTTGCCCGCAGCATCGATAACCTCAGCATCGGCCGGGATCTCAACCTGACCTACTGCGGTGATCCTGCCCTCATCATCAACCAGAACGCTTCCGTCCACAATACCGTTGGTGATCGTGTAGATCTTTGCGTCTTTAATGACCAGCACGTCCATGCCTCCTTGTATGTACATGCATGTCATGTTCACCGCGCGGAGCGGGAATCCTGCCTTCGGGCGTTATTCGCCCTCCGCCGCCCGCACAAAACCTTCGAACAGTGCCCGAGCCGCCGGACAGCTCTCGGCCATCAACTCGGGATGCCACTGCACGCCTAAGACGAAGCGGTGCTCCGGGCTTTCCACCGCCTCAACCAGCTGATCTGGCGTCGTGGCGGCGATCTTCAGCCCCGAACCAAGTCGCTTAATCCCTTGATGGTGAAAGGAGTTAGTGCGCAGAGGGCCTCTGCCCACTAGGCTGCTGAGCAGAGTGCCTTGGTGTACCGTAACCTCATGGGTACCCTCCGAACCTGGATCAGACTGCCAGTGGCGGACCGCATCCGCAACCTCCTGCGGTATGTCCTGGTAGAGGCTTCCCCCAAAAGCCACGTTTAGCACCTGAATGCCCCGGCAGATGGCCAGGAGGGGCATATCATGCTGCAGAGCCCAAGCGGCAGCTGCGAAGTCGAGTTCATCTCGGACCTGGCTGATCTCTCCGCACCACGGCTGGAGTTCTTCTCCGTAGAGCTCTGGGTGCACATCCACACCCCCGGTGAGAACCAGGCCCTGAAGCCTGCTGAGAAGCTGCTCCAGCTGCGCCGGCGGCTGCGGCGGTATCATGATGGGTATGCCGCCTGCCGCAGAAACCGCCTGAACATAGGCACGCTTGACAAAAAACTGGTCAGGGTTCGAGCTATTGTGTTGAGCCACTAAGCCGATAAGAGGCCGTCTGCTGGACATACTCTGCACCTCCTGTAAATAAAAAACACTCAGCGGATGAGTGTTTGCGTTCAGTTCACTTAGAACTTGACAAGTCCCAGACTGATCTGCAGCGCCCGATCGATCTCGGCCATCGTCTCGTCATCCAGGTGAGCGATCTTTTCCTTCAACCGGCGCTTATCGATGGTCCGGATCTGTTCCAAAAGGATGACCGAATCCTTTTCTAATGGATAGTGGGAGCTGTCCAGCTC
>DURQ01000090.1 GCA_012840725.1 Bacillota bacterium
AAGGTTATCCTAGATTGCTCTAGGTTCATCTTCTTGAAAGCTTGAAACTAGCTGAAATTGTCCGGAGCTCACAAACTTATGGCTTATTCTCTTCAAACACAGAATGTGTGCTCAAGATTTCTGTTCGGTTGTCAAGGTGCTTGTAAAGCCCGCACTGACCGCCTGTCCGGCGTTTTCGTGCGGAGCCAATGCCTAATATACCACCGATCATGCCCCGAATCAAGAACGTCGATTGGCATCTACGGTTGATTAGGTTCGCCTATCTTATCCTTGCTCTTTCTTTCGACGTTTTCCTACAAAAATCGCTTCAGCTGATGAAAAAAGCCTGCTCAGGCAGGTAGGCCCGAACAGGCTTGGCAAGTCAGATTCTCTCTCAGGAACGGGGCCGCATGTGCGGGAAAAGCAGTACATCACGGATGGATGGCGAATCGGTGAAGAGCATAACCATCCGGTCAATGCCCAGCCCCAGACCGCCTGCAGGCGGCATGCCGTACTCCAGGGCCCGGATGAAGTCTTCATCCATCATATGGGCTTCTTCATCACCAGCTTCGCGCTGGGCCATCTGCTGTCTGAACCGGTACTCTTGATCGATGGGATCGTTCAGCTCTGTGAAGCCGTTGGCCATCTCCCAGGTAACGATGAAAGGCTCAAAACGATCGGTCAGTTTGGGGTTATCCTTCTTCCGCTTAGCCAGCGGGCTGACCTCAACCGGGTGGTCGGTGATGAACACGGGCTGGATCAGCTTCGGCTCTACGAAGGCATCAAAGAACTCCTCAACAACGTTGGCGTACGAAGCATTCGCTTCCAGCGTGAGGCCCTTCTCCTTCGCCGCCTGTCTGGCCTGCCCATCGTTCATACCTGTCAGGTCCACGCCGCAGTACTGTTTGATCGCCTCAAGCATGGGCAGCCTTGGCCATGGTGGCGTCAGATCGATTTCCTGACCCTGGAAGACGATCTTATACGAACCGACCACTTTCTGTGCGATATAGGCAAAGATCTCCTCTGTCAGCTTCATCATATCCTGGGCGTCCCCATAGGCCTGGTACACTTCGCAGGACGTGAACTCTGGGTTGTGCTTCGTCGAGATACCTTCATTGCGGAAGTTCTTCCCGATCTCGAAGACCTTGTCAAAACCGCCGACCAGAAGGCGCTTCAGATACAGTTCTGGGGCTATCCTCAGATAGAGATCCATGTCCAACACATTGTGATGCGTAATAAAAGGCCGGGCACTCGCCCCGCCGGCGATGGGATGGAGGGTGGGGGTCTCAACCTCGATGAAGCCCCGCTCAACCAGAAATTCCCTGATACACTGGATGATCCTGCTGCGGGTTTCAAAGACTCGGCGAACCTCGGGGTTGACGATGAGGTCCACATATCGCTGACGGTAGCGGAGGTCCACATCCTTCAGGCCGTACCATTGCGAGGGCAGCGGCCGCAGCGACTTGGAGAGAAACTTCATGTTGTGGACTTCGACGCTGATCTCCCCCCGGCGAGTGCGGAAGATCTTACCTCTGATCCCGAGGATGTCCCCAAGATCCACCTTCTCGAGCAGGCCGTACTGCTCCTCGCCCAGAACGTCGATGCGGAAATAGAGCTGGATCCGTCCGCTGCTGTCCATGAGATCGGCAAACGTGGCCTTCCCATGTGTGCGCAGAGACATGATCCGTCCGGCGATTGCGGTCTCCTGACCTTCCAGATCGGCGAAGTTTTCTAGGATCTGCTTGGCGGAGTGGGTGCACTCGAACTTCTCACCAAAGGGATCGATACCCAAGTCGATAAGGTCGCGCAGCTTCTCGCGCCTTACTGCCATCAGTTCATTGAGTTCTGTTCGGTCTTCCAGATGATCCATGTGCTCCTCGTTCACGGACGTACCTCCTGTTTATCTCGCCACCTTCAGGATCTCATACTGCAGTACTCCGTCGAGGACCTCTACCTCCACGATCGTCCCGCAGGTCTTACCGATGATGGCTTGGCCGACGGGCGATTCGTTGCTGATCTTCATGGCTGCCGGGTCAGCTTCTGCCGAACCCACCAGCTGGTACTCCAGTATGTCCTGTGTCTGCAGATCTTTGAGCGTGACTTTCTTGCCTATTGACACCACGGTCTCGTCATCATCATCTTCTGTATCGATAACCTTAGCGTTGCGGAGCAGCTTCTCCAAGGTGAGGATTCTTCCTTCTATGAAGGCCTGTTCGTTTTTTGCATCTTCGTACTCTGAGTTCTCCGAAATATCGCCGAATTCCAGAGCTGCGCTGATCCGCTGAGCTATCTCACGCCGTTTCACGGTCTTCAGCTCTTCCAACTCGGCTTCAAGCTTTTTCAAGCCTTCTGGTGTCAGCAGAACTTCTTTATTAGCCATACGCTCAATCTCCTTTATCGCGGCCTTGAACAGCAGGATATGCTACTTGCTGACGGACTCCCTCTCAATGCTCCATCTATTATAGTTAACAGGGATAGGGATGTCAAGAATCAGACAATCCCTATCCCAGCCGCTTTCAGAGTATATTTCCAGTTATTAGGCTCCCAGGATCTCCCGCCGCGGTTTAAAGCCAATTTCATCCAACAGCTTGAGGTAGTCCTGAGACGTTATTTCGGGAACCGGCTTGTTGAGTATGGCCACGAGCAGTGCTTCCATCACGTTTGTCCCGAAGGAGCGCCCCGCAATATCGGGAGTGGTGGTGATCAGCTCCTTCGCTCTCCGCTCCCGCAGGAACTCCACGTCCTTTGGTGTGATCGTATTCGTGATGATGATCTTGCCCGTCAAATCGTCGGGCATATACTTGCGGATTTGATGGTAGTCACCGGTGATAATATCCGCCCAGGCGTAATACTTCTCGTACTTCTCGCGATTTGGCGCATCTTCCTGCTTGGAACCTGTGGGGTACAGCCACTTGAAGGGGAACTGGACCACAATCGGCGCAAAGACGGCAGCCACTTTCTCAAGAGTACTGAGCTTGTAGATGGGGATGGGCAGTCCCAAGGAAAACATGAGATCTCCGAAAAGGACCTTTTCTGCATCGGTTTTCGCCAGCGCCGCTGCCATTCCGAAGCGGTCCACCCCGCAGGTAAGCAGCACCTTCTTCCCCCTGAACATGGAAGGATCCTCTTTGGCCAGGGTCTCGATGGCTTTTCGCTCCAGCGTGTTCTTAAGACCAGAACCATCGACCATGGGGGTGATCTTTGGCGCCCGGGCGATCCTCTTGGCTTCCCTCAGGATGTAGCGGCGGTTGCCTCCCCACAGGTAAAGGTCGATGCCGCCCATCCCAAAGCAGGCAACCTTTCCGTCCAGCTCCTTGATGATCTCGATTGCCTTCTCCATGTCCCCATCGGTTCCGATGCGCTCGATGGAGAACTCCTCGCCGAGGATACGCACTACCGCCTTGCTGTCTCGTTTGGACGAGCCAATGCTGACACTCACTATCCGTCTCATCAGCTACTCCCCTTTGATCGATGTTATCAGCTTTCTAAGGCGTTCAGAACTGAAGTGGTGATCTTCTTGGATCGGCGATGGACCCAGGCATACTCCGACCACCTTCTCGCCCAGGATAGCTTCGGCCAAGCGGATACGCATATCGGAGCCGATCATGATCACATGGTCAAAGGCGCTCATCTCCACCATCAGGTCCATTAACCAGTTGAGCAGGCTCTTGCCGTCAAAGGACTCGATCAGTTCCCAGCGTTCCCTGTCAGTGAGCAGCAGGGTGTACTCCACACCCAGCTCGCCGCAGAGCGTCTTCAGTTCCGCAGTATTGCCCAGGGGAAAGCCGATAACTGCCAAACTGCCCCCCTTGCGGATCTCCGCCAGACTCTCCAAGCGCGATATGAACGTGCGGTCACACCCTACCCGCTGGGCCACCTCCTGTTGAGAGAGCCCCGAGGTCCTCAGTTCGAAAATGCGGTCGATGGTCCGATCGAGTTTCGCCCGGTTGAGCAGTTTTTCTCCAACGCGAAAGAAGCCACTCATGACATCACCCGCTTTGTGCACACATTGTTCACAGGTATTATAGCACGCCTTACAAAGGCCTACAATAGTTCTTTGAGCAGCCTTTCCATTTCCTGGCGGTTTTCTGCGGTGTTCAGCTCTCTGCGTATCGCGGACGAAAAGGGTACGCCCTTGAGATACCAGGCCAGATGGGGGCGCATCTCCCGCACGGCCCGTTCCTCGCCGTCAGCTTCGATCTTCATCTCCAGATGGCGCAGGGCCACGCCGATCCGCTCCTCCAAGCTTGGTGGAGGCAGAAGCTCGCCCGCGGCCAGGTACGCCTTAACCTGCTGGAAAATCCAGGGATTACCCTGTGCTCCCCTCCCGATCGCGATGTGATCGCAACTGGTTTGAGTAATCATCTCCCGGGCGTCCGCTGGTGTGTAGATGTCGCCGTTACCCACAATCGGCAGACGGCTGTTAGCCTTGATCGCCGCGATATACTCCCAGCGCGCCTTACCTGAGTAGAACTGCTCTCGAGTCCTGGCGTGAACAGTGATCCAGTGCACGCCGGCGTCTTCCAGGCGCCTCGCCACTTCTAAGCAGTTGATGCTGCGCTCATCCCATCCGAGCCGGATCTTGGCTGTGACTGGAATTGGCACGGCCCGCACCACTGCCGCAGCTATCCTGGAGAGCCGGTCCGGGTCTCTCAACAGTGCCGCGCCATCGCCGTTCTTCACCACCTTCGGCGTGGGACAGCCGAAGTTTAGGTCGATCATATCGGGCTGCACCTGCTCGAAAACCAACGCAGCTGCGGCAGCCATGACCTCTGGATCATGCCCGAAGAGCTGGATGGCGCAGGGGCGCTCCTCCTCGTGGATGGCCAGCATGTTCAAGGTACGTTGGTTCCGGTAGACAATGGCTTGAGCAGAGATCATCTCGCTCACCACCAGATCAGCTCCGTACTTCCGCGCCAAGAGCCTGTAAGGCAGATCGGTCACCCCCGCCATGGGTGCGAGAAAAACTCCCACTGAGCACACCTCCCTTGCTTCGTCTGTTTTCCCCAACAAAAAAGCAGGGATACCCCTGCTCTTTGCTGGTCTCTTTTGAAATTGCTGCTGGTCCCTTACTCCTGATCCAGATTCCACCTGCTGCGGAAACGTTCAATCCTGCCGCCAGTGGTAGTTACGACCTGGCGCTGGCCCGTGTAGAAGGGGTGGCACTTAGAGCACACCTCAACCCTGATGTGCGGTTTGGTGGACCTGGTTTCAAACGTCTCTCCACATGCACAGGTTACGATGGCCTTTTCATACTTCGGATGTATTCCGGCTTTCATCTGCTTCTTCACCTCACTAACCAAACTGGCAGAGCCACAGCCTATTGTAGCACAGGTCAGCCAGCCTGACAAGGTATCTGCCTATTTCAAGTAATTCTGCGGGTTGACAGGATTGCCGCGGTAACGGATCTCAAAGTGGACGTGCGGCCCCGTCGAGTTGCCCGTACTGCCAGAGTAGGCCACGACCTGTCCCCTGGTCACCTGCTGACCAACTTTCACGTTCAGGCGGGAGTTGTGGGCGTAACGGGTCTCCACGTTATTGCCGTGGTCGATGACGACCAAGATTCCGTAATCCCCGTTCCAGCCGGCATAGGTAACCTTGCCGTCAGCCGCAGCGCGTACCGCCGTTCCTGTGTTGACGGCAATGTC
Source organism: Bacillota bacterium (assembly GCA_012840725.1). Lineage (GTDB taxonomy): Bacteria > Bacillota > Limnochordia > Darwinibacteriales > Darwinibacteriaceae > DTU010. The sequence continues at coordinate 5,628 of DURQ01000090.1, forward strand.
CAGACCGTTGTGCATGCGGCCCCAGCGCGGACCAAAGGTAGAGGAAATGCGCCCTGATACTGGCCAGTCGAAAGCCTTCTGCAGCTGCCCGTTCACGAGCAGGACGTCTTTCGGCCTGAGCTGGGTGGCTCCCGGTATGATCAGCTTCATGTTGGGCATGATGCGGCTGGGGTCAGTGATATTGTTAACCCTGGTAATTTCGTCGACAGGAACCTGGTAGCGTTGGGAGATCTCCCAGAGACTCTCGCCTGTAGCGACTTTGTGCAATACCCCCTGTACCGAAAGGATATTCAGTTCCTGACCCACGGAAAGCAAATTGGGATTCCTCAGATCGTTGGCCGAAATGATTGAATCCACCGATACTCCATAGGCATTGGCGATATCCCACAAAGTCTCCCCAGGATTGACCTTGTGCACGAAGACTGGTGGTTTGGCTTCCTCTTTCTTTTCTTCCTTCTTTTCTTCTTTCTTCTCTTCCACTTGAGGAGGTGCGGACACTGGAGGAGTGGCCACCTGCAGAGGTGAATCCGCTCTGGAGGTTGCATCCTTGGCTGGCTGCTCCGTCAGTTCAGGAAGCGAAGCTACCGTGCCTGCATCCTTTGTGGTCTTGTTTTCAACCTCTTGAGCAGCTCCATCGAGGGCGGCTAGAGTCTGCACTGAGGATGAAGGTTGTCCAAAATCGTCTTGGGAGACAAGGCTGCTGTAGACGTACTCGTCCACATTAATGTAAACTACATCCACATCCCAATCGCTTCCACCGATGTGCATCCTGGTATCAACCTGGCCCAGGACGCCAAAGCTGAAGATCACTGCAAAAAGCAAGATGACAAACCCTTTTCCGCGGATTAACCGCCTCCTCATGACAAATCCTCCCTCGACTGGCAATAACCTACTTCGAACATTTCGACGCGTGTGCGGGATATCCTTTCATCGATTCCTAACATTTTCAGCGAATGGTGACGAGATGATCAGCTCAATCAGTTCTTGATTCGACTTGGTGTTGACGACCCGGTCCAAGACCAAGTCTAGGGTTTCAGCGGGGCCGAGAGAACTCATCACCCGGCGCAGCATCCATGTTGCTTCCAATTCTTGGGGCGTCAAGAGCAGGTCCTCGCGCCTGGTGCCTGAGCGGTAGATGTCAATAGCGGGGAACAGTCTGCGTTCGGCCAGCTTGCGGTCAAGATGCAGCTCCATGTTCCCGGTACCTTTAAACTCTTCGTAGATGACATCGTCCATACGACTGCCTGTTTCAACTAAAGCTGTAGCAATTATGGTCAGACTGCCCTGTTCTTCAAAATTGCGCGCCGCTCCAAAAAACCGCTTTGGCCGGTGCAGGGCTGCCGGATCCACCCCACCAGAGAGGGTACGCCCGCTGGGCGGGACCACGAGGTTATGCGCTCGAGCCAAACGGGTAATGCTGTCCAGAAGGATAACAACGTCCTTCCCTGATTCAACCAGGCGCTTGGCTCTGGCCAGCACAATATCGGCCACCCGGACATGATTCTCCGGAGGTAGATCGAATGTTGAGCTGATCACCTCGCCACTGACAGAACGCTCCATGTCCGTGACTTCCTCGGGACGCTCATCAATCAGCAGAACGATGATTTCTGTGTCGGGGTGATTCTCGGCGATGGCATTGGCCAGCATCTTAAGAACGGTGGTCTTTCCCGCTTTCGGCGGAGAGACAATCAATCCCCTCTGGCCAAATCCCAATGGGGATAAGATGTCCATCAGGCGCATGGTGTAATTCGCGGGTTCTGTTTCCAGGTGGAGACGCCGTTTGGGGTAGATGGGAGTTAGGTCGTCAAAACAGGGGCGTCTAGCGGCCAGCTCGGGGTCGGAGAGGTTGATGGCCAACACTTTCAGCAGGGCAAAATACCGTTCGCCTTCTTTGGGCGGGCGCACCTGCCCCAAGATTTCATCCCCCGTGCGCATGGCAAAGCGCCTGATCTGAGAAGGAGAGACGTAGACATCATCGGCCCCCGGTGTGTAGTTATCCACCCTCAGGAAACCGTATCCGTCGTTAGTTATCTCCAGGATCCCGCTGATGAACAGCAGGCCTTCCTTTGTCGTCTCGTGCTTTAGGATCGCGATGATCAGATCTTTCTTGCGCAGCCGCTTAAACCCGGTGAGGCCTAGTTCCTTTGCCAGTTCCTGAAGCTCGGCAAAGGTTTTTGATTCCAGCTCTGCTATGTTCAAACGTTCACCACCTTTTGTGCAGGGGAAAAGGGCTCCCCGGCCGGGCCCTTAGGCACGGCCGGCACACCCGAAGAGTCTCATCTTGGCCTTGACAACCTGTTTCATCTCTTCGCGGGCTGGGCCAAGAAGCTTGCGCGGATCATACTCCTTGGGGTTGTTGAGCACCACTTGCTGCACACCTTTGGTGAAGGCCTGACGCAGTTCTGTGTCGATGTTGATCTTGCAGATGCCCAGGGGAACGGCCTTGCGGATTGCATCCTCAGGCACCCCGGAAGCGCCGTGCAGAACCAGGGGAATATCAACGGCGTTCCTGATCTTCTCCAGGCGGGCAAAGTCCAATTTCGGCTCGCCTTTGTACACGCCATGTGCGGTGCCGATGGCGATGGCCAGGGCATCAACCTTGGTCCGTTCCACAAACTCAGCGGCCTCCTGCGGGTCAGTGAACGCGGCTTCAGCGTCGCTCACGGTAATATCGTCTTCCGTACCGCCGATCTTACCCAGCTCGGCCTCTACAGACACCCCGCAGGGATGGGCAATCTCGATAACCTTCTGTGTGATCGCGATGTTCTCTTCGAAGGGATACTTGGAACCATCGATCATCACTGCCGTAAAGCCGTGGCGGATGCACTGCACCACCTGAGTGAAACTGGTGCCGTGATCAAGGTTCAAAGCCACGGGAACTTTCGCTTTTTCGGCTGCAGTCCTAGCCAGTGCCACTATATACTCAATACCAGCGTATTTGATGGCGCCTTGGCTGGCCTGCAGAAAGACCGGAGACTTCTCTTCTTCTGCCGCTTCGAGGATGGCCTGAACGATCTCCATATTGTTGACGTTGAACGCACCAACCGCATAACCGCCCTGCTTCGCCGCTTGAAACAGTTCCTTGCCCGATACTAACACTTGAACAGCCTCCTTGTATGTCAGATCTCCAACGACAGCTGCCGCAAGCCGGCAGCTGGGTGATACCAACGAAGAAACTGATGGTGAACCTCCGAGGGGAATAGCCTGTGCAGTCCGAAACCTGATGTCCAGCTTGAGGTGGGTAAAGAGTCAGGAGAAAGCGCAGGAAAGCAAAAGCCCGTTGGGGAACGCTCATCTTCCCCTGGGATAGACCCAACTATCGCGGATTATACTTCGGCACTCCGTGGAGTTTTCCTCTGATTTCCTTGAGATTCATTTAGGATTGCCAAAGATATCATAGGCTACTAACAAACCGTCTTCTTCCTGGACATAGTAGTTGACCAAGATCATGCTGACCAGGCCTTGAGGGTTCACCCAGCAGAGAACGTCTTGATAAGCTTCAGGACCGACAGGGCGCATCGATCCGAGCGCGACAGGCTGTCCTTCCCGGAACACCTGGCAGTCCTCGGCAATGGGCAGCTCGATTTTCTGCCCATCGCAGCTCAAGAGCAGCGTATGCGCTTCCGAGTCAACTTGCAGCACGTCCCCGTGGACGATTTTCCAGGGCGGTCCCTGAGCCCAAGCGGTACACGGCAGGAACAGTACACACAGCAAAACCGTCAGTTTTCGGCATAGTCTTGGCAAGAACATGGCGCACACCCTTTCTAGCCAAGAGTATGCGCCTCTGCGTTCTGCCTATGCAAACTTGCTCCGGATCAGTTCTCCCCCCTGAAGTCATCTGGCGACAGGTTCTCCAAAAACGAACGGAACTCCTCCAGTTCAGGGTCGTCTTCCTTGGGCACTGTGATGGCGTGCGGGATGATCTTTTCATCCACAAAGATGGACGCACCTGCCCGCAGGGCCAGGGCGATGGCATCGGACGGCCTCGCATCTACCCGCACCGTCCTCCCCCCCTGCAGGAAGTGGACCTCAGCGTAATATACATCATCACTCAGGTCAGTGATAACTACCTTGTCAACCTTGGCTCCCAAAGCCAGAGCTGAGCTGAGCAGCAGATCGTGGGTCAGGGGCCTCGGTACCTCAACGTTTTCCAGGACGACAGCGATGGCATTTGCTTCAGCAGGACCGATCAGCAGCGGCACGTAGGACTCCTCTCCCTCATCGGTCAAAATGACCACGGGGAAGAGACTCTCGCGATCTATACCCACTGCCTTCACTTTCATTCGAAGCATAAGCACACCTCCAGTTAGCCCTTCTTTTTACCCATGATGGCTTGGATAAAACCAACAAACAGAGGATGCGGACGCGTCGGCCGGGACTTAAACTCGGGATGGAACAGGGTTCCCACAAACCACGGATGATCTACCAACTCGATGATCTCCACCAAGCCCTCGGGGGAAACGCCTGCTACCCGCATTCCCGCTCCAACCAGGCGGTCCAAGTACTGCTGGTTGATGACATATCGGTTCCTGTGGCGCTCCTGCACCAGCTCCTCATTGTAGCAGATGCGGCTCTTCGTTCCCGGCTGGATCTGGCAGGGATAGGTACCGATCCGCATCGATCCGTCCAGTCCCGTCACTTGAGGAGATCCTGGGATGAAACTGATCACAGGGTGCTCACACTCGCCGAACTCAACGCTGCCTGCACCTTCGAGCTGAGCCACATTGCGGGCGAGCTCAATCACGGCACTCTGCATGCCAAGGCTGATGCCGAAGAACGGTATCCCATGCTCTCGCGCATACTGGGCAGCTGTGATCTTTCCTTCCACACCGCGCCGTCCAAATCCTCCAGGGACTACAATCCCGTCGAGATCTTCCAGGATTTCCAGACGGCCCTTTTCCAGGTCTTCCGCTTCTATCCAACGCACCTCAACATCCGTTCCCTGGTGGATCCCGGCGTGGCGCAGGGCCTCTGCCGCACTGAGGTAAGCATCGGGAAGAGAAACGTACTTGCCCACAACGCCCACCACTACCTTTTCCCGCAAGTTTCTGATGTCGTTGACAAGCTTCCGCCAGCTGTCGAGATCAGCGGGACCAGCGGGCAGGTTTAGCTTCTCCAAAACGATCTCGTCTAAGCGGGCTTCGGCAAAGCACAGGGGGACCTCGTAGATGCTTTCCACATCTGGGTTGGGGATGACGGCCTTCTCTTCTACATTGCAGAAAAGGGCTACCTTCGCCCGGAGGTCTTCTGTGAGCGGGGCTTCGCTGCGGCAGACGATCACATCAGGTTGAATACCGATGCTGCGCAGCTCCTTTACGCTGTGCTGGGTGGGCTTTGTTTTCAGTTCCCGAGCTGCAGCAACGTAGGGAATCAGGGTCACATGGATGAAGAGGCTTGACTCCCTGCCCACGTCCATCCTGAACTGGCGGATCGCTTCCAGGAAGGGAAGCCCTTCAATGTCGCCCACCGTCCCCCCGATCTCCACCAGAATCACATCTGCTCCGCTGTTTTCGGCCAGTGACTGGATGCGCGTCTTGATCTCATTGGTGACGTGGGGAATGACCTGCACGGTTCCCCCATTGTAGCCGCCCCTGCGTTCTCGGGACAGGATCGACCAGTAGATCTTACCGCTGGTGACGTTGCTGTCCTTGGTTAAGTTGGTATCGATAAACCTTTCATAGTGACCCAGGTCCAGATCGGTCTGGCCGCCGTCCTCGGTGACGAAGACTTCACCGTGCTGGAACGGGCTCATCGTTCCCGGGTCAACATTAAGGTATGGATCGAATTTCAGAACGCTCACCTTGAGTCCCCGGCTCTTGAGAAGCCGGCCCAAGGATGCCACGGTGATTCCCTTTCCCAGACTGGAAACTACTCCGCCAGTGACAAAGATAAACTTGCTCATGCCTAGTCCTCCCCTTCTGCCTCTCCTTGCTCGTCTTCAGCTTGTTCTTCAGCCAAACGCTCGTACTTCACCATCAACTCGTGGTAGAAACAGTTCTGCAGCAGTGCCAGGAAACTCGCAAGGAAGATGATCAACGGCGCCGCGAACAGAAGGCTCAATGCGGTGACGAGCAGGCTGAAGATGACCAGCAGAAAGCTCGGCCAGGGATTGTCCAGGACGATCAACGCTGATTTCTTCAAGGCTGTGAAGACACCGGCATTCTGATTCACTACGAATGCGAACACGAACTGGTGCATGGCATACCAGAGCACGATGCCCCAGATCCAGAAACCGGAGAGGAGAAGGAAGAACTTGCTTGGATAGGTCTGGCTGAACCAGATGTTAAAGAACAGGATGCCGAACCCGAGCACTGCCAGGACTGCCAGGATGGCTCCCCGCAGGAAGTACTTCTTGAAGCCGAGCCAGAGGTCATTTAGGGTCGTCTCTTCACCCTTGATCAGCGCGTTCATTCGGTGATGGACGGCACCGAAGGCCCCGCCAATGGCTATGGGAGTGCCCACCAGGGCAACAAGGAACAGCGAGCTGCCCTCAACGGGAACATAGGTAAAGACCAGGAGCAGGAAAAACCCTACAACGAACCAGACGAGGTTGGTGATCATCACCTTCCCGATATGCTCATAACTCAGCTTGAGAGCCCGCCAGAACGTCCGGCAGCTATCTTTGAAACCCATAAGTCACCATCCTCACATCTGCTCGGGGGCAGAGACGCCCAGCAGGCCAAGTACTTTCCTGAGCACAGTCCGGATGTTGGACACCAGGACCAAGCGGGCATCCCTCAGCGGGGCCTCTTCACCCAGGATGTGGCAGTAACCGTAGAAGGAATGGAACAGGCCGGCCAGGTCCAGCGCGTAGCGGGTGAGCCTGTGCGGTTCCCGCAGGAGTGCCGCGCTCAGCAGCTCCTCTGGCAGTGCCGCGAGCTGCTTGAGCAGATCCAGTTCGGATTCGTGCTGAAGCAGGCTCAAGTCTACCTCACTGCAGGTTGGTATTGCAATGCCCATTTCCCCAGCCTGCCGCAGAACGCTCGAGATGCGGGCATGGGCGTACTGCACGTAGAAAACCGGATTCTCACTGGACTGTTCCACCGCAAGGGTCATATCGAAATCCAGATGGCTCTCGGGGCTGCGGTGCAGGAAGAAGAAGCGGGCTGCGTCCTTGCCGACCTCCTCCACAAGGTCCTGCATGGTGATGAACTCCCCAGCGCGCTTGGACATCTTCACGGGCTGGCCGTCCCGCAGCAGGGCAACGTACTGCAGAATGAGCACTTCCAGGGTGTCTTCGCTGTACCCCAGCGCCTGGATGGCTGCCTTCATGCGGGCGATGTATCCGTGATGGTCGGGTCCCCAGATGTTGATCAGCTTTTCGAAGCCCCGTTCAAGCTTATTATAATGGTAGGCGATATCCGCGGTGACGTAGGTGTAGGTGCCATCGCTCTTGACGATGACCCGATCCTTGTCGTCGCCGAAGGCGGTAGACCTAAACCAGAGGGCTCCTTCCTGCTCGTAGACGAGGCCTTTTTGGCGGAGAAGGTCGATGGCTGCCTCAAGGGCACCCGCAGCATGCAGGTCGCGCTCGCGGAACCAGAGGTCAAACTCTACACCGTAAGCCTTGAGATCCGCCTTCTGCAGCTCCACCATGCTGTCGGTTCCCCACCGCTTGCAGAAGGCGATGCGCTCGTCATAGGGAAGGTCCAGGAGATCCGGACGTTCCTCACGCAGGACCCGAGCCAATTCGGTAACGTAGGCACCTGGGTAGCCATCTTCAGGGAAGGGATGGTCCGGGTTGATCAGCTGCTGATAGCGGGCTTCCAGTGAACGGGCAAAGACATCAGCCTGGTTGCCAGCGTCGTTGACGTAGAACTCTGTATCCACCTGATAGCCAACAGCCCTGAGCAGGCGGGCCAGGGTGTCACCCACGGCAGCTGCCCGGGCGTTGACCACGTTCATCGGGCCCACCGGATTGGCACTGACAAACTCCAAAAGCACCTTCTCTCCTGCGCCATGCAGGCAGTTGCCGTAGGCCTCTCCCTGCATCTCAACGGTACGCAGGGTATCATAGAGCCATTCGTTACTCAGGAAGAAATTGATGAAGCCCGGGCCAGCTACCTCCACTTCCCGGATAATTCCTCCCTGAGGCAGGTGCTCTAATATGATCTGAGCAACTTCGCGGGGCGGTTTGCGCGCGGAACGGGCCATGACTAAAGCTATGTTGGAGGCGAAATCTCCGTGCCCTTTATCCCTGGGGATTTCCAGGCCGATTTCCGGCACGGACTCCACCTGGAGCTTACCGCTTGAGATGGCCGCACTAACAGCCGTCTCGAGAGCGGAGATCAGCTCCTGCTTCTGTCTCTGCAAAACACTCATCTCGGCGTCCTCCCTAACTAAAGAAACTCCCCCATAGGAATTCCTATAGGGGAAAAAACCGGCTGTGCAGAAGCCGCACTGCCATTCTCCGTTAGTATATCACTTGTCCTCCCGAGAAACAACCTCTTTTTCGCCTGGGCTGCTCCCCGTCGGATCACCTAGAACAGCCCTGTGATCCTGCCTTCCGCGTCAATGTCCACATTCTCAGCCGCGGGCTTGGCAGGCAGGCCGGGCATGGTCATGATCTCCCCAGCCAAGCAGACTAGGAAACCAGCCCCCAGGGAGGGACGCACATCGGTGATGGTCAGCTTCCAGCCGGTGGGCCTGCCCTTGAGCTTGGGATTGTCCGACAGGGAATGCTGTGTCTTGGCAACGCAGACGGGCAGATCCCCATAGCCCAGCCTGGTGAGGTCCCGGATCGAGCTGTCCGCCTTCGGGGCGTAGACCACGCTGTCGGCCCCGTAGATCTCTCTAGCCAGGATCTCCAGCTTCGCTTTGATGGGCAGCTTCCAGTCGTAAAGCGGCTTGAACTGCGTTGGTTCGCTCTCCAGCACCTCCAGCACTGCCTTGGCCAGCTCCTCGCCGCCGGCACCGCCCTTGGCCACCACCTGCGAGATAGCGCTCCGCACACCCAGTTCAGCGCAGTGCTGGCGCACCAGTTCCAGCTCCTCGGGATCGTCGGTGGGGAAGTTGTTGATCGCCACCACGATGGGCAGCCCGAACTTGCGCAGGTTCTCCACATGTTTGTCCAGGTTGGCCAGGCCCCTTCGCAGAGCCTCCAGGTTGGTCACGGCCACCTCTTCTTTGGGCACTCCGCCGTGCATGTTAAGGGCCCGCACCGAAACCACGAGCACTGCCACATCTGGCGTCAGACCGGAGTAGCCGTGGACGATATCGAAGAACTTCTCGGCACCAAGGTCCGAAGCGAAGCCGCCTTCCGTCACCACATAATCCGCAAGCTTGAGGGCGAGGCGGGTCGCGATGATGCTGTTATTCCCGTGCGCGATATTGGCGAAGGGCCCACCGTGGATGAAGGCAGGTTGGCCTTCGAGAGTCTGTACCAGGTTCGGTTTTATGGCATCCTTCATGATCACGGCGATGGCTCCCTGCGCCTTGAGATCCCGGGCATAGACGGGCTTGCGGTCGTAGGTGTACGCCACCAGCATGCGCCCGACCCGCTCTTTGAGATCCTGCAGATCCTCGGCGAGGCAGAGTATGGCCATGAGCTCGGAGGCCACGGAAATATCAAAGCCGGCTTCCCGCACATATCCATCACCGATCCCGCCCAGGCCGATAACTATGTTCCTCAGCTGGCGGTCGTTCATGTCCATGACCCGGCGCAGAACGATGCGCTTTGGGTCGATGTTCAGGGCATTCCCCTGGGCAATGTGGTTGTCCAGCATGGCAGCGAGCAGGTTATGGGCAGTCGTCACTGCGTGGATATCGCCAGTGAAGTGGAGGTTGATATCCTCCATGGGCACCACCTGCGAATAGCCACCACCGGCCGCGCCGCCTTTTATCCCGAAAGTCGGGCCGAGGGACGGCTCCCGCAGGCAGGCGGCAACGTTTTTCCCCAGCCTGCCCAAGGCCTGGGTCAGGCCAATGGTGGTCACGGTCTTGCCTTCTCCAGCAGGAGTAGCAGTGATGGCGGTAGTGTAGATGAGTTTGCCGTTAGGGCGATCCTGCACTCTCCCGTAGACCTTAGTGTCCACCTTGGCCTTGTACTTCCCGTAGTGCTCCAGATCATCTTCTGTTAAACCCAGTTTGGCAGCTATTTCCGAAATCGGGCGCAGCTTGGCCTGCTGGGCAATCTGAATATCACTAAGCATTTGTCTCCCTCCTCGACTTTGGTAACTAAACCGAGTGCAAGCCGCATCCCAGTGCGCTGAGAACGGCTTCCTTAATCGACTCGGATACCGTGGGATGGGGATAGACCACCTCGGCCCACTTCTCCAGGGTCAGCCCCTGCTCGAGGGCGAGCGCTGCCCCGGAGATGAGCTCTGTGGCCTGCGGTCCAATGATATGTACACCGAGCACCCTGCCGTCAGGCGCGGCCACGACCTTGACAAAGCCGGAGTTCTCCCTGGCGATCATGGCCCGGCCGTTACCCTTGAGCGAAAACTTAGCGGAAATCACCTGGCCATGCCGTTCCCTTGCTTCTGCTTCCGTCAGGCCCACCGAAGCGATTTCCGGCTTGGTGTATACACACGCGGGGACAAACCACTCGCGGCGCGCCGGCAGGCCGAACATGTTGTTCACAGCCGCCCAGCCTTCCTCAAAGGCAAGGTGGGCCAGCTGCACTCCACCGATGATATCACCCGCTGCATACACGTTCGGCACGGAGGTCTGGAAAGCCTCGTTAACCCTAACGCAGCCCTTGGCGTCCAGCTCACCAGTGAAACCAGCGGGCAGCACCGGCCTGCGGCCTACAGCGACCAGGACCAAGTCCGCCTCAAGCTGAGACATGTTCCCGTTCTGCTCCAGGGATACCTGGGCACGATCACCGCGTTCGATGCCGACTACCTTCGCCCCGGTGAACACCTTGACTTTTCTCTTCTTAAACTCGCGGGCCAAGGCCTGGCTGATCTCCCCATCTTCCATGGGGAGCAGGCGGGGCATGAGCTCGACGATGGTCACCTGAACTCCGTACTCGGAAAAGATGGTGGCAAATTCGCAGCCGATCACCCCACCGCCGATGATCACCAGGGACTCGGGGAGCGCGGTACGCGCGAGCAGCTGGTCACTGTTCACAACCAGCTCGCCATCGACCTCCAGACCCCTAAGCTGCAGGGGCTCGGTTCCAGTAGCTACGAGCACATTGGCCGGTTGGAACATTTCAGCGCCCACCTGCACTTCGCCTGATGACAGAAAGCGGGCTTCGGCCTCCAGCACCGTGATCTGCCGCTTCCTCAAAAGAAACTGCAGGCCGCCCACGAGGTTCTCAACGATCTGGTCCTTGCTGCGCACCACCTGGCCATAGTCCAGACTCTTGACGTCAACCTCGACGCCGTGCACAGCGGCCGAGCTAAGGCCGGCATAGAAATGGGCGCTTTCCAACAGGGCTTTGGTGGGGATACAGCCGCGGTTCAGGCAGGTCCCTCCCAGCCTCTCCCGCTCGGCCACGACCACGGTCTTGCCCAGCTGGCTGGCGCGGATGGCTGCGGAGTAGCCCGCCGGTCCCCCGCCGATGACTAGTAAATCGATCTGCTGGGTCAATCTACCGCCTCCTCACCTAGTTCGCGTTTTTCGGAACGTAATAGGCCAAACGCTGGAGCTCAAGCGATAGATCAACCGTCGCTACCTGGACTGTTTCGGGAGTGATCAGCTTGACCGGCGCGTAGTTGAGGATACAGCGCACTCCAGCGCGAACAAAGCGGTTGGCCACGTCCTGAGCTGCGTCGGCAGGCACGGCTAGGATAACGACCTTGATCTGCTGTTCGGCCACTTTCTGCGGGACCTCTTCCAGCGATGAGATGGTGATCCCTTCCACTTCCCTGCCGACCTTAGCGGGATCGCTGTCAAACAGGGCAACCAGGCGGAGGTTGAAGCTGTCGGTATCGGCATAGCGCTTGAGGTGGTAGCGTGCCAAGGCTTCACCCAAACTGCCCACACCAACTAACGCCACCGCCATCTCTTGTTCCAGGTTGAGAATTTTGCGAAGCTCATTGCGGAGAAAACCCACCTCGTAGCCAACGCCCTGCTTCCCAAACTCACCAAACCATGCCAAGTCTTTGCGCACCAGAGCCGGGCCAACACCGGCCTTAATGCCCAATTCCTGAGAAGAGATTAGGGCGCCTTCGTCTTCGTTGGCCAGCTCGTCCAGGACGCGGAGATAAAGCGGCAGGCGCCTGATCACTGCATCCGAGATTTTGTTCCAGCGCATGGACACACCTCCCTGATTTCATTTATGGTATCGTTCATTGTTGAGGATGGTAAACGCCCGGTAGATCTGCTCCAGCAGTATCAGGCGCATGAGCTGGTGGGGAAAAGTGAACTTGGAGAACGAGAGCACCAAGTCCGCTCGCTTTAGAACCCGCTCATCCAGCCCCAAAGAACCTCCGATCACAAACACCAGCTGGCTGGACCCGGCAAGGGCTGCGCGCTGGATCTCTTCTGCCAGCTCCTCCGAAGACAGGGCTCGTCCACCCCTGTCCAGCGCCACCAAGAAGCTTCGCGGCTTGATTTCCTTCAGAATGCGCTCACCTTCGCGCCGCAGAATCTCCTCCACCTCTTTGGCACTCAAGGGCTCGCTGAAGCTCTCTGCCCTCAGCTCCACGATCTCAAGGCGCTCGTAACGCCCCAGGCGCTTGCTGTATTCTTCGATGCCTTCCACCAGGTACTGCTCTTTCAGCTTTCCCACAGCCAAAACCCTGATCTGCACCCATCAACCCCCCTAGACAACCAAGTACTTGGGGGGACGATCACAAAAAGTGCAGCGCGTGGGCGCGGTCCAATCGGTGAGCGATACCTCCTCGATTTCGTAGAGATCGGGAGGCATCTCGTACACCTCAACAAACTCATCGATGGCCTGTTCCAGGTGTTCTGTGCACACTACATACATGTTCTGACTCCCTTACCAGAAAGTGCCTAAGCCGTAATAGTATGATAACACACAACTAGAAAAAAAAGAAGCAGACTGTGCCCAAGTCCGCTTGATCTGAGCGGCACAAGCGCAGCTGCTTTCATGTAGTTACAGGGTTACCTCCACCTGCTGCTGGGATGGTCCACGGTAGTATGAGAGCTGCAGTTTGCCGCCAAAGCCTGCCTGCTGGACAGCATCGCGCAGCTCGCGCATCCCGGCGATCTCCTGGCCGTTGACGGCAGTGATCACATCTCCCTCGGCCAGGCCTGCGGCCGCTGCGGGAGTATCGGGCAGCACCCTCGTGATAAACGCCCCCCGGTTCACCGCCAGGTCCAAACCCACCTGTTCCTCAATGCTCTTGGCCAGCGCAGGAGTAAGCGAACCACCCAAGACGCCGAGGCGCAGCGGCCTGCCGTGGGAGATGATCTGATCGCCCACAGCTTTTGCCGTGGAGGAAGGGATGGCGAAGCCGATCCCCTGCGCCTGTTCGATGATAGCCGTAGTCACCCCGATCACCTGGCCCTGGTAGTCGATGAGGGGACCGCCGGAGTTGCCAGGATTGATGGCAGCATCAGTCTGGATCATCCCCTCGAGATAGCGGTTCTCCCTGGGATCGACAAGCAGATCGCGGTTCACTGCGCTGACCACGCCTGTGGTCACGGTGTTATCCTGCCCGAGGGGGTTGCCAATCGCAATTACGCCCTGCCCCACCCGAAGCTCGTCGGAATCGGCAAAGGAGGCCACGGGCAGCCCCTCGGCTTCCACTTTCACCACAGCCAGGTCAGTCAGGGCATCCCCACCCACTACCTTGCCGGTAAAGGTGCGTCCGTCGGCCAGCTGCACAAGTATCTCATCAGCCCCAGCTACCACGTGGTTGTTCGTGAGGATGTAGCCGTCCTCCCTGTAGATCACGCCAGAGCCGATTCCCTGCCTTTTTTCCAGCTGCTGAAAAAAGAACTGGTCTACCAAGACTTCCCTGGTTGTCTCGATCTTGACAACTGCGGGGCCGACCTTCTGCACCACCTGCACTACGGGCTCCTCCCAGTTACCCCGCGGTTCTTGAGACTCAGCGGGGGTGTCGCCGAGGGGAGCCTCAACAGGGGAAAAGACCGACCAGAGCAGAAACCCCGCCAACACCAGCAGAGCAAGGCCCATGAGTGAGCGCCATTTCATCGTCCCTCATCCTCCTTTTGAGCTGCCTGCCGGTAGTATAACCCCGTGGATCTGCTTTTATGGTGCGATGATCGGGCGGCCCGTTAGGGGATGGTGCAGCGGTGGAACGGTGACACGGAAGACCTCGGCGATCAGTTCTGGTTTGAACACTTCCTCAGGAGGACCTTCTTCTCTGAGCCTGCCTTCAGCTAAGACAAAGACATGGTCGCAGAAGCTGGCGGCCAGGTTGAGATCGTGGAGCACTGCTGCCACAGTCACTCCTTCCCGGCTCTTGCGCTGGAGCAGGCGGCAGGTGTTGATCTGGTGCTCCAGATCCAGGTGCGTTGTGGGCTCATCGAGGAGCAGCACCTTGGTCTCCTGGGCAAAGGCCCGGGCGATGGTCACCCGCTGCCTTTCGCCGCCGCTCAAGCTGCTTGCCAACCGCCCTGCCAAGTGGGCGATGCCGGTGATCTCCATACTGGCACGGACGATCTCCCGATCCCGCGCGCTCGGCGTCCCCAAGCGGGAGTAAAACGGGGCGCGTCCCAGCATCACCATTTCTTCCACCGTGAAGGGGAAGTAATAAGAGCTTTGGGGTATGAGAGCTATTTCCCGGGCTAACCTGGCTAGGCTGAAGGTGCGCAGATCCTTCCCGTCCAGATAGACGGTGCCCTCCCGCGGCCTGATGAACCCGTCCAGCAGCTTAAGCAGAGTAGATTTTCCTGCCCCGTTTGGGCCTACCACTCCGTAGAAATGCCCCGGCTTCATACTGAGGCTCACTCCGTGCACTACCGGCTCCGCCCCATAGGCAAAAGTTACATTTTCCAGTCGCATCTTATCCATAGAAGCTCGAGCCTCGTTTCAGCAGGTAGATGAAAAAGGGTCCCCCCACAAAAGCAGTGACAATCCCAACGGGGACTTCCAGCGGGGCAAAAGCACTGCGTGCGAGGGTGTCCGCCGCCAGCAGGAAAACGGCCCCAACCCAGAAGGAATGAAGGATCAGCCTGCGGTTTTCTGCCCCGAGCAAAAGGCGCAGGGCGTGAGGCACCATCAGGCCCACAAAGCCGATCACGCCTGTAACAGACACGCAGGCCGCGGCCATGAGCGATCCGATGATCAGCACGAGGCGCTGGACGCGCTGTACATCCACCCCCAGGCTGTGGGCAGCCTCTTCGCCCAGGAGATAGATGTTCAGATCTTTGGCGAGCCACAGAGCCAGAAGCAGGCCGGAGAAGACATACGGGGCGGCCATGGAGAGATGAACCCAGGTCCGGCCGGAAAGGCTGCCCATCAACCAGAGGTAGACATCCTGCAGGTTCTCGATGCGCAGTACCATAAGTGCGGAAACGACTGCGGTGAGGAAGGCTCCCACGGCAACGCCCGCCAAAAGCAGGCTGGTCGGCTCCAGCCTTCCCCGGCGCTGCCCCAACCTGGCTACGGTCAGAGTGGCCAGGACAGCACCGGCAAAGGCGAAGAGGGGCAGGGAGGCGTATCCGGCCCAGCCCTTGGGGATTACAAGAAGCAGTGCCACCGCAGCACCCAAGGATGCTCCCGAGGAGACACCGATGATGTACGGGTCAGCCAGCGGATTGCGCAGGCTCCCTTGAAACAGCACTCCAGAAGCGCTCAAACCGCCGCCCACAACCAGGGCAAGAAGCACCCTGGGCAGCCTGATCTGCAGCACGATCGCCTGATGCGCGGCCGACCAAGTGCGCGGGATCAGGCTGCCGACCCAGGGCAGGCGGGAGGCCAAAATGGCGAGCACGTCTCTCACGTTAACTCGCACCGAACCCAGCGCAGTGGCAGCCACTGCAGCCGCGAAGACTATGAGAAGCGCTCCTGCCCAGCGGCGCAGAGGCCTGCTCATGGTTGAACTCCGTCGAAAATATCGATCAGCTCTTCCAGAGCGTCCAAGATCCTGGGAGTTGTCCGGGCATAGGGGTCCGGGTTCACTTCATAGACATATCCGTTCCGCATTGCGCTGGTTGTCTGCCAACTGGGGCGGCTCAGGGCCTCTTCCAGGTTGAAGCAAGTGAGGATGATCACCTGGGGATCACGCTCAATCACCAGTTCCTCGCTGAAAATCGGCCAGGGCGTGTCAGCATCGCGGGCAATGTTCTCTCCGCCAGCCAGTTCAATCAACTCATGCAGGAAGCTGCCTGGCCCGACTGTCATCAGCGGGTCATTCCAGGTTTCGAGCCAGACACGCGGTCTGAAGCTGCGCTGCGCCCGTTCGGTCAGTTCCTCCAGGCGCGCTGCCATGGCTGCCGCCAGCTCTCTCCCCCGCTCCTCTGCCCCGACCGCCTTCCCAAGCTCGATAAGGGACTCCTGGATGTCAGCGATGGTGGAAGGAGCGATGACGAAGGTGGGTATACCGAACGCCTTCAACGTCTCCATATGTCCCTGCACCAAAGTGGCATCAGCCACAACCAGGTCCGGTTCCAGGCTGAGCAGCACCTCCAGGTTGAGGTTCAATGCATCGCCGATCACGGTCCTTTCCTTGGTTTCCGCAGGATAGTCGCACCAACTCGTTACGCCGACAACCCGGTCGCCCACGCCCAAGGCAAACAGGTTTTCCGTGATGCTGGGCGCGAGGGATACGATACGCTGCGGAGCCGCGCCAAAAGCGTTGGCTGACATAAACGCCGTCATTGTCACTACAAGAACAAGCACGATACGGTACCGTCTGCTCAAAGCAATTCCCCCTAGAAAAAAATCACCCCAGGACATAGTCGCTAGGGAGCACGAAAAACAGCACCCTCCTTTCCGCGAAGGTTGGTCCTGACGACTTCCGAACTGGCAGGTCTCCTGGCTCCCAAGTCATCGCGTATCCATTCCTTCCCCACAAACGTGAGTGGATCCCATGGAACGCTCCTTGAATACAGTGGCGGGACCGCGTGGTTTCTCGTTGCCGAGCCCAACTTCCCTATTCTCCGCCCTGCCCTGCTTGGACAGGCCGGCACCAGTTCACGAATTCAGTTGTCATCCTATGTATACTACACACTCAACCAATATCCTTCCCCACCTTTGGACATACTACGAAACGTCAAAGGAAAGGGGTCGGGCCTTGAGCTACCGTGACTACATAGAAGCCCAAAAAAAGTACATCCAAACAAAGAAAGAAGCGCTGGCCGCTAAGCGGGAGAGAGAACGCAGTCCCCGACCGCCTTCGTATGATCCCCCGCCGGCGCGCACTCACCCACTGCTCATCGCTGGGCTGCTCTTACTGGCTGTTCTGCCCCTGTTCATCCTGCCCTTTTTGCTTGTCCCGGCCGCGGTTTCCCAGCCCCCTGCTGAGCTGACCCTTTGGGTGTGCAGCAGCGCGGCCGAATTCGCCGCGCTGCAGAACTGGCTCGAACCAGAACTCCTGGCCAACGAGCTCACCTGGACGCTGCGCCACACAGATTCCAAGGAAGAACTGCTCTTTGCCTGGCGGCAGCGCCTGGTGGACCTGGCCATCGTCGGAGAAGACCTGGCAGAGGAGCTCTACGCCTCCGCAGCCTTGGCTCCTCTGTGTGATCGGCTCGAAGGGGCCACATGGGAGAACTGCTTCGCCCCCCTTTGGGAAAGGGAACCCTTCAGGAAGACCTATGGCTGGGCCATCCCCTCTGCGGGAAGAGTTTCACAGGCGCGCCACCTGGTTACGGTTATGCGGCAGTTCGCTCCGGCTTTCAGGCCTCAGCTGCCGCTTCCACCGTCGCCTTAAGCAGCATGGCGATAGTCATGGGTCCCACGCCTCCCGGAACCGGCGTGATCGCTCCCGCCACCTCCTTCACTTCCTCGAAGTCCACATCGCCCACTATCCCGCCGTCGACCCGGTTGATGCCCACATCAATGACCACTGCTCCAGGTTTTACCCAATCCTTTTTCACCAGCTGGGGACGTCCAACCGCGGCGATGAGGATATCTGCCCTGCGAGCCTCCGCAGCCACGTCTTTGGTACGGGAATGGCAGATAGTCACCGTGGCATTTTCCCGCAGGAACAGCGCCGCCGCTGGTTTTCCCACGATGTTACTGCGCCCGATGATCACCACATTCTGCCCGGCGATCGGCACTCCTGTGCGCTTAACAAGTTCCAGAACACCCGCTGGCGTGCAGGGGATTAAGCCCTTGGTACCTATGTAGAGCTTGCCCACATTGCTGGGGTGAAAACCGTCCACATCCTTCTCTGGGGAGATGGCGTTGATCACCTCTTCTTCATCGAGATGCGCTGGTAGAGGAAGCTGCACCAGGATGCCGTGCACCTTGCTATCGGCGTTCAGCTGCTCGATCAGACCAAGCAGCTGCTCGCGGGTTGTGTCCTCCGCAAGGCGGTGCACCGTGGAGTTGATACCCACTTCCTCACACGCCCTCTGCTTGTTGCGTACATACACCTTCGAGGCAGGGTTGTCGCCCACGAGCACCACATGCAGGCCGGGCGTCTTGCCCTGAGCCGTCAGTTCGGCAACCCGCTTGGCGAGATCGGCCCGGATCTCCTGGGCAATGGCTTTTCCATCGATGATCTTGGCGGTCATCTCTGTCCTCCTCTCATTCGGCAGAGCCGTTAGTTGATCAGTTGGACAGCCTTTCGGCAAATCCTCCCCAACGCAGTAGACGTGAAAAGAGCCCCCTGAAAGGGAGCTCGCAAAAGTCTTTGGCATTGGTTAAAGAGATGGCGCGCCTAGCAGGACTCGAACCTGCGCACCCGGCTCCGGAGGCCGGTGCTCTATCCTCTGAGCTATAGGCGCACCCTGTGACGAAACAATTATATCAGCTCAAACCGCAAAGATCAAGCACGACTGCGGCGAGGTTCCGCAGAAGATCGTCCTAAGGTGCGTCGGTTCTACCACACATACGGGCAATCGGGAATCACCTTTTTGCATTTGTCCCAGTACCCACCGCCGGGCACCAGCTCAATGCTGTCTCTTCAGCGAGTTTGGTGAACTGCTCCAGCGTTTCGCATCGGACCGCCTTTTCAATCAAGTCCGTATGGTTCTCTCCCAAGCGTGCAGCCGACCTTTGATGTCCATGGTTCGCTCATCCTTGATACAGATTGGCCATGTGTCATATATCAGGAGATTTCACATCCCGAAAGTACGCGGAAACCCTGATTGGATCCTGCTTTCCACGGTTTGTTTACACTCTCAACGCGCACCAAATTCGCGGCAGAAAAGGGTAGAGACCGCTTGACAGAGGTCTGCCTAACAGTATAATTATTACTAACAGTAATCATTACTCTTTTATAGGGAGGATCCGCATGTCTCATATCGGCAGAGAAATCAGCGATTTCAAGGTAAAGGCGTTTCACAATGGTGAGTTCAAGGATGTAACCAAAGCTGACATCCTAGGCAAATGGTCCGTCTTTGTATTCTACCCCGCCGATTTCACCTTTGTCTGCCCCACTGAGCTCGGTGATCTGGCAGATCTCTATCCGGAATTTCAGAAGATCGGCGCTGAAGTCTACTCCGTATCCACAGACAGCCACTTCGTGCATAAAGCCTGGTATGATGCTTCGGACACGATCAAAAAGATCCAATACCCGATGCTGGCCGATCCCACGGGCAGGCTGTCCAGAGAGTTTGGAGTCTACATTGAAGACGAAGGCATGGCTCTGCGCGGTAGTTTCATCATCAACCCCCAGGGAAAGGTCGTTTCCTACGAGATCAACGACAACAGCATCGGCCGCGATGCCTCTGAACTTCTGCGCAAGGTACAGGCAGCTCAGTATGTGGCAAAACACGGTGACCAGGTCTGCCCCGCCAAATGGCGTCCAGGCGCACAGACCCTCAAACCCGGCATCGAACTGGTGGGCAGGCTCTAAGTCCTGCCTGCCGGCAAGGAGCAGTGCGAACTGCTCCTTTTTTCTTGCATTTCCTTTGGCCTAAGCTGGGCCGCGCCAGCGTGAACTCACTTGACAGGGCACAACCTAATGGTGTACAGTTGATTTACGGACACCCCCCGGGGGTGTAGTGGGGAGTGAGGCACGTGAAAAAAGAGAAATACACAGTCAGCGGAATGACCTGCGCTGCCTGCTCTGCGGCGGTAGAACGAGCCGTCAGCCAGGTACCTGGCGTCAGTTCAGTAAACGTTAACCTGCTGGCGAACGTCATGGTTGTTGAGTACGATGAGAGTGCCCTTGACGCGAGCAGGATCATTGCGGCGGTGAGCGATGCCGGTTATGCAGCGGCTCCTGCTTCTGCCGAACAGCAGCGAACCCAAGCCGCGCCCGTGGGCGCCATCACCGACGAAATCGCCCAGATGAAAAAGCGCGTCGTCGTCTCTCTGGTGTTCATGGTCCTGCTCATGTACGTATCCATGGGGCACATGCTGCACCTGCCCGTTCCCGCTTTCCTCCTGGGCTTGGAGAACGCTGGAACCATGGCGCTTCTGCAGTTCCTTTTGACTCTGCCGGTGTTGCTTGTTAACCGCCAGTACTTCCAGGTCGGTTTTAAGACTCTCTGGCGCAGAAGCCCGAATATGGATTCCCTGATCGCCATCGGCTCGGGAGCCGCAGTAGTCTACGGAGTCTTCGCACTCTTCCGGATCAGCTACGGACTCGGTCACGGCGAGCTCGATCTGGTGGCAAGGTACAGCCACGACCTCTACTTCGAGTCTGCCGGCATGATCCTGGCCCTCATCACCCTGGGTAAGTTCCTGGAAGCCCGCTCCAAGGGGCGCACAAGCGATGCCATCGCCAAGTTGATGGACCTTGCCCCCAAAACGGCCACAGTCATCCGCGATGGGCAGGAGATGGAGATACCGGCAGCGGATCTGGTGGTCGGCGACATCATTGTTATCCGGCCCGGACAGAGCATTCCCGTTGACGGAGTCATCATTGAGGGCAGTTCAGCTGTGGACGAGTCGGCCATCACGGGAGAGAGCATTCCAGTGGCCAAGACCGTAGGCGATCCGGTAGTCTCCGCTACCCTCAACAAAGCTGGGGCCTTTAAGTTCAGGGCAACCCGCATCGGCGAGGACACCACCTTGGCCCAGATCATCCGCCTGGTGGAAGAGGCCGGTGCTTCCAAAGCGCCCATTGCGAAACTGGCGGACCGGATCAGTGCTGTGTTCGTGCCGGTGGTCATGGCCATAGCCTTGGCAGCCTTTATCATCTGGCTTTTGCTGGGCTATCCCTTAGAGTTCGCCCTTACCACTGCCGTAGCCGTCCTGGTCATCTCCTGCCCCTGTGCCCTCGGCCTCGCTACGCCCGTGGCGATCATGGTCGGAACCGGTCAAGGCGCTCTCCACGGGATCCTCATCAAGTCTGCGGAGGCACTGGAGACGGCTCACAGCGTAGATACAATTGTGCTCGATAAGACCGGGACGATTACCGAAGGGCGCCCCGAAGTAACCGATGTGATCCCAGGTCCAGACCTGAAGCCCGAAGAGCTCCTGCAGCTTGCGGCTTCCCTGGAGAAACCTTCCGAACATCCCCTGGCCGAAGCAGTAACGGCCAAAGCAGCTCAAGAAGGTTTGGAGCCGGCCCCGGTTGATGAGTTTATGGCGGTGCCCGGAAAAGGGATCCGGGCCGAACTGGGCGGTAAAACCTACCTTGCCGGCAATCTGGCCTTCATGCAGGAGAACAAAATCGAGCTGGGCATCTTCGCCGCTGAAGCGGACAGACTGGCAGAAGAGGGCAAGACGCCCATGTACTTTGCTGACACAAGGCGCGCCCTGGGCCTGATCGCCGCTGCGGATGTGGTGAAACCCACCAGCAGGCAGGCGATCGCCGCCCTTGAGAGCATGGGACTTGATGTGGTTATGCTCACCGGCGACAACAAGCGAACGGCGGAAGCGATCCGCAGGGAGTTAAACCTGGGGTCTGCGCTAGCGGAAGTGCTGCCTGAGGACAAGGAGCGTGAGATTCGGCGCCTGCAGGAACAGGGCAGGAAGGTGGCCATGGTGGGAGACGGCATCAACGATGCCCCGGCCCTCGCCCGCGCCGATGTGGGGATCGCTATCGGAGCCGGCACGGATGTGGCCCTGGAATCTGCCGACATCGTCTTAGTCAAAAACGATCTGCGGGATGTGGTAACCGCAGTGAAGTTGAGCAGAGCCACCCTGCGCAACATCAAGCAGAATCTGTTCTGGGCGTTCTTCTACAACAGCTTGGGCATCCCCCTCGCTGCAGGACTGTTCTATCCCCTCTTTGGGTGGAAGCTCAGCCCGATGTATGCGGCAGCGGCCATGAGCCTAAGCTCCATCTTCGTTGTGACCAACGCCCTGCGGCTGAGAAAGTTTACACCAAAGAACTGAAGGAGTGTGCCAATGATGAAGAAGGTCGTAGAGATCAAAGGTATGAGCTGCGAACACTGCCAAAACCGCGTGGAAAAGGCCTTAAACGCCCTGCCTGGGATCAGAGCTGAAGTAAACCACAAAAAGGGTCAAGCAGTACTCTCGGTGGACGGAGAGTGGAACGAGGAAGCGGTGATCCAGGCGGTGAGCAACGCAGGTTACGAGGTGGTTTCCATCACTGACAAAAAGGGGCTCTTTGGCAGAAGATGAGAAGCGACAAGGCAAGGATCACGCGCCTCTTGAAGACAGCCCGCGGGCAGCTGGACGGGCTGCTGCGGATGGTGGAAGAAGACCGTTACTGCGTGGATATTTCCAACCAGATCCTGGCAACCCAGGCCATCCTGCGCACCATCAACCACGAGATCCTGCACGACCACATCAACACCTGTGTGCGGGAAGCTGTAGGCACGGAAAATGCCGATGCCAAGATCGCAGAAGTTATGGCCATCATCGACAAGTTAACGAAATAACGGGATCCCAAGGAGCAGCGCAAGGAGGGCCACTTCCGCCCACACCAACTGCGCCGGGACTTGACTGCGGAAAGGAAATCCCCCGAGGGCAAAGCTGGCGAGGACCACTGCCAAGCTCGCAAAAAGCACCAGGACGGCACTGCCAGTCACTTTCCAACCGGGTTTCCCGCCGAGTTTAGTTCGCATGGCAAAGCCTCCTCTAGACCAAGATGTTCTGGGGGATGAGTGCCGTGAACTGGAACAGGAGCATCCAGATAACTAGCGCGGCCATGGTGAAAAGCAGACCACGCTGCTGGACTCTCCGCAGCAGGAGCCAGGTACCCAATGTGGCAGCAGCCGCGCAGAGGGCGTGATGCCCCACCCCAAAAGACTGCGGATGCACGGCGGGTACGGGCAGCCTCCGGATAACCAACACCAGAGCGGCCAGAAGGGCAACCTGGTAAAAAAGGGGCTGGCGGCGGTAACGCTCGATCTTCTGGATCAGGCTGTACACAGCCGCTGCCAGCACGAGTACCCCCAAGTTTGCCGCTGTAAACACCGCAGCCAGCATCAGGGTGCTGACGAGCAGAAAACCCAGGTGATACAAGGGGGCTTCCTCGTCGATCCCCATCCTGCGCCACAGCGAGATCGCTTTGGGGAACTCGTTGTTGATCCCGAAAACCTGATAACCCCCGTCCGCATCGGCGTGCAGCCAGAAAATGTAGCGGTGGTCTCCGTCGGCATAGGCCTCAGGGCGAAAGGCTCCCCGGCGTCCCACAGTGAGGTTGACCGCTTCTCCGTCTCTGGGCAGAAAATGGATTTCGGCGCCGAAGGCCCCAACACTCTGCCAGACCAGTTCTGGAACGGCCACCCCCTGGACGTAGCGGGGTCTGCTGCCCGGGGCAACGACCTCGGGCGCTGTTGGGATGCCATCGGCGGGGATCACGGCACGGAAAACGCTCAGCCTGCTCCCGCCCCGGGGCAGGGCGGCCCAAGCTAGGTGCACCTCACCGGCAAAAGCAGCCATGGCGATCAAGCCCCCCTGCTGGATATCCTGTACGGCCCCATCACCCACTTTGACGGGGGCAGCCCAACCGTCTTCGGCGCGCCGGCTGTACCTTATTTCCACTCCCGCTGGCCCCGTTTCCATCCAAGCCAGGTGTACCGTCCCCTGCTCATCCACGGCGAGGCTGGGGCGGACTGACATCCCATCGGTCTCGGTGATCTGCTCAACTGCGGAAACCTTTCCGCCCGAAACTTGGACGTAGTGAATCTGGTAAGCCCCAGCCCTCTGAGACCAGGCGAGATGGGTTGTGTCTCCATCCTGGAAACCCGCAAGGTCTTGGACAATGTCCTGGGCAGTCAATACCGTCATCTGCTCGTGTCCCGAGTAAGGGACGCCAAAGGTGGTATAGTAGATGCTGTACCCAGCCGGCGACTCCTCCAGCCAGGCAGCGTGACGCCCGCCTTCCCCATCCAGGCCGAGGAAGATGCTGTCCAGCTGAGCACGGGAGCGCAGCACCACTTCTTCCACAAAGACACCGTCCCGAAGCAGGCGGTACGTGAGGTCAAGTTCTTTGAAATAGCGGCCGTCGGCGCTCAGGAAGCTTGTCCCTTCCCGATCATGCACAGCAAAAAACCGATCAGTGAATATACTGGTTGGGAAGAGGCGGGTTACCTCCGACCATCCTTCAGGCCAGATCTCGATGTAATCCCTGGCTTCGGCCCCGGCAGGGAGCAAAAGGGGAAAAAGCAAAAAGAAGAGCAAAAGAAAACAGGCAGCTCGCTTTGTCGCCAACCTGATCACACCTTTCTGCGGTGGCAATACTTCGCCTGCAGCCGAGCATTTTCCTTCATCACCCCCTTGATCTCCGGGCGCCTTTTGCCTATAATTGAAAGCGAAAAGCGGATGTAGCTCAATGGTAGAGCATCGGCTTCCCAAGCCGAGGGCTGCGAGTTCGATCCTCGTCATCCGCTCCATTTTTTTGCTGGCGTAGCTCAGCCGGTAGAGCAATTGATTCGTAATCAATAGGTCGGGGGTTCGAGTCCCCCCGCCAGCTCCATTTTCACACAGCCGAACTGCTATACTCGCGTGAGTGGGTGTAGCCTTTTTTGTGCAGAAAAAAAGGTGCAGGCTGAAAGTCCAGACTGCACCTTTTTCATTGTCTCATAACCCCCGCA
The DNA here is from genome assembly GCA_012840725.1 of Bacillota bacterium. Lineage (GTDB taxonomy): Bacteria > Bacillota > Limnochordia > Darwinibacteriales > Darwinibacteriaceae > DTU010. The sequence goes on from DURQ01000090.1 coordinate 30,588, forward strand.
CTTCTACCCTGTCTGCATCTGCCCCTGATTGTTCATATCTTCACCGCTGGCCTGCCCCAGGGCTTCCTTGGCCACTTCCTTGAAACGCTCCCAAGTCTGGGTGGCACCGGTGATGACCTCAACCTTCTCAGGGTCTTGAGTCTCTAGGAGCTGCTCTTCGTAGCGATCCTCCGATTCAGGCCCCTGGGGATAGGGATAGTTGTCCCCCTTGGGGTTCCCTTCCCGGTCCTTCTCGTCATAACGAACTTCCGTGATCCGCCCGTCGGAGATCACCAGTTCAATCTCACCATAGTACCCGTAATCATCGAACTCGGTGCGGGCAGTGTAAGTGCCGTCACGCCAGCCGGCACCCATCTGACCCGGTTCCTGTACTGGTGGCGGCGGCTCGATGGCTGGGGGCCTGCTTTGATCTCCTTCTTCCGCCTTCTGAAGTGCCTTCTTAGCGGCATCTACAAAACGGTCCCGGGTCTGTGTCGCTCCGCTTATGGCCTCCACTTCCTCAGGATCTTGTGAAGAGATCAACCTCTGCTCGTAATCATCGTGGGATCCGGGCCCCGCCGGATACGGGTAGTCGGGTCCTTTACGGTTTCCCTGTTGGTTCAGTTCCTCGTAGTTGACGCTCGTTATTTTACCGTCTTTGATCTGAATCTCGATTTCGCCAAACCAGCCCCGTTCATCTGGTTCCGAACGGGCCACATAGGTACCATCTTTCCAATCAGCACCGGCTTGACGCTGGGCGTTTATGTAGATGGCTACACCGAGAATGACCAAGAGCACAATGACTAAGCCAAGTGTCCGATTCACGCCTGGTCCCTCCTTCGTCCATAATATGAGTGAAAAGGAGGGTTCTTATACCAAAAGAGTTCAGCCGAGGCTGAACTCTAATTGTTAGCGATTTGGTACCCCCAACCGGATTTGAACCGGTGTCTTCGCCGTGAGAGGGCGATGTCCTGGGCCGCTAGACGATGGGGGCAAATTGCTGGTGAGCCATCCGCGATTCGAACGCGGGACACCCGGATTAAAAGTCCGGTGCTCTACCTGCTGAGCTAATGGCTCACAGGTCACAGTGCATATATTAGCGCAACCTGGCTTGTTTGTCAAGCGTTCGCCGCGAACTTCCTATTTTATTACCGGATCAAGGAAGATGGTCTGATCCCGGCGCGGGCCGACAGAGACGATCTGGATCGGACAGCCAACCTGCTCTGCGATGAACTCCAGATAGGCCCGGGTGCCCTCTGGAAGCGCGCCATACTCCCGCGCCGCGCTGATCGGCTCTTTCCAACCGGCCAGAGTCGCATAGACAGGCGTACATTCTTTAAGGATCTCCAGATCTGAGGGGAGGTGGTGCAGGCGTTCGCCGCGGTACTCGTAGGCCACGCAGACCTTCAGTTCATCCAGTTCGTCCAGCACATCGAGAAGGGTGACCGCCAGACCAGTTAGGCCATTAACCCTAACGGCGTAGCGCACCATCACCGCATCAAACCAGCCGCACCGGCGCGGCCTGCCCGTTGTCGTGCCGTACTCTCTGCCCCGCTCCCGGATCAGATCGCCTGTAGCGTCCTTCAGTTCTGTGGGGAACGGGCCCTCACCCACCCTGGTGGTATAGGCCTTCACCACTCCGATCACCTGATCGATCTGGGTTGGCCCGATCCCGGCTCCGGGAGCAGCGCCGCCCGCGGTGGGGTTGGACGAAGTCACAAAGGGATAGGTGCCGTGGTCGATGTCCAGAAGAGTTCCCTGCGCACCCTCTAGAAGGATGTTCAAGCCCTTCTCCCGGGCTGCATCTACCAGAAGCGAAGTGTCGGTAATCATGGGTGCGAGAACCCGGCCGTACTCCAGGTACTCCTCTAAGATCTCTTCCCTGCTGAATCCAGGATGGCCGTACACCTTCTGCAGAAGGGGATTCTTGAAGGCCAAGGCTTGATCAAGAAGCCGTTCAAAGCGCTCCGGGCACGTAAGATCAATCATCCTGATGCCGATGCGCATGTATTTATCCACGTAAGCTGGGCCGATGCCGCGGGCGGTGGTGCCGATCCTCAACAGCCTGTGGTCTTCTTCCAGCTTGTCCAGGGCCCGATGGTAGGGCATGATCACTTGGGCCCGTTCACTCACATAGAGGTTGGCCGTGGACACGCCCGCTGCGTGGAGGGACTCGATCTCGGTGCAGAGCACCTTGGGATCCACAACCACTCCGTTCCCGATGATGCAGGTGGTCCCAGGGGAGATTATGCCCGAAGGGATCAGGTGCAGTTTGTAAGTCTGATCGCCTACAACCACCGTATGGCCTGCGTTGTTCCCGCCCTGGTAGCGCACGACCATATCGGCCCGAGCGGCCAGGACATCGGTGATCTTCCCCTTTCCCTCATCACCCCATTGGGTACCCACCAATGCAATTACTGTCATCTGCTGTCCTCCTCAACAGGCATGCGGAAAAACCTCCTGGCATTTGCCGCGGTGATCCGCACCACCTCTTCCACGGAGACTCCGTGGATCTCTGCCAGTTTCCCGGCGATAAGGCCGAGATAGGCTGGCTCATTGCGTTTCCCCCGATGCGGATGGGGGGTCAGATACGGGCAGTCCGTTTCCAGCAGGATCCGCTCCAGCGGTATCTCTGCCACCACGCTGCGCAGCCTGTTCGCGTTCTGGAACGTGATCGGCCCGCCAAAAGAGAAGTAATGGCCCATTTCCAGATAGGTCCTGGCCGTCTCGGCACTGCCTGAGTAACAGTGCAGAAGACATTCCACCTGGGTATGCTCCCTGAGAATCTCCAGGGTGTCTTGGGCCGCTTCACGGGAATGGATCACAACCGGCAGCCCGAGCCGCTCTGCCAGTGCCAGCTGGCTGCGGAAAGCAGCGCGCTGCTCTTCCCGGGGAGAGTTGTCGTAGTAATAGTCAAGCCCAGCTTCGCCGATAGCCAGAACCCTGGGGTGTCCGGCGAGCTCCTCAAGGCGAGACTCCAGTTCCTCGTTCCACAGTTTGGCATCGTGGGGATGGAGTCCGACCACCGCCCAGAGGCCGGGAAAACCCTCTGCCAGCTGCACTGCGGCCTCTGAAGAGGTCAGATCGTAGCCCACATTCACGATCTCAGTCACACCCGCCTCCCTGGCCCGCAGCACAACATCGGCCAGGTCTTCTGCAAAGCGAGGGTCATTTAGGTGGGCGTGACTGTCAATCATGCCCACCATCCTACTTCACCTTGCTCCCAGCGGGTATGGCTGCGGATACGCTCACGATCTCCAGATGCCCATCGGGTGCCGTGGCCGCCAGGAGCATACCCTGAGACAGCTCACCCCGGAGTTTGGCGGGCTTGAGGTTCTTCACCACAATGATCCGCCTGCCTACCAGTTCTTCGGGTTTGTAGTGCAGGGCGATCCCGGCAACGATCTGCCGCTTTTCGCTGCCCACATCTACCTGCAGCTTCAGGAGCTTGTCAGCACCCTGGATCCGCTCCGCTGCCAGTACCTCGGCCACTACCAGTTCACACTTCATGAAGTCTTCAATCCCGATCAGCACGCCTTCCGGGGCTGCGGGCGCAGCCTTTTCGATCTTGGGCTGCTCTGGCTTTTCCTGTTTCTCCTGCACCGGTTCTGGCGCCTCCTTTTCCACCTCAATGCGGGGGAAGATGGGATCTCCCTTGCGCGTCTGCGTGCCGGGCTGCAGCAGCCCCCAGGCTGCATCGGCTAAAGTGCAGCTTTCCAAGCCTTCCAGCCCAAGCTGAGCCCAGATCTTGGCCCCTGTCTCAGGTATGAAGGACTTGACCAGGAGCGCCACGACGCGCAGGGTCTCCACGAGGTTGTACATGACGGTGCCCAGCTCACCCTTGTCCTCCAGTTTGGCCAGGTTCCAGGGAGCACGCTCATCCACGTACTTGTTTGCTCTGCCCACCAACCTCCAGATGCTGGCCAGGGCTTCGTTGATCTTGAGTTCTTTGATCAGGCCGTCGACCTTCTCCGCCAATCCGCTCGCATAGGAGATCAAATCTTGGTCGATCTCCTTGAGCTCACCGGCCGGCTGGGGCACTACTCCAGCGCAGTAGCGGTTGAGCATGGACAGGGTGCGGTTGAGCAGGTTGCCCAGGTCGTTGGCCAGATCGGCATTGGTCCTTTCGATCAGGGCCCGACGGGAGAAGTTGCCGTCTTGACCGAAGGAGATCTCCCTCAGGAGGAAGTAGCGGATCGGATCCACGCCAAACTCGGCCATGAGCGCGATGGGGTCTACCACGTTGCCCTTGGACTTGGACATCTTATCGCTGTCAAAAAGCAGCCAGCCGTGGCCGAACACGGTCTTCGGCAGAGGCAGATCGAGTGCCATCAGCATGATGGGCCAGACAATGGTATGGAAGCGCATGATCTCTTTGCCCACCAGGTGCAGGTCCGCCGGCCAGAACCTATCGAGCAGTTCGGTCTGTTCAGGGTAACCCAAGGCGGTGAGGTAGTTCGTCAGAGCGTCGAACCAAACATAGACCACATGGCGCTCATCAGAGGGAACCGGTATCCCCCAGTCAAAGGTGGTGCGGGAGATGCAGAGATCCTCCAGGCCGCTCTTGATGAAGTTCACCATCTCGTTCCGCCTGGTCTCGGGCTGGATGAACTCGGGATGCTCCTCAATGTGCTTGAGCAGGCGGTCGGCATACTTGGACAGGCGGAAGAAGTAGCTTTCCTCCTTAACCCATTCCACCGGGCGGTGACAGTCCGGGCACTTCCCATCTTCCAGGCGGCTCTCCAGCCAGAAGGTTTCGCAGGGCGTGCAGTACCAGCCTTCATAGGCGCTCTTGTAGATATCGCCTTTTTCATAGATCTTCTGGAAGACGGCTTGAACGGCCTTGGTGTGCCGATCGTCGGTGGTGCGTACAAAATCATCGTAGGTGATGTTCAGCTTCTCCCACAGATCCTTGAAGGAGGCCACGATCACGTCCACATACTCCTTGGGCGTGACCCCCTTGGCCGCAGCGGCCCTCTGAATCTTCTGCCCGTGCTCATCAGAACCGGTGACGAAGTACACTTCCCTTCCGGCAAAACGATGCCACCGGGCCAATGAGTCGGCCACTGTAGTCGTGTAAGCATGGCCGATGTGCAGGTTATCGCTGGGATAGTAAATTGGAGTTGTTACGTAAAAACGTTCTTTGGCGCTCACGGTTCCATCCTCCTCGTCTGGCAATGAAAAAAGCCCTCGATCCCCTCGGGACGAGAGCTCCTGCTCACGTGGTACCACCCAAATTCACCATCTGGCGCGCTCAAACGGCGCCAACGGCCTCGTAGCGGTGCGATATCGGGCCCCTCCGGTGAACCTACTGCTAGTTCAGCCCACTGCTCCTGGATCATCTTCAGCCTAGGTCTTCTCATCAGGTTCGCAGCACCCCTGACTCTCTGGGGAGACTTCCTAGACCTACTCTTCCATTCATCGCCTTGACCTATACAGCTATTGAAATCTTAGCCTTTATCCCATGCTTTGTCAAGAGTAGAAGGCTTTGACGTCAAGCATACTATGGGCAAAGCAAGGCAGAAAGGCGGTAAGCCTTGAAGAAGAAGACCGCGCTCCAGTTCGCTGTACTGTGTGGAGTTCCCTTTGTCATGGTGTTGGGGAACTCCATGTTGATCCCGGTGTTTCCCCAGATGAAAAAGGCCATGGAACTCACCCAGTTCCAGGTGGGCCTAATCGTTACCTTCTTCTCCATCCCGGCGGGCCTGCTCATCCCCTTGGCGGGATTTCTCTCGGACCGCTTCGGGCGCAAGCCGATCATGGTCCCGGCTCTGTTTGTGTACGGCTTGGGAGGGTTGATCTGCGGCTTTGCTGCCTTGACACTGCGCAAGCCTTACTACCTGCTCCTCTTCGGACGGGCCGTACAGGGTGCCGGCGCCGGCGGCACCTACCAGCTGGCCATGGCCCTCACCGGTGACACCTTTCAGAGCAGCGAGCGGACCAAGGCCCTTGGGCTCTTGGAGGCAGCCAACGGCTTGGGAAAGGTGCTGAGCCCGATTCTGGGCTCCCTCATCGCCCTGCTCTCCTGGTATGCTCCCTTCTTTGCCTACGGCCTCCTGGCCTTCCCCATCGCCATCGGCGTGTGGCTGCTCGTTCCAGAAAAGAAGCAGAACCTTTCCAAAGACAGCCTCGCCCAGTACTGGTGCAAGGTTAAGGAGGTGTTTCGCGAACAGGCAACCCATCTCATCGCCTGCTACTTGGTGGGCATGGTCGCGCTCTTCCTGCTCTTTGGAGTCTTGAGCTACGTTTCCGATGTACTCGAGTCCACCTACCACCTGTTCGGTCTGGTCAAGGGGTTTGTCCTTGCTGTGCCCGTTTTTTCCATGGCACTTACTTCATATCTCAGCGGCTTGTACCTCGCACAGAAACGCTCCCTCTGGAAGCCGATCATTGTTGGAGCCATGTTTGCCGTGGCCGCGTGCCTCGCGCTGCAGCCCTTCTTTACCAAGCTTGTCCCCTATATGACCGTACTGTTCTTCTTGGGTATTGGAATCGGCATCGTCCTTCCTCCCATCAACTCGCTGATCACTGGGGCCACCAGTGCGGACCGCCGGGGGATCATCACCTGCCTCTATGGCACGGTACGCTTCTTCGGGGTGGCCATCGGGCCGCCCACCTTCGGACTGGCCCTGGAGCTTGGTAAGTGGTTCCTGTTCCTGAGCTCTGCTGCGCTGGCGGTAATCACAGCACTCGTCGCCCTTTTTGCCATCACCCCTCCACCAGCAGGTGCATACACTGCAGAGTAGGACGAATTTCCTAGGAGGGAACCCAATGGCTACGGCTGTGAGCAGAGGTGCATGGCATTCCGTTGTCGAGCTGCCGGAAACTCGGCGGTTGATCAAGCCCCGCACCAGCGGGATCACGATGGTGATCGACAAGGGACTGGGCTTAAGGGAAACTCTTGATCTTCTGGAGATGGCTGCCGACCACATCGACTTTTTGAAGATTGCTTTTGGCAGCTCTGCACTTTACCCGTCCAAGCTGATGAAAGAGAAGATCGCCATGGCTAAGGAGTTCAACCTCGAGGTCTACCCAGGCGGCACCCTGTTTGAAATCGCGGTCTTTCAAGGCTGCACCGCAGAGTTCCTGCACAGGGCGAAGGAGCTGGGCTTCACCTACATCGAAGTATCGGAAGGCACGATCGACCTTTCGCCGCAGCAGCGCAGGCAATACATCAGGATGGCCAGGGATGCAGGATTCGGAGTGGTGTCGGAGATTGGGAAAAAGGATCCGTCGGTGAAGATCGATCCGATGCGGGCGGTGGAGCAGATCTTCGCCGACTTGGAGAGCGGTGCCGAGAAGGTGATCATCGAAGGAAGGGATTCGGGTCAAGGGGTGGGCATCTACGATGAGCGGGGTAAGGTCAATTCAGAGCTGCTTCAGGCCCTGATTGACGGGGTGCGGGATCACAGCCACCTCATCTTTGAAGCCCCCCAGACGAGCCAGCACAACTACCTGCTGGTACACTTGGGGCCCAACGTGAACCTGGGCAATGTGCAGCCTCACGACGTCCTCACTCTGGAGTCCACGAGGGTGGGTCTTAGGGGCGATACGCTCCGGGAATGCCTTAAGAACGCCCCAAAATCCTACTGACAAAAATTGACGTCTCCTTCCAAAACAAGTATAATGAATGTGCCAAGGAAAGCCATTTTTGTTATTACGGTGAGGAGGGAGATCATTGAAGTCCACAGGCATTATCCGCAAAGTCGACGACCTAGGCCGCATCGTATTACCCATAGAGCTCAGACGGAGTTTGGGCATTGGCGAGCAGGATCCCCTGGAGATCTTCGTGCAGGATGACAACATCGTTCTGCGCAAGTCTTCATCGGTCTGCATCTTCTGTGGTTCGGACCAGGATGTGGAAAAGTACATGGATAAGGGAATCTGCAAGAAGTGCAGGACCAACCTTCAATCCTGATCTTGACGCTTGAGCCGCAAGGCTAAACCATAGACGTAGTTCCTTGGAAGGCGGTATTCTTCACTCACCTGGCTGACAGCGCTCTTGCGGCTGAGGCCCCCTGCCATAAGCTCCTGCAGGGCACGAAGGATATCGTCTTCGCTTTTTTCCTCCTTAACCTCTTCAGCCCCCGCCACCGTAACCACGAACTCACCCCGCGGTTTGCTCTCCGAAAAGTAGGCCACAAGTTCACTTAGCGGTCCCCGGCGCGTTTCTTCGAAGTGTTTCGTCAACTCCCTGGATACGCTCGCTCTGCGGTCCCCAAAAACGGCCAGCAGATCAGCAAGCATCGCCTGCAGGCGGTGGGGCGCTTCGTAGAAGATGATCGGATAGGGCAGAGCACTCAACTGCTCCAGCTCCCGCAGGCGCTCCGGCCGGCGGCTTGCAAGGAACCCGTAAAAGACAAACCGCGGGCAGAGCAAGCCGCTCTGCAGGAAACCCAGCAGAGCGGCATTGGCGCCTGGCAGGACCTCCAAGGGAAGTCCTTCCTCAATTACAGCATGCAGCAGAAACGCGCCGGGATCGGAGATGCCCGGCGTTCCCGCATCACAGACGAGGGCAATATCCTGGCCTTGGCGCAGCTTCTCCAGGACCCTCGCGGTCTTATCCTTCTCGTTGTGTTCGTGGAAACTCTCCACAGGGCGGGGGATCTGGTAGTGGTGCAGGAGCTGACCGGTGCGGCGGGTGTCTTCCGCAAGGATCAGGTCAACCTCCTGCAGGACACGGAGCACCCGCAGGGTAATGTCCTCTAAGTTACCGATGGGAGTCGGACAAACGTAGAGCATGGCTACTCAGCCTTCTCTGCAGCCTGTTCAGGCTTGGTCTTCGGTCTTCTAGGTTTGGGCCGCCTTTTCTTTTTGCTTCCCTGAGCACCGTTTCCGTTCTCAGCATCCTTGCCTTTGTCGTCGGTGCTTCCGTTGCCGCAGTTGGCTGCGCGATTGGCGTTGGGGCCTTTGGTTTCAGGGTCGCTCTTTCCGGCCTTCTGACCGTTGGGTTTCCCCTTCTGCGTCTTGCGCTGTCCCTTTTCGACCTTGGCCTTGCTGGCCTTCGAATTCTCTTTCGCTCCCTCTTTCGGAGCTTCCTTAGCGTTGGGCTGCCCATCCTTCTTTGGGCCTTTGGAGTGGCGCTTTTTGGACTTGCCCCGCTTCTTGGATTTTTCGCCGTTTTCGGGTTTCCCCTCAAGATCGCCGATCACAGACTGCTCAACCTCGGCTGCTTCTACCATGAGCTGGTAATCCACTTCGGCGATGCCGTCTTCACCGAGAAGCTCGACGTAGTAATCGTCTTCTGTCTCCACATCTTCGTAATACTCATCAGGCAGAAGCTCGGGCACGGCTTCACCGAAGGTCTCCTTGCATTCCCGGTAGGTGTCGCACTCGAACTTCAGGCAGCACATGAGTCGGCCGCACACTCCTGAGATCTTGGCAGGGTTCAACGAGAGGTTTTGATCTTTGGCCATCCTGATGGAAACAGGCTCGAAATCCCCTAGAAAACTGGCGCAGCAGAGATCGCGCCCGCAGGGCCCGAGTCCGCCAAGCAGCTTGGCTTCATCGCGCACTCCAACCTGGCGCAGCTCAATCCTGGTGCGGAAAATGGCTGCGAGGTCTTTGACCAGTTCTCGAAAGTCGACCCGCCCCTCGGCTGTAAACGAGAAGATGAGCTTGCTCTCATCTAAAGTGTACTCCGCCTCCAAGAGCTTCATGGGCAGACCGTGCTCGGAAATCTTGCCCAGGGCGATTTCAAACGCTTCCTGAGCCCGCTGCCTGTTACGTTCCACTCGATCGTAATCCTCTGAAGTGGCGCATCTTATCACCTGCTTCAGCGGCTGCACCACTTCCTCTTCCGGTACCTCCCTTGGTCCCACAACTACTCTTCCGAACTCCACTCCCCGGGATGTCTCGACGATGCAGCCATCTCCAGCTGCCATCTTCAGTTCTCCAGGGTTGAAGTAATATATCTTACCGGCTCTTCTGAACCGGACTCCTACAACAGTTACCATCAAGTCAACGCTCCTCTTTTCATCATCAGCAGCAGGTACCCCAGACAAAAACGGATCCTGCCGTTGCCTGCGATGGCCTTCTTCATCTCAAGGATGGTGTCAAGTATTGCAAACAGAGCTTCGTTGGTATATAGTGCGCTGATCTGCTTCAGTTCCTGCTCATAACCGGGGTTGTAGAGAGGAATGTCAATGCCGTTCTTCACGGTGAGCAGATCGCGATGCCATTCCAGGAACACATCCAGCTCCTGATCGATCCTCTCCCGATTTTCGGGCCAGGTTTGGCTCAGGCCGAGAACCGCAGCGTAGCTTGCGCGAGGTACCCGCCTGAGTTTATCGATGATGGCTTCCCTTTCCTCCAATAGAGAGCCTTCCCAGTAGGCCATCGCTCTGCCAAGAGATCCTTGGGCCAGCTTGGCGATGGTGCGGATCTGCTCATCCTCGGGGCTGCGCTGCGTGCGTTTCGCCAGCCATCTGCAGATCTCTTCTTCCGGGATACGCCTGAATTGAAGATGCTGGCAGCGAGAGACGATCGTGGGAAGCATGCTCTGAACCTTGGTGGTGGTGAGGAAAAAATGAGTGTGGGGAACTGGCTCTTCCAGGGTTTTCAGGAGTGCGTTGCCCGCTTCTGGAGTCATGCGCTCTGCATCCAGGATCAGCCAGACCGTGCTGGCCGTGGCGGCCAGGGTGGCTGTCTGGCGCAGACTGCGAATCTCATCCAACTTGATGGAGCCTTCGCCTCCGAGCACGTACAAGCTGGAAAGGCCCCCTTTTTTGGCCGCCAGTTCCTCAGCCACGGCCCTGGCCACAGTCTCTTTGCCGACGCCTTCTTCCCCGGAAAACAGGTAAGCATGTCCCAGGGTATCCGTCTTGAGGGCGTGCTTGAGGATGGAGACCGGGACAGTCTGGCCGATGATCTCATCAAGGTTCACGCAGCTCACCTCAGATGTGCAGGTCTAAGAGCAGGCCGCGAATTTCATCCAAGCGGCTGACCAAGTCCAGCGGAGGCCCGTGCTTGGCCAGGAAATCCTGGACCAGCGCCTCTAACTTCTGGTTGATGGTCTCCACCAAGACGAACAAGCGCCTGCGTCCCTGGGGATCGTAAGAGCTGCTCTCCTGCACGGCATAGGACCGCTCGATCACGAAGCGCAGCAGATCCCCGACCTTCTTTTTGTAGCGGAGTAGATTGGCCAAAACCGGGCTCTGCTCCAGCCGCCGGCCGTACTCCTCGATTTCTCTCAAGGCCGTTTCCAGATCCAACTCTGGGGTCTGCTCGGCGCGCAGCACCTCACCGAACACGGGCTCTGCTGGGGCACTTGTTGAACGGCGCCTGCTCTTGAGCAGTGTTCCATCCCGGCGCGCCCCTGCCTTACTCACCCTCAAATCCGCTCAAACCTCTCTACAGAAACGCTGAAGATGGTTGCTCCGCCCACGTGGACGGCGGGAGTTCCCCGCTCGCTCCCCTTGCATGTTTGGCGGATCAAATCAAGCAGCGCATCCACGCGTTCGTCTTCCACACCGATCAACAGCGTGGTGTTACCTGCCCTGAGGAATCCGCCGGTACTGGCGAGCTTCGTAGCCCGGAACCCGTTCTCCATCAGGGCTTCGATCAAGGCAGGAACATCCTGGTCCTGCACTATCGTGACCAAGAGTTTCATACCAACACTCCCTCCACAGCCTGCAGCACCCGGGAAGCCACCTCTTCACGGGAACCCGCGGCAGAGATCACCAAAAACCTCTGGGGCTCAGCTTCAGCTATGGTCAAAAATCCCGCCCGAACACGGGCGTAGTATTCCAAAGCGCGCTCGGTAATACGATCGGGTTTGGTCCTGGCCAGACACTCTTCCGGATCGGCATCAAGGTAGAGCGTCAGGTCCGGAACCACCCCCCCTGTTGCCCAGTGATTCACTGACCTAATGGCATCCAGATCCAGTCCCAAGCCATATCCCTGGTAAGCCAGGGAGGAATCGACGAACCGCTCACAGATGACAGTCTTCCCATCCGCCAGCGCAGGCCGCACCGTCTCATGCACGTGCTGAGCCCTGTCGGCCGCGTAAAGGAGAATCTCAGTCATGGGTGACAGCTCTTTGTGGCTGGGATCTAACAGGAGCTGGCGGATGCTGCTGCCCAGAGCAGTCCCTCCGGGTTCGAAAGTATGCACGACTTCATGGCCTTTCTGTTCCAGATAGGCCTTGAGAAGCAGGGCCTGGGTAGTCTTGCCAACCCCATCGACACCTTCGAGGGTGATGAACAATCCCTTGCGCATAGATAGATTCTCCTTACCGTACTGTTCTGCAGAGACCCCCGTTATCCTTTATCGCCAGAACCTTTTGCCCAGCCATCAATCCCCTGATCGGCCAGCGGATCCCGGCAAGCCACTGAGTGAATTCAACGATCTCTTTGGTGAAGACCTCTCCCGGAGCGATCAGCGGTACTCCCGGCGGATAGGGTGTTAGGAATCCCCCGCTCACCCTCCCCGCTGCCTGTTCCAGGGAAACGAGTTCCTTATCCTGGAAAAACCCAGCGCGCAGGGTGAAAGCTGCGGGAGGAAGGTCGGGAAAAACGAGATTGTGGTGGGGCAGGGGCTTTCCGCCCAGGTGAGCCCGGCGCGCTGCAATGTCCCGCACCGCATGGACGAGCTTGGCGGCGCTTTCAGGCGCATCACCCACTGAAATCATAGCTAGAACACTGTAATAGTCGCTCAGCTCTACCTGTATATTATAATCCAC